>SHYD01000068.1 GCA_009692945.1 Dehalococcoidia bacterium | reverse complement strand
GGTGCTCGCACGGTCATGACCCTGGTTCTTGCCGGACGAAGGTTCGTGGACGGGATCCTTCAAACAGAGGAGGTAAACACCGAAGCCGCGGCCTGATCAGACGACGATCCTGGAAGGGTATTTACACAAGATTTGACGAGAGCTCGATTCTTGGCAGCCTCATCCATGGGTCGACTCCTTGTGCGAAATTTTCATCGATACTATACCGTCCCTCAGTCGGATCGGGCCACCAGCGGGGCCGGTGGCAAACGTAACTGCTCAGAGTTGAGGGGGCGGAGCGCCCCGGAGCAGGTGTGGAGAGGGCGGCAGCCCTTTCCCGGGGGTTGTGGGGGTGCCCCCCACGAACAACTTTCTTCTTGTTCTTTTTGGGTGGGGGCTCCGGAAAACCAGCAGACGCTCTTAAATGACAACTCGGCCCCCGAAGACTGAGTAGTTACTTTGGCAAACGATGCGCTTGACCGGCGCGGAAACAGGCTGCTAGTATCTTTTATAACAACTGAATAGTTTGTGCTCTTATCGAGAGAGGTGGAGGGAGAACGGCCCTGTGAAGCCCGGCAACCGGCTGTAAGCCTTGCGTTCACCGCAAGCTGGTACGGTGCCAATTCCGGCAGAGCGATCTGCAAGATGAGAGGTCTAGGGATGCCAAACCTCTTCCGTTCGCCGAAGAGGTTTTTGTATTCCCGTTCGTGACAAGGATGCGTTTTCGATGTTCGTCCGTCTGCACCACGGCGTCTGTGCCGCCTGCCCGAGCACCGGCGGCCCGGCCCAAATGTGTCGCCAACCTATCTCAACTCTCACCTTTGCCTTACGACAGTACCAACGAAGGAGACCCGCATCGTGGCGTTTGTAACTGCCCTGAAGTGCCGGGAATGCGGCCGGCAATACCCCCTCGACCCTATTCACGCCTGTGAATGGTGCTTTGGTCCGCTGGAGGTGAGCTACGATTACGAAGGCATGAACGGCGTGGTCACCCGCACCAGCATCGAGCGGGGCCCCCGCAGCATCTGGCGCTACAAAGACCTGCTGCCGGTGTTGACCGATAACGTGGTGGACATCAACGCGGGGTTCACTCCGCTGCTCCGGGCCGACCGGCTCGCCAAAACGCTCGGACTCAAAGAGCTCTACATCAAGAACGACTGCGTCAACCCCACCTACTCATTCAAGGACCGGGTGGTGGCGGTCGCGTCATCGCGGGCCCGGGAGTTGGGGTTCGACGTGCTCGCCTGCGCCTCCACCGGCAACCTCGCCGGGAGCGTCGCCGCCCACGCCGCCCGGGCGGGGATGGAAGCTTACATCTTCATCCCAGCCGACCTGGAGCAGGGCAAAATCATCGGCGCCGCCATCTACGGCCCCACTCTCGTGGCCGTGGAAGGAAGCTACGACCAGGTGAACCGGCTCTGCAGCGAACTGGCCGATCGCTACCGCTGGGCCTTCGTCAACATCAACGTGCGCCCTTACTACGCTGAGGGCAGCAAGACCCTGGGCTACGAGGTCGCCGAGCAGTTGGGCTGGCGTGCGCCCGATTACGCGGTGGTGCCCCTCGCTTCCGGCTCCATGTTCACAAAGATCTGGAAGGGCCTCAATGAGTTCCACCAGTTGGGCCTCATCGATTCGGTCCCCACCCATATGATGGCGACCCAGGCGCTGGGCTGCTCACCCATCGTCACTGCTTACGCGGCGGGGACCCTGAACGTGAAACCCGTCAAGCCCAATACCATCGCCAAGTCGCTGGCCATCGGCAACCCGGCCGACGGCTATTACGCCCTGAAGGCCATCCAGGAATCCAATGGGGCCGCCGCCGCGGTGACCGACGACGAGGTGGTCGAAGGCATGATGCTGCTGGCCGAGACGGAGGGAGTTTTCGCCGAGACCGCGGGCGGCGTGACGGTGGCGGGGCTGCGGCGGCTGATACAAGCGGGCGCGGTCGACCCGAACGGGCTGACCGTCGCCTTCATCACCGGCAACGGGCTCAAGACGCAAGAGGCGGTGGCAGACAAGGTGACGGCGCCGCTCCACATCCGGCCCACCCTCGCCGACTTCGAAGCAGCCATCGCCGCCCGCCGGGGACTGTCCGCCCCGGCCCTGGTATAGTTGACCCGGAATTCCCGCGATGGACACAAAAGGCGCGAGGAGCACCATGACCAAGCTGCGTGTGCTGTTTACCTTTCCGGCGGAGCAGATCAAAGAACCGGTCATCTACAACCTGGGCAAACGCTACGGGGTGGTTACCAACATCCGCCGGGCCGACATCACCGATGACCACGGCTGGGTGGTGCTCGAATTGGACGGAGCGGCGAGCGACATCGAAGCGGGGCTCAGCTACGTGAGAGGTCTCGGTGTCCGCGCCGATCCCATGGAAGGCGACGTCATCGCCGGCTGACCCGGTGGCCAGGACCCGGACGACCCCAAAAACAACACTCAGGAGTACGTTGTTATGTCAATTAAAGTTCGCGTTCCCACCCCACTCCGCGGGCTGGCATCCGGCCAGGACGTCTTGACCATAACGGGCGATAACCTGCTCCAGTGCATTGATTCGCTGGAAATCCAGTATCCCGGGTTCCGCGACCGGCTGTGCGACGAATCCGGCGAACTGCGGCGCTTCGTCAACATCTACGTCAACGGCGAGGACGTCCGGTTCCTTGACGGAATCACCACGCCACTCAAGGCTGGTGACGAGGTGAGCATCGTGCCGGCGGTAGCGGGCGGGTAGTCACGCCCCAAGAACAAAACCTGCCACTTTCGGGGGGGGGTGGGGCGTCGGAATGAGCGAGACGCCTCCCGTGCGGCAACTCGTCCCCGCATGTCTGAACAGCTACTATCGAATTCGTAGTATTGTGTCCAGATCGGCCGAATGGTAGAATGATGACATAGTCAGTCGAGATTCAGAGGTAGCTGCCGCCGATGAAGCTTTCCATGAAGGGCGACTACGGGATCCGTGCCCTGGTGGACTTGGCGGAACACCTGGGCGAGGGACCGGTGCAGAGCCGCGAAATCGCGGAACGCCAAGACATCCCCGAACCGTATCTCGACCAACTGCTGACCACCCTCCGCAAGGCGGGGTTCATCCACAGCCGTCGGGGCCCCCAGGGGGGGCACCTGCTGGCCCGTCAACCAGGCGAGATCACCTTGGCCGAAGTGGTGGACGCGCTCGAAGGGACAGTGGCGGCGGTGGGGTGCCTGGACGGGACGGTGGCCTGCAAGCACGACGGCAAGTGTGGCCAGCAAGAAGTGTGGCAGACCCTCACTGAGCTGACCCGCGAGTTGCTCCGAGCGAGCAACGTAGCCGGGATTCTGGAACGCCAGCAGGCGCTGCGGCAACGGGCAATGTACTACATCTGATGAGCGAACAAGGCTGCATCACATCGTGAGCCGGCGAATTATCAACAGCGTTTTGGAACTGGTGGGCGAGACCCCCCTGGTCAGACTAAACCGGGTGGGGCCAACCAACAGCGCTGCCATCCTGGCGAAGATGGAACAGGCCAATCCTGCGGGGAGTGTGAAGGATCGGATCGCGTTGGCGATGGTCGAAGCAGCGGAAGCGGCGGGACGTTTGAAACCAGGCGACACCATTGTGGAGCCGACCAGCGGCAACACCGGCATCGGCCTCGCGATGGTGGCCGCAGCCAAGGGCTACCATCTCATCCTCACCATGCCCGAGGACATGAGCATGGAGCGAAGGCGGCTGCTGGGCCGCTTCGGCGCCGAACTGATACTGACCCCCGCACTGGAGGGGATGACGGGAGCCGTCGTTGCCGCCCAGGACTTGGCAGCTCGGCATCCGGACTACTTCATGCCCAACCAGTTCGAAAATCCGGCCAACCCGGATGTCCACCGCCGCACCACCGCCATCGAAATTCTCGAAGCCACCGAGGGCCGGATCAACGCTTTCGTAGCGGGGGTGGGGACCGGCGGCACGATCACCGGCATCGGCGAGGTGTTGCGCCAGGAGGTCCCGGGTGTCCGCATCGTGGCAGTTGAACCAGCGCGGTCGCCGGTGCTCCAGGGAGGCCGAGCCGCCCTGCACGGGATCCAGGGCATCGGGGCCAGTTTTGTGCCCGGTGTCCTGAACATGGCGGTGATCGATGAGATCATCGGGGTCGCCGATGAGGACGCCAAGAACATGGCGTCGCGGTTGACCCGTGAAGAGGGATTATTGGTGGGTATCTCGGCGGGGGCCAATGTGTGGGCCTCGGCCGTGATAGCCGGGCAACTGGGGCCGGGCAAGGTGGTGGTAACCATGCTGCCGGATACCGGCGAACGCTACCTGAGCGTGCCACTCGAAGAGGACAGCACGCCCGCTGCGGGCTTAACCCGCCGGACGTTGCGAGATTTCATCACCACGAGCGCAAGCAGGCGGGAGGAAGGAAGATGAGTGTGAACGTCTATATTCCTGGTCCATTCCGTTCGGCCACCGGTAACATGGCCAAGGTAGAGAGCGAGGGCTCCACCGTCGCCGAGGCGTTGCGCACGCTCGGCAACCGCTATCCGGCCTTCAAAAGCCTGGTGTTCGACCTGAACGGCGGCGTGGCCGACCATGTCGCCGTTTTCCTGAACAACCGTGATATCGGAACGCTGCAGGGCGACCAGACCGCCATCGGCGAGGGTGATGAGATATCCATCGTCCCCGCCATGTCGGGTGGGGCATCCGGCTGGTCCGAGGAGCAGATCCTGCGCTACAGCCGCCACATCGTGATGCCGCAGGTCGGCGGCAAGGGCCAGCGCAAGCTGCTCAACGCCAAGGTGCTGCTCATCGGCGCCGGCGGGCTCGGTTCGCCCACCGCCATGTACCTCGCCGCGGCCGGCGTCGGGACCATCGGCCTCGTCGACGCCGACGTGGTCGACCTGTCGAACCTGCAGCGCCAGTTGCTCCACGACACCAACGACGTGGGTAAGCCCAAGGTCGATTCGGGCCAGGAGCGCATCAACGACCTGAACCCCGAGGTCAACGTGATCAAGCATCGCCTGTACCTCAATTCGGAGAACGCGATGGAGATCATCAGCGGGTACGACATCGTCGTGAACGGCTGCGACAATTTCCCCACCCGGTACCTGGTGAACGACACTTGCGTTTTCCTCAAGAAGCCGCTGGTGGATGGCAGCATCCTGTTCTTCGAGGGACAAGCCACCGTGTACCTCCCCGGCAAGGGATGCTACCGCTGCGTTTACCCTGCGCCGCCTCCGCCCGGCATGGTGCCCAGTTGCGCCGAGGGCGGCGTGCTGGGGGTGCTGCCCGGCATCGTCGGTTGCATCGAAGCCATTGAGACGATCAAACTCATACTGGGCTTGGGAGAATCCTTGAGCGGTCGGCTGCTCCTGTTCGATGCACTGAGCATGGAGTTTCGTCAGATGAAGCTGCGCCGGGACCCGCAGTGCCCCGTCTGCGGCGACCACCCCACCGTGACCGAACTGATCGACTACGAAGAGTTCTGTCTCGGCATCGCCTCCCCTACCGAGGCGGCACGGGAGGCGATCCGAATCGGCTAGACGCTGCCCGTTGCGGGGGCTAGACTGCTCGTAAAGACTAGATCCGGGGGAAACCTTCGCCCACCGCGGGGTTTCCCCCGCACATTGCTATGGAGGGTGGGCATGGCTGTTGAAGTGCGGGTCACCGCGGTATTGCAACGAGTGGTGGGGGGCGCCAGGACGGTGCAGGGGCAGGGCGAGACCATCAACCAACTGTTGGAGTTTCTTGACAGGACCTACCCCGGTTTCAAAGAGCAGGTGCTGACCGCCGATGGGCAACTCCACCGGTTCGTCAACATCTACAAGAATGACGAGGACATCCGGTATCTCGGGCAGCTCCAGACCGCCATCGCAGAAGGCGACGTGATCTCGATCCTGCCCGCCTTGGCCGGCGGCAGCCGCTGAACCAGGGGACGTTTCCGAGCACATGGCTTATTCCAACATTATCGATTCCATCGGCCGCACGCCGATGGTGGAGTTGTCCCGCCTGAGCCCCAAGCCGGGTGTGCGCATCTTCGCCAAACTCGAGGGCCAAAACCCCACGGGCAGCGTCAAAGACCGGATCGCCAAGTACATGGTCGACGACGCCATCGCATCGGGAGCGCTGACCCCAGACCGCACCATCCTGGAGCCCACCAGCGGGAACACCGGCATCGCCCTCGCCATGATCGGGCACTACCTCGGTTACAAGGTCAAGGTGGTGATGCCCGAGAACGTCAGCGAAGAGCGGCGTTGGCTGCTGGAGGCGTACGGGGCCGAGGTGGTACTGACCGACGGCAGCCAGGGCAGCAACGGCGCCATCCGCGTCGCCCAGAAGATGGCCGGCGAGACACCGGAGTACTTCATGCCGTATCAATACGGCAACGAGGCCAACCCCCGCGCCCACTACGAGACGACCGCCGTCGAAATCATTAAAGACCTGCCCGAGGTGGACACCTTCGTGGCGGGGCTGGGCACCGGCGGGACTCTGATGGGGGTGGGTCGGCGCCTCAAGGAGCACAACCCCAGTGCCCGGGTTATCGCCGTGGTGCCCCACCCCGGCGATCTGGTGCAGGGGCTCCGCAGCCTGGACGACGGGTTCGTGCCCCCCATCCTGGATCAGTCCCTTCTCGACGGCCGTTTTGTGGTCGCGAGCAAAGAAGCCTTCGCTACCACGCGAGTCCTGATGCAGCGGGAGGGCATCTTCGCCGGCATATCCGCCGGGTCCGCGGTGTACGCCGCGGTGCGGGTGGCACAACGGATGGAACGCGGCAACGTGGTGGTGCTGCTGGCGGACGGCGGCTGGAAATACCTGAGCACCGGCCTCTGGACCCAGGAAGACCCTGGATCGGCGCCCGGGGTCGAGGGGAAGATCTGGTGGTAAATCAGCCGACTCCCCAATCAGCCGGCTCCCCGTTGACGGAGCGCCAACGAAAAGTTGATAATTTCAGTAGACTTTCCGGTCCCGCCAAGGAGATAACTTGAGTTCCTATCCCAACGAACGCTTGCTGGTCACCACCGACTGGCTTGCGGCCCACCTCAACAATGCGGATTTGCGCATCATTGACCCGCGCGGCGCGGGCAGGTACGCCGAGGGCCACATCGCCGGCGCGGTCAACCTCCCGGTCGCCCGGCTCGACGACCCGGCCGCGCCGATCCGGTCGACACTGTTGCCGGCAGAGCGGTTCGAGGTGCTGGCCGGCAATTTGGGCATCCACAACACCGATACCATCGTGATCTGCGATGACGGTCCCGGCCTGATGGCCGGCCGCACCTTCTGGGCGCTGGAGTATTTCGGACACGAAAAACTGGCTGTGGTGAACGGGGGCATCGCCGCCTGGATAGCCGAGGGCCGCCCTCTGGTCACCGAACCGGCCACCCCCACGCCGGCCGCTTACAAAGCGGTGACCCACGCCGAACGGGGCGCCACCAAAGAAGATGTCCGCGCCCGCCTGGAGCAGGCCGGAACCGTCATCCTCGACGTGCGCTCCAAGGACGAGTACACCGGCGCCGTGGCCCAGGCTTTCCGGGGCGGCCATGTTCCAGGCGCCAAATCGCTGGAATGGTCGGAGGCGCTGACGCCGGGGAACCTACCGCTGTTCAAATCGGCCGGCGACCTCAAGCGTCAATTTGAGGGAGCGGGCGTCGCCGCGGGCAAAGAGGTCATCACCTACTGCCAGGGAGGCATCCGCGCCGCTCACAGCTACTTCGTGCTGCGCCTCATGGGCTTCGAGAACGTGCGCAACTACTCCGGCTCCTGGGGCGACTGGGGCAACGACCCCTCGTTCCCGGTGGAACAGGGCAGCTAACAGTCAGCAATCGATGAGTCAGTGAAGAGGAGGACGCCATGACCGATCTCAACCTCACCGTCATTCCGCTGCCGTCCGGCGTCAGCGTGGACGATGATATCGACCTCCGGGGCGAGGTCTGCCCTTACACCTTCGTCAAGTCCAAGCTGGCCTTGGAGGACATGGAAGTCGGGCAGGTGCTGAGCATCCGGCTCGATCACCTGCCCGCGGTGGACAATTGCCCGCGCAGTTTCCGCAACGAGGGCCAGGAGATCGTCGGGGTCGAGCAGGTGGACGACACCGACTGGCTGGTCACGGTGCGCAAGGTACGCGAATAGGGGTCAGAAACCTTGGGAGCAGGCGTGCAGAGGGCGACAGCCCTTTGCCGGGGGGCTTGGGGTGTCCCCAAGAACAACACCCCTCTTTTTGTCGGGGGTGGGGCGACGGAACGATTGCAATCGCCTCCCCAGCGACGACTCGTCACCCGAAGACTGAGTAGCTGCGGAACGACTGGGACGGGGCTAAGCCCCTCAACTGAATAGCTTACAATCGAAGGCGGGCCGGCTCTGGCCCGTCTTCGCAATTCAGGGGGCCCGTCTTCCCCCTTGATGTCAGGAGGTTTCGCCGATGGGTGACCGGGAACAGGTCCGGTTGACATCGCTGGCAAGCTGCGCGGGGTGAGCGGCTAAATTCGCCCCCGCGGCGCTGGCGCAGGTGCTGCGCCAGCTATATGTGCCCAGCGATCCCAACCTGCTGGTGGGGTTCAACACCTCCGATGACGCGGCGGTCTACCGCCTGGACGACAACACGGCATTGGTCCAGACGGTCGACTTCTTCCCGCCGGTGGTCGACGACCCCTACGATTACGGCGCGATAGCCGTGGCCAACGCCCTGAGCGACATCTACGCCATGGGCGCACGGCCGCTCATCGGGTTGAATGTGGTGTGCTTCCCCAGTGAGGGGCTCTCCCTGGACATCCTGGCGGCCATCCTGCGTGGCGGCGGTGACAAGGCCCGCGAGGCGGGGCTCCTCATCGTCGGCGGCCATACCATCGACGATAAGGAGCCGAAATACGGCGTCGCGGTCACCGGGTTGGTGCGGCCGGGCTCGCAGGTGACCAATTCCGGCGCCCGGCCGGGCGACCGCCTCTTCCTCACCAAGCCGCTCGGTATCGGGGTCATCACCACCGCCATCAAGGCGGGGGTGGCGACTCCGGAGGTCGTGGCCGCGGCCGTCAGCGTCATGACGACGCTGAACCGGGCGGCCTCAGACGCGATGGTGGAGGTGGGGGCCTCCGCCTGCACCGACATCACCGGGTACGGCCTGCTGGGCCATGCCCTGGAGGTGGCCCGGGGCAGCGGCGTCCAGATCACATTTCGCTCCTCCCAGATCGTTGTCCTTGCGGCAGCACGAGACCTGGCCGGCCTGGGCATCGTGCCCGGCGGCACCTTCCGCAACATGAACTTTCTCGAAGGACAAGTGCAGTGGGACCCTGCCATCGACGAACTCCAGCGGACGCTCCTGGCCGACGCGCAGACCTCCGGGGGGCTGTTGATTGCAGTCGCTCCCGGCAAGGCTGAGTTGCTGGCGGCGGCGCTGCGCCGGCGGGGTGTGGCGACCATCGCCGAAGTCGGCGTGTGCAGTGAGGCAGGGGACTTCCCGTTACGCGTGATAGAATAGGCCGGCAGCGGGCTCATTCCCCCCATCCGGGATACGCCTAAACCAGCGCCATCCGCTTGGGCGTTCCTCCATGCAGCGAAACCAATCGGCACAAACCAGGGTAATGACTGGCAACGGCGGCAATGCTGCTGGGGCGAGGCACCGCCGTGATCCATGTCACTGCGCAGGGCGGGCCGGAAGCGGACGATGGACGGGTAGGAGGAGCTATGGGAACAACCGCAGCAATCGCGGGTCCGCTGAAACAACTCATCTCTCGCCGGGGCTTCATCTCGGCTTCGATGCTCCCAACGATTGAGGGCCTAAAGCAGGCCGCCCCAAAGGATGGACCCAGCGACCCTCCTCCCAACCCGCTCGCGGACCCCAGCGTCAGGGTCGCTCACCTGCTGCGGCGGGCGGGGTTCAGCGGTTCCAAGAGCGAACTGGATGGATACACCGCGCTGGGGTTCGAGGCAACCGTCGACTACCTGCTGAATTACGACGCCGTCGCCGACCCGATCCAGGAACGCCTGGACGCCTTCGATTTCGACTCCGATGACCGCGAGGCGCTGCGGCGCTGGTGGATGATCCGCATGGTCCACAGCACGCGGCCGCTCCAGGAAAAGATGACGCTGTTCTGGCATGGCCTGCTCACCAGCGGCTTCAGCAAGGTGAACAGCGCCGGGCTGCTGCGGCGGCAGAACGAGTTCTTCCGGGCCAACGCCTTGAGCAACTTCCGCGACATCATGCGGGGCATCTCCAAAGATGCCGCCATGCTCATCTGGCTCGACGGCCGCGGCAGCCGCAAACAGCACCCCAACGAGAACTACGCCCGCGAGTTGATGGAACTCTTCACCATGGGCGAGGGCAATTACACCGAACAGGACGTCCTGCAAGCGGCGCGGGCGTTCACCGGGTGGCGCGTCTCCCAGGAGGGCGAGGTCACCCTCTCACGAACGGCCTTCGATGGCGGTTCCAAGACCTTCCTGGGACGCACCGGCCGCTTCAGCGCCGGCGACATCGTGGACATCATCCTGGAGCAGCCCGCCACCGCAGCCTACCTCAGCAGGCGGTTGTTTTCGTTCTTCGCCTACCGCAACCCTCCGCCCCCCTTTGTGGAGATGTTGTCCGGGGTCTACTTCAACAGCGGTTATGACATCAAAGCCATGGTGCGGGCGATCCTGCTCTCCGAGGAGTTCTCTTCGGCAACGGCCTATCGCTCGCAGGTGCGGAGCCCCGTCGATCTGGCGGTCGGGGTCCACCGGGCCTGGGGTCTGGAGACCGACGGCCAATATCCGGCCAACGGTGCGCGGAACATGGGTCAGGACGTGTTCGATCCCCCCAACGTTGCCGGATGGCCGGGCGGCCCGGCATGGCTCAACAGCGCCAGTTGGATGTCCCGCGCCAACTTCGTGAACGGCCTGGTCATCCGCCGCAAGGGGCCTCCCGCCACCGTGATCGATCTGAGCAGCGTCGTCGCGGCCAACGGTATCAGCGGCCCAAAGCAGTTCAAGGCCTTCGTCACACGGCTGCTGTTGGACGGCAACCTGAGTCCGGAAGTCGATGCCCTGTTGAGCGAGTACCTATTCGGATCGCAGCCGCTGACGCTGGAACCCCGATCATTGGACCGCAAAGGCAGGACGCTGGTCTACCTCCTGATGGCCAGCCCAGAGTACCAGTTGCTGTGAGGGAAACACCATGCTGACACGTCGTGATTTCCTGAGGCGGGGAGTGGTGGTGGTTTCGGCAGGCCTGGCGCTGCCACCCATCTTCACGCGTGGCGTCCACGCTGCCATCAACGAGGGGATGCTGTCCGCAGCCACCAACAACCGCGTGCTCGTCATCGTACAGATGGCGGGGGGCAACGATGGGTTGAACATGGTTGTGCCCTTCGGCGACAGCTCCTACTTCGACCTGAGGCGGACGGTACGCATCCCCGCAGATCAGGCATTGCCTTTAGACGGCGGAACGGGGCTGCACCCCAGCATGGGGAAACTGAAGGAACTGTGGGACGGCGGGGCGCTGGCGGTGGTCCAAGGAGTGGGCTACCCGAATCCCAACCTCTCCCATTTCCGTTCGATGGAGATATGGCAAACGGCCAACCTGAACGACGTCCGGAGCGACGGCTGGGTCGGCAAGTACTTTGACCGGGTCATCGACGAGAACGGACACGTGATCGACGGGGTGGCGGTGGGACAGGGGACCCCGATGGCGCTGCGCTCAAGCAAGGCGGCGGTGGCGGTGGTGCAGAGTCTAGAGACCTATCGGATGCTGCCGGACCCTGCTTTTCCTCAGGATACCGATCCGAGAGTGAACCTGCTGCTCAACATGTACAAAGCCTATCCCCAAAAGGCGCCCTACGCCGCTCTGCTGTCCCATGTCGCGGAGGGGGCGCACCGAAGCTCCGAGGCGCTGCGGGCCACCACCAAAGACTACAAGCCCGCCGTCGCATATCCCACCAATGGGCTGGGAAACGGCTTCAAGTTGCTGGCTCAAGCTATCAACGGCGACCTGGGGATTAAGGTGTTCCACATCGGCCTGGGTGGGTTCGATACCCACGCCGGGGAACTGAACGCCCAGGCCCGTTTACTGCAGCAACTCTCCGACGGCCTGCACGCCTTCTACCGGGACCTGGAAGCCCACGGCAGAGCGCAGGACGTCCTGGTGATGACCTGGTCCGAATTCGGGCGGCGGGCTCAGGAAAACGCCAGCGCCGGCACCGACCACGGAACAGCGGCGCCGCTGTTCCTGATCGGGGGCCAGGTGCAGGGCGGCCTCTACGGAGAAGCGCCCAACCTGTCGGCCATGGACAACGGCAACCTCCGCCACACCGTAGACTTCCGGTCGGTGTACGCGACCGTCCTCGACCAGTGGCTCGGTGCGCCGGCCGACGACGTTCTGGGAGGGCGGTTCGAACGCCTGCCTTTCATCGGCGCCGCCGTGGGTGGGATCGCAGCGGCCGGCTGAGCGCTGCGGGCAAGCCTCAACGGCGGACCGGTAAGAGTTCACTATTGAGGGGCGGCCGGGCTCAGGAGTGGGAGTGCATGAGGGCGGCAGCCCTCTGCCGGGGGAGTGGGGGTGCCCCCCAGCAGAGAATTCTCCTCTTTTTCCTGGGGTGGGGGAAATGGCTCATATTCCCCGAACTCCTGACACTCCTATGAAAACGCGGTGGCTCACCAGGAACAGCATCTCCTCCAGGGGTGTCCAGCGGGTCTCCCGCTGGCGGGGAGTGTGAGGGGTGTACCCTCACCATCCATCTCTTTATTTCTCCTCCGGCGGAGAGGAGTTCAAGGGGTGAGCCCGGTCCGCCATGAGTGATCTTAGAGAGGGAGGTCGCCGTCCTAGAAGTCCGGCCGATAAGTGGGGTTTTGGAAGGGGCGGAGGGTTAGGGCGAAACGAGATGGGGTGCTGCTGAAAGATGGCCAGCAGACCGCTACCGCCAGCACCAAGCCCATCACGGAGGCCATCAGGCGCCCTATGCTCTTCAGTGGGGAAGGCGTAGCGTCGTCCAAGCGTACGCTGCCCGCCAGCAACGTGAGATTTGCGACCGCCGCGGCCATG
>SHYD01000067.1 GCA_009692945.1 Dehalococcoidia bacterium | reverse complement strand
CACCAGGAACAGCATCTCCTCCAGGGGTGTCCAGCGGGTCTCCTGCTGGCGGGGAGTGTGAGGGGTGTACCCTCACCATCCATCTCTTTATTTCTCCTCCGGCGGGGAGGGGGTCAAGGGGCACGCCCCATCCGCCATGAGTGATCTTGGGGAGAGGTCGCCGTCCTAGGCTTTTCATGAACCGGTGGTGTCTCCAGGGTCTTGGGCATCTGAGTAGTTGCCCCCCCCGGCAATAACCTTGACGTAAACGGTAATGTCCGTTAAAGTTGGTTGAGTTCGGTTCTCCCAAGAAAGCGGGCGTGTGATGGCCAAGCAGTACATGCAGATAGGCGAAGTGGCCGAGCGCACCGGCCTGACCCAGCGGACGCTGCGCTTCTACGAAGAGAAGGGGCTGCTGGCGCCGCCCTCCCGCCTGGAAGGCGGCTTCCGGCTCTACTCCGAAGACGACATCCAGCGCATCGAGCACATCGTCCAGTTCAAGCGGCTCCTCGGCTTCAGCCTGGCGGACATCAAGAACATGCTGGAAGCCGAGGAGACCTTGGCTGATATCCGGGTGATGAACCAGCAGGAACCACACCCCGCGGCGCAACTCCAGCGGATGCGCAAGGCCATCGCGGTCATCGAAGAGCAGGAATCGCTGATCAACCGCAAGATCGCCCAGTTGGAGCAGATGCGGGACCGCTGGCGGGAACGCCTCGACCGGACGCTGAGGCGTTCACAGGAGGCGCTGCGCGACCTCGAGGCAGAACTGGCCGCCTCGGGCGTCAAGGCCTGACACCACACCCAACGCCAGCGAAAATTGAAAGGACCGGACCCGCCGCCCCACCCAGATCATTGGCCACCCCACCCTCCACCGTCACGCCTCCCCCCACCCAGGCCACCGGCGTTGCCGGCGCGAGCGCGGCGCAGGCCCCACCGAAACGGGGCTGGCGCCTCGAAGTCTTTTCTTCGCTTCGCCACCGGGACTATCGCTATCTGTGGATCGGCACCGTCTGCTCCAGCGCTGGGATGTGGATCCAGCAGGTCACCCTCGGCTGGCTGGTCTACGACATGACCGGTTCCTCGGTGTTGCTGGGGGCGGTCAACGGTATTCGTGCCCTGCCGTTCTTGTTCACCGGGCCCTTTGCCGGGGTTACCGCCGACCGGGTGGACCGCAAGAAGCTGATGCTGTACACCCAGCTCGTGCTGACGGTAACCCCGTTCATCATGGGAGTGCTGGTGTTGAGCGGGCAGGCCGAAGTGTGGCACGTCTTCGTGTTCACGATTCTCACCGGGATCGGGTGGTCGTTCAACCAGCCGGTGCGGCAGGCGCTGGTGGGCAGCGTGGTGCCGAGACAGGACCTGCCCAACGCCATCGCCCTCAACTCGGCGGCCTTCAACCTCACACGCATTGTTGGTCCCGCCGTGGGCGGGCTGCTCATCCTCGTGTTCACCGCCGGCGGCAATTTCATCGTGCAGGGCTTGGCCTACATGGGCGTGGCGTTCATGATTTGGCGGATGCATGTGCCGCCCAACCCACCGGTGCCCCAGGGGGTGTCGGTGCTGCAAAGCCTCAGAGAGGGCGCCCGCTGGGTGATCCAGGAGCCAACCGTCCGGGTGCTGATGGCCCTCGCATGGGTCCCCGCGGTGTTCGGGATGCCCTACCACAGCCTGATGCCGATATTCGCGGAGGATGTGCTCCACGTGGGCCCGGTGGGCTTGGGGCTGCTGCTGGCAGCCACCGGTGTGGGCGCGTTTGCCGGCGCAATGGGGGTGGCGTCGGCCAACCGCGCCGAGAACCGCGGCCGGGTGTTGCTCATTTCGCTGGCCTGCTGGGGCGCGACGCTGGTCGGCTTCAGCCAGATCAGCAAGACCGGATCGATGCCTTTATCCATGCTATCCCTCGTCATCACGGGCCTTGTCCAGCAGACGTACATGGCCACCAACCAGACGCTGCTGCAGATCCGCATTCCCAACGAACTGCGGGGGCGGGTGATGAGCCTCTACATGTTGAACATGGGACTACAACCCCTGGGAGCGTTCTTCGGCGGCGTCCTGGCTCATTGGATCGGCGCCCCCGATACCGTGACCGTCATGGGCGCGATGTGTGTCGTGCTCGCCGGCATCGTCGCGCGCCTCCTCCCGTCGCTCCGGCGGGTGGAGTGACGTCGTTGTGACCGAGGTCCGGGAGCGCACTCTCCCCACCGCTGCTCCCGCGGCTCCGCCCCCACCCCAACCTTTCCCCCGCCGTTGGTACCAGGTCGAAACCTTCCGGTCGCTGCGTCACCGCAGCTACCTCTACATGTGGATCGGACTGGTGTTCACCAGCAGCGGCATGTGGATGGAGCAGGTGATCACCGGGTGGCTGGTGTACACCCTCACCGGCTCACCGTTGCTGGTGGGGCTGGTGAACGGACTGCGTGCCCTCCCCTTCCTGGTGCTGGGACCCCTGGCCGGAGTGGCGGGCGACCGCATGGACCGCAAGAAGCTGTTGATGTGGTCCCAGGTGATCATCCTGGGGCTGTACCTCTGCATGGCCGTCATTCTGCTGCTGCACCTGGAACAGGCGTGGCACATCTTCGCCTTCTCGCTGATCACCGGCGTGGCGTGGACCCTGAACCAGCCGATCCGCCAGGCGGTGGTGCCGACGCTGGTGCCGCGCGAGGACCTGGTGAACGCCATTGCGCTGCAATCGGTGGCCTTCAATAGCACCCGCATCGTGGGGCCAGTGGTGGGGAGCCTGCTGATGGTCGCGGTGGGACCCGGAATGACCTTCCTGGCGGCCTCGCTGACGTGGATCGGGGTCCTGTATTGCACGCAAAAGGTGAAGATTCCGTCGATGCCCAGCACCACCCGCAAGGTGGTGGGGGTGTGGACCGACCTCGTGGAAGGCTTTCGCTATGTGGGCCGGAACACTGTGGCCCGCGGCATGATGGTGCTGGTGCTGATCCCGATGCTGTTCGCCATGCCGATGATGTCGCTGCTGCCGGTGGTGGCCCGCGAGGTGTTCGGCGGCGATGTCCGGGTGGTGGGAGAGCTGATGGCGGCAAACGGGGCCGGCTCGGTGGTGGCAGCGTTATGGGTGGCTTCCCGCGGCGACCGGCGGGGAAACGGCGCGGTGCTGATGCGCAGCGGGCTCGTGATGGGGGTCAGCATCGTGGTGTTCAGCCTTACCGGCAACTATCCCCTGTGCCTCGCCATGTCGGTGGTCATGGGCGCCAGCAGCATGGTCTATTTCATCCTGAACAACACGCTGCTGCAGCTTTCGGCCGAACCCCAATATCAGGGGCGCGTCATCAGCATCTACATGCTGAGCCGCGGCCTGTACCCCTTGGGCAGCGGGGTCTTCGGAGCGGCCGCCGAGGTTATCGGCATCAGTTGGGCCATCGGCATCGGCGGGGTGCTCAGTTTGCTGTTGACCGGGTTGGCCATGGTGACGCTGGGGAGGACGCCCGAGTGGCGGGAGCTGGCCCGTCGCAAAGAACCTGAACCGGTGTAGGGTCAATCGTAAAGGTTCACTGTTGAGGGGCGGCCGGGCTCAGAAGTGGGAGTGCACAAGGGCGGCAGCCCTCTACCGGGGGAGTGGGGGTGCCCCCCACGGAGAATTCTCCTCCTTTTTTCCTGGGGTGGGGGGAGTGGTTCATACCCCCGAACCCCTGACCCTGCTGTGAAAAGGCAGCCTTTTCATGACCCGGTGGTGTCCCCATGGTCATGGGCGTCTGAATAGATACGGTCAATCAATCCGCTTCGCCCTCCTTCCCCCGTTACGCTATAATCGGACCGTTCGACCCCTTCACCACTCACCAATCGAGGAGCACCGCACTGTGGAATATCGTTTCTTGGGGCACTCCGGCCTGCAGGTCTCAGCCGTCGGCCTCGGCTGCAACACCTTTGGCCGGTACACCGACGAGGCGGGCACCGCCGCCATCCTCGCCAAGGCCATCGATGCCGGCATCAACCTGATCGACACCTCCAACAGCTACGGCATGGGCGATTCCGAGACGCATATCGGGAAGTCGCTGAACGGTGGCGCCCGTCAGAAGCTGCTGATCGGGACGAAGGGCGCCAGCCAGATGGGCGAGGGGCCCAATATGAAGGGAGCGGGCCGCCAGCACCTGATGGCGATGCTCGAAGATAGCCTCCGCCGCCTCCAGACCGACTACATCGACCTCTACCAGGTCCACCAGCCCGACCTCAACACCCCCACCGAAGAGACGATGCGGGCGCTGGACGACATGGTGCGTCAGGGCAAGGTGCGCTACGTGGGGAACTCCAACTATCCCACCTGGCTGGCGGCCGAGGCCATGTGGACTTCCCGCACCCAGCATTATGTCCCCTTCATCTCGGTGCAGCCCCAGTACAACCTGATGGACCGCCGTATCGAGGGCGACCTGATGGTGTTCTGCCAGCGCTACGGGCTCGGCATCCTGCCCTACTTCCCGCTGGCGGGCGGCTTTCTCACCGGCAAGTACCGGCGGGGCGAGCCGATCCCTGAGGGCACCCGGGGCGCCATGAATCCCGGCATGATCGCCCGCTGGAGCAACGACCGCAACTACGACATTTTGGAGAAGCTGCAGAAGTTCTGCGCTGAACGCGGCCGTAGCACCGCCGACCTCTCCATCGCCTGGCTGCTGGCCAAACCGATGGTCAGTTCGGTCATCGCCGGCACCACCCGCCCCGCTCAGGTGGAGGCCAACGTCAAATCGGGGGAGTGGCGGCTGACGCCGGAAGAGGTCCAGGAGGTCGATAAGATCACCGCATGAGCATCATCGCCGTATTGGACGACTGGCACCGCTTCTTCGAGACGGCCCGTCCCTTCCGCGCCCTGCGGGAGCGGGCCGAGGTTCGGGTGTTCACCCGCCCGCTGGCTGACGCCGAGCGCCGCCAGGCGATGGAGGGCGTCGATATCGCCGTGGCGCTGCGGGAGCGCACCCCCTTCAACACTGGATTCTTCGCCGACGCCCCGGCCCTCAAGCTCATCGTGCAGACCGGCCGGCCCGGTCCGCACCTCGACATGGCCGCAGCCACCAAGGCAGGGGTCGCGGTTTCATCGGCGTCCGGCAGCGGGGGCCAGAGCACGGTTGAGTTGACCTTCGCCCTAATGCTGGCGTTGGCTCGCCAGATCCCCCAATGCGACCGCGCGGTGCGGGCGGGCGAGTGGGTGGTGCTGCCGGTGGGGACGGTGTTGCATGGGCGGACCCTGGGCATCGTGGGGATGGGCCGGTTGGGCACCCAGGTCGCCAAGATCGCCAGTGGCGCCTTCGGGATGGAGGTGCTGGCCTACAGCCGCACCATGACGCCCGAGCGGGCCGCGGCGGCGGGCGCTCGTGCCGCCAGCCTCGAGACGGTGATGGCCTTGTCCGACTTCGTGTCGATCCACCTCACCCTCAACGAGGGGACGCGCGGCCTGGTGAGCCCGAACAAGCTGCGGCTGATGCAGTCCACAGCGTTCCTGATCAACACCGCCCGCGCCGCCGTCACCGACGAAGCCACCATCATCGACATGCTGCAGCAGCGCCGCATCGCCGGCGCCGCACTCGACGTGTTCGACACCGAACCGCTGCCCGCGGACAGCCCGCTCCACAAGCTGGACAACGTGGTCATGACCCCGCACATCGGCTGGCCGGCCGACGCCCACTACGAGGCGTTCTCGGCCTCGGTCGCCAAGAACATCCTGGCCTACCTGGACCGGGGCGAGGTGCCGAACCTGGAGAACCCCGAGGCGCTGAAGCGGTAGGCGGGAGGCAGTGGCCATCGACTCAAGGGCGTCGGCGAGCGGAGCTCCCCAGGCCGTCATCATCGCCGGCCCCAACGGCGCTGGCAAGACCTCGGCTGCGCCGGAACTGCTCCGGGAGGCGGTGGGGATCGACGCATTCGTGAACGCTGACGTGATCGCCCAGGGACTCGCCGGCTTCAACCCGGAATCGGCGGCGTTCGAGGCCGGGAGGATCATCCTGAGACGCCTCGATGAACTGGCGCAGTCGCGGTCGAACTTTGCCTTCGAGAGCACGCTGTCGGGACGGTCAGCCCTACGGTTTTTGGCGGAATTAGGCCAAGTAGGTTACCATATCCACATCTGCTACCTCTGGCTTCCAGCTCCTGAAATGGCCATCGCCAGAGTCCGGCGGCGTGTCGAGTTGGGAGGCCACGACGTACCCCAGGATGTCATAAGGCGACGTTTCCTGAGAGGGCTGGTCAATTTCGACCAATCCTATTGAATGGTCGAAACCCGGTGGCGGTTATACGATGGAAGAGAAGTGGGCCGCCCACCGCTGATTGCGCAGGGAAACAGGGGGCAAGTGCCCGAAATTATCGACCACCAAACGTGGTCGCTTGTTCAGAGGCAAACACAGGAGGCTCTGTGATCAAGCGCTCTTCGGAGGAGATCGAACGAATTTTCGAGGATGGTACGGCCATCGACCGTGCGATGATCCGCACCCACCGGGCGGTCATCCTGCGGCACCGGCAGGCCGGCGTGCCGCTCGTGCTGTGGCGCGATGGGCAGGTGGTCGAGGTCGACCCCTTCAGCGTGGAGTTGCCGGTCGTTGACGAGCCGGAGGGGAGCGTAGAAGCCACGGCTCAGGTGTGAACTCCCGCTCCTGTTGCCCCGAGCTTGAACATAGACCCGAACCTGCTAAAGTAGAGCGGGGTCAGCGCCCGGCGTTGGGCGACGGCCAAATCCCGTCAAGGAGAGCACGGTGAAACTAGCGTATTTCGACGATTTCAAGCTCGGCGTCGTCAAGGGCGACGGCGTGGTGGACGTGTCGGCGGTGGTGCAGGGCATCCCCCACTCCGGCCCGGGCGACCTGATGAACGGGCTCATCGCCCGCTTCGAGGAGTTCCGCGCCAAGCTGGAGGATGCCGCCGCTAAGGGCAGCGCCGTCCCCCTCAGCAGCGTCCGCCTGCGGCCCCCGTTGCCCAAGCCCGATAACATCGACTGCATGGCCGTGAACTACATGGAGAACGGCACGCTCCCAGCGCCGGCCCCCATCAACGCCTTCCACAAGTCGCCCAGTTCGATCATTGGCGACGGCGACACCATGGTGCTGCCCGACGTCCCCGCCACCATCTTCGAAGGCGAGGCGGAGTTGGGGATGGTGATCGGCAAGCGCACCGCCCAGGTGAGCGAAGCCGAGGCGATGGACCACGTCTTCGGTTACATCAACTTCATCGACGGCTCGGCCCGGGGACTTCCGCCAACGGCCAATTCCTTCTTCCAGATGAAGTCGCGCGAGACCTTCTGCCCCATCGGGCCGTTCCTGGTGACGAAGGACGAGATCCCCAACCCCCAGAAGCTGGCCATCAAGCTGTGGAACAATGGCGTGTTGATGCAGGACTTCAACAGCGACGACATGGCCCATAAGCTGCCGCGCTGCATCTCGTGGCTCAGTTCGATCCACACGCTGGTCCCGGGCGACATCATCGCCACCGGCACCAACCACCGGGGCCTCAACCCCTTCCTGGACGGCGACAAGATCGAACTCGAAGTCGAGGGGCTGGGCCGGTTGCACATCTCGGTGCGGGACGACCTGAAGCGCAAGTGGGACCGGGTGACCCGGCTGCAGCGCCAGGAAGCGCGGGCGGAGGGCCCCACGCCCCAGGTCGCCGGGAAATACACGCCGAAGGGGTAGCGGTCGGGCGGCGGAACGCACTCGGTTTCGTGCCGGCTCCCGAACACGTTGGTGTCACGGGGGCCGGCACGGTGTTTTCCGCCGGGGACTTCACCGCCGCCAAGTTTGGACTAACGAGGCGGCTCACTCGCTGGGAGCTGGTTGCGATATTCAAACGGTCCAGGAGCGTCTCGGCCATAGCGACGTGAAGACGACGATGGTTTACACGCATGTCCTCAACCGTGGCCCGGTCGGTATTCGCAGCCCGGTGGGCGCGGGTTCAGCGGTAGCGTTCATCGTGGGGCAGTGGGGGATGGAGTGGCCGAGCGCTTGGCCCAAGATGGCGGGGTTGAAACCCGCCGTTACAACAACAACCGAATCTGCGAAAATCTGCGCAATCTGCGGATAACCTCCCCCAGGGAGCCATTGCGTGGCACGTAAAAGCAAGCTTATGACCGCCAAAGCGGCGGTGGCCGAGTTCGTCCATGATGGCGACATCCTCCATTATGGGTTCGGCACCTCCTTCTGCCCCCATGCGCTGGGCTACGAGCTTATCCGCCAGGGCAAGAAGGACCTCGACGTCATCGGCGGCACTCCCGGCGGCAACATCCACCAACTGCTGATCCACACCGGGCTCTCGGTCCGCGCCCGCGTCGGCGGGGGCATGCCGATGCGCGACGGCAACCGCCCCGGCCGCGCCTGGGAGCGGGCCGAGGAGGGCAGCTTCCACTTCGAGGACTACACTAACCTCTCCTGCACCCTGATGCTGATGGCGGGCGCGCTGGGCATCCCCTTCATCCCCGCCCGCACCGTCCTGGGCACCGACTTCCTCAAGCCCGAGAACATCGCCCACGCCCACGGCTTCCTCGGCGAGAACAAGCTGAAGGTGATCCAGGACCCCTTCTCCGGCCGGCCGCTGGTGGCGCTGCCCGCGGTGCGGCCCGGCGTCACCCTCTGGCACGCCCAGCGTGCCGACGAGCAGGGCAACGTGCAGGCGTGGGGCGTGTATGGCGACGGGCGCTGGGGCCTGTGGGCGGCCGACCGGGTCATCGTCTCCGTGGAGGAGATCGTGCCCACCTCCGTCGTCCGCTCCGACCCCAACCGCACGATCCTACCCTCGCCGCGGGTCAGCGCCGTCGTGCACCAGCCCTTCGGCGCCTTCCCCGGCGAACTGCCGGGCTACTACGCCTCCGACGGTGCGGTGAGCCGCCTGCGCCGGGACACCATCGACGACTACCTCCAGGAGTGGGTCTACGGCTGCGCCGACCACAACGCCTTCATGCAGCATTACGTCGAGAAATTCGGCTGGGCCTGGCTCCAAGGTTTTCTGCCCGACCGGAAGCGCCAACCCGCGGAAACGGTGGACTACGGCTACCGGCCCAGCCACGGGATATAGCGAGAAGTCCCAGCACCATGTCCGATTACACCCCCCACGAAATGATGATCATTGCCGCGGCCAGAGAGATGGCCGGCCGCGGCGTCGTGTTCATGGGCATGAGCCATCCCATGCTGGCCGGATGCCTGGCCAAGCTCCACCACGACCCGGACCTGATCTTCTGCACCGAGCCGGGCTTCATCGATTGGGAACCCCCGGCGGACCTGGCGCGTGCGCCCGACGCGGTCTCCGACCCCATTCAGTACAACGGCGCCGCGTTCTGCGGCGACATGACGGAAACCCTCGCGGCGGGCCTCATGGGCGGCCGCCTCTACAACCTCGCCGTGCTCCCCACCGGCCAGATCGACCGCTACGGCAACGGCAACACGTTGATCGCCGGCGACTATAACCACCCCATCCAGCGCATCGGCGGCATGGGCGGCAACCCCGATGGCGCCTGCCTCGCTCCGGCGGTGATGTTCGTGGTACCCCACGAGCCGCGCCGGTTCAAGGAGCGGGTCGACTTCATCACAAGCCCCGGCTACATCGACGGCCCCTGCGGCCGCGACCGCGCCGGACTCGACGCCCAGGGCCCGAACGTCATCGTCACCACCCTCGGCATTCTCCGCTACGACACGGCGGACGGCGGCCTCACCGGCAGCTGTGAAGCCTACCTCGACGCCGTTCACCCTGGGGTCTCGGTGGAACAGGTGAGCGCCAACACCGGCTGGGACCTGCGCCTCGCTCCTGAGGTCAAGACGCTGCCCCCGCCCACGGAGCAGGAGCTTGCGCTGCTGCGGCGGCTGGTGGGGTGAGGGTCGAAGTTCAAGGTTCGAGGTTTGTAGTGCGAGGTGCGAGTGCACTACGACCACCTGCCGCCGCGCAACCGCTGATACTGTTCGAGCGCGGCGGGGATCTGCGTCCGCTGAGCGAAGCGATGGCACGAAGTGAGCAAACACGATTGGGCTGGTGATCGAGCGCGGGAGGTTGGTGGTGGCGGCGTTCGATGCCGTGGTCGGAGCGCGGCCCGTTCCCGAGGGTGGGTTTGAAACCCACCCCTACACCCTGCGCCCCATCTGGAATCTGTGAAAATCTCGTCCTGAGCCCGGTCGAAGGGCTGTGTGAATCTGTGGATCACTCCCCCTCCCTGGCCGTCATACTGCGCCGCCTGACCCTGGCCCTTGAGGACATCGCGACCGGCGAGGCGCGCATCGAGGCCGAGGTGCTGCTGCGGCATCACACCGGCCTCGCTCGGGCGCAACTGCTGACCCGCGGCGGCGACCCGCTCGATCCCGAGGTCGAGGCCGCGGTCCACGAGTCGTTGCGGCGCCGTCTGCGGGGCGAGCCGCTGGCCTACATCACCGGCCACCGCGAGTTCTTCGGCCTCGAATTCGCCGTCGACGCACGGGTGCTGATCCCCCGGCCGGAGACGGAACTGCTGGTGGAGACGGCGCTGGAGTGGGTGAAGGCGGCAAGCATTGAGAGCCGAGGGACAACCTCTCCCCCGGCCCCTCTCCTACGAGGAGAGCGGAGACCGGTTCCCCTTCCCTCGCAGGGAAGGGGTGAGGGGTTAGGTTCCGACGCCTCGCCCGGTACCAACTTGATGTTCCGGCGTCCCCCCGAGACTGAACTCTTACTGAAGGCGCGGCGGGACGACGCCCCGCCGGTCACCTTCGCCGATATCGGGACGGGGTCCGGGGCCATCGCCGTCAGCCTGGCGGTGAACGCGCCCGTTCTGCATGGGTACGCGGTCGACGCGTCGACCGGAGCGATCGAGGTGGCGCGGCACAACGCCGCGGCCCACGGCGTGGCCGGCCGGATCGAATTCCTCGAAGGCGATCTGCTGGCGCCGCTCCCGGGGCCGGTGGACATGCTGCTCGCCAACCTGCCCTACGTCCGGCAGGACCAGTTGCCGCTGTGGTGCGGCGTGGCCCAGGTGGAGTTGGCGTGGGAGCCGTTGGCGGCGCTGGACGGGGGACTGGACGGGCTGGATGTCATCCGGCGGCTGCTGGCGGACGCGCCGCGCTACCTGCGGCCGGGCGGGCTGCTGCTGCTCGAAATCGGCAGCTGGCAGGGCGACGAGGCGCTGCAGCTGGCGGCGTCGGCATTTCCGAAGGGCACGGTGACCCTCCAGCGGGACCTGGCAGGGTTGTCGCGGATGGTGAGGGTGGGTTTCTGGTAGCAACGGGGAGGTAACGGTTCACGGCCTATTTCCCAGCGCGAGCCAATGCCTCCTCTTGCGTCGCCCCTACCGGGGCTCCTGCCTACGAACTGCCGGACCGCCCCGACCCCGCTCACAAGGCCCGCACCGCGGCCTCGATCTGGGCGGTGGCTTCAGCGTAGGGAGTGCCGGGCGGGAAGGTGAGGAGCTCGCCGATGGTGACGGTGTAGGCGCCGCGCGGCGGCCACCACCGGCCCTGCCCCAGACTCTTCTGCTCTTCTCTGATCCGGACAGGCGCGACCGGCAGGCCCGCCTCCACCGCCAGCAGCCCGATGCCGGTCTTAAAGGGCTGGACCGGTCCGTCCACGGTCAGCTGGCCCTCCGGGAAGATCAGCACCGACCAGCCGCGATCCAGCAGCCGCATGTCCGGCTTGAGCAGGGGTAGGAAGAATCCGGCCTGCACCGTGGCCGTTCGGGCGGCGTGCCAGGCGTTATTAACGGGATGCGCCCCCAAGTGCCGTTACATCGGTTCGGTCATTGCTCGGTCTCCTACACGGGAGGTGGGATGCCGCCCATCCACAGGTAGGGGCACGTTGCAACGTGCCCCTACCTGAAGGCGGATCTCCGTTGGGTCCGGAGATCCGAGCGTTTCCCTATTTCTTGCTGGCGAGCACCCGGTTCAGCACCGTCTCCGCCATGCGCTTGTCGATCTCCTTGGGCCAGGTGCGTTTGCTGGGGTCCTTCACGTGGAAGGTCAGCCGGCCCACGCCTTCCGACTCCATCTCGGCGGTCTCGCCGTCCTGCAGCGGGCCGATGCCCTGGTGGTTGGTGCCCATGGTCACCACGTCGCCGGGCCGCAGGGTCATGAAGGAACTGACGTAGACAATGGACTTAGCCAGGCCCCAGGCCCAGTCGCTGGTGTTGTAGTCGTGGCGGGGCTGGCCGTCCACCCAGAAGCGGATCCGCACCTTGGCGGGATCGGCGATCTCGTCCTTGGTGGTGATGTTGGGGCCGAGGGGGCAGAAGCCATCGAAGTTCTTGCCCATGAAGGAGTTGCCGCCGTACTCGCCGCGGCAGGAGACATCGACGCTGTTGGTGTAGCCGAACACGTGGTCCATCGCCTGGGCCTCGGTGATGTTGCGGCCGGTCTTGCCGATCACCACCGTGAACTCGGCCTCGTGGTGGCAGATAGAGAAGCTGGCCTCCGGCGGCAGCGACAGGGTGCCGCCGGGATCGAGGATGGCGTCGGGGTGCTTGAGGAACATGATCATCGGCAGGCCGGGGGCATCGGTGAACTCCTTGCAGGTGACGCCCATGCAGATGACGTGACGGGGTGAGGGCGTGGGCGCCCGCAACTGGACCTGCGACAGCGGGATAGCGGTCCCGCTGCTCTGCAGCCGCGCCAGTTCGCCCTTGATGGCGTCGTAGTGCTCGATGATCTGCTCCATGCGCAGTTGGCCCGCCCGCGGCCCCTCGCTCGCGGGCAGCTCGATCTTCGAGGGCAGGGCGCTGGTCACATCGACCACCGCGTCGCCCTTCATCACGCCAGGCTTGTAATCGTTGAACAGTACCAGTTTCACCGCGAACGCCTCCTGAACCGGCATCAGGCGCCCCGCCAACGCAGCGGAGCCGCCCCGAAGTTCGCTCATTGTAGGCACGGGCGCTGGGGGTGTCAACCGGAAGGTGGGGGTTTGTTGGCGAACAATGAAAGTGTCCGCCCTTAAGCAATCAGTGAAAATGTCCTCCTATGAACAAGGACATGATCACGATGACGGCGAAAGAACAGCGACGGATGCACGTGGTGACGCAGGTACTCAGCGGCGCGCTGAAGCTGCAGGAGG
>SHYD01000066.1 GCA_009692945.1 Dehalococcoidia bacterium | reverse complement strand
GAGAGCTTCCGGTCGATTATAGAAACACCGTCCAGCGAAGGCAAAGCTGTTGGCGACTTCGGTCGGTCACGTCAGACCATATGTTCGTCGTACGCGCCAGAATACACCATTTTGCGACGGCACCGCGTCCGATCTTGGCACTCAACAAGCCCTCGCATCCCATAACATTCTGCTATAAATAACATTCTGCTATAATCTGAGTGCTGCCCCCCAGGGGTGGCGGGCCGTACCTCGATGTCTCACCAGCCCACCGGTTGAAGCCCGCGGGAGGATGCATGGACAGTCCCCGAGAAGCGTGCGGCGTCTTTGGTGTGTTCGCTCCCGGGGAGGAGGTGGCGCGTGTCACCTTCTTCGGACTGTACGCCCTGCAGCACCGGGGTCAGGAGAGCGCTGGCATCGCCACCGCCCACCGGGACCGGGTGCGGGCGGTCACCGGCATGGGCCTGGTAACCCACGTCTTCGACGAGGACGCCCTGGCGGACCTGCACGGCGACATCGCCATCGGCCACACCCGCTACTCCACCACCGGCTCCACCCAGGCATGCAATGCCCAGCCCTTCGTGGCCTCGGGCGATCTGGGCGAGATCGCGCTGGCCCACAACGGCAACCTGGTCAACGCCAAGGCCATCCAGGACGAACTGGCGGCTGAGGGCCATTCCTTCGACTCCGCCACCGATTCCGAGGTGATCACCGTCGCCATCGCCAAGGCGCCGGGCGCCACCTGGGTGGACAAGGTGCGGCACGCGCTGCGCCGCGCCGAGGGGGCCTACAGCTTGGCGATGCTCACCAAGGACAGCCTGATGGCGGTGCGGGACCCGATCGGGCTGCGCCCCCTCTGCCTCGGGAAGCTCAACGGCGGCTGGGTGGTGGCCTCTGAGACCTGTGCCTTGGACCATCTGGGCGCCCAGTTCCTGCGGGAGGTGGAGCCCGGCGAGCTGTTGGTGATCACCAAAGAAGGCGTCGCCAGCCACCACATCGAAGAGCCTCAAAAAGAGGCTTTTTGTATTTTTGAGTTCATCTACTTCGCCCGGCCCGACAGCCTGATGAAGGGCAAGCTGCTGTACCTGGCGCGGGAGCGCATGGGTGAGCGGCTGGCCTTGGAGCATCCCGTGGACGCCGATGTGGTCATCGGCACGCCGGATTCGGCCATTCCCGCCGCCATTGGCTACGCTCGCGCCTCCGGCATCCCCTACAGCGAGGGGCTCATCAAGAACCGCTATGTGGGCCGCACCTTCATCCAACCCTCTCAGCGCATCCGGGAACTGGGCGTGCAGCTCAAGTTCAACCCCCTGCCCGAGGTGCTGCGGGACAAGCGGGTCATCGTGGTGGACGACAGCATTGTCCGTGGCACCACCACGCCCCGGGTGGTGAGCCTCATCCGCCGCGCCGGCGCCAAAGAGGTGCACCTGCGGATCTCCTCGCCGCCGATCCAGAACCCCTGCTTCTTCGGGGTCGACATGGCGACGAAGGGCGAACTCATCGCCGCCCAGAAGACGATCCCCGAGATCCAGCAGTACGTTGGAGCAGATTCGCTGGGCTACCTGAGCATGGAAGGCCTCACCTGGGCTATCGACGTCCCCCGCTCCCCCTTCTGCACCGCTTGCCTGAGCGGCGATTATCCGATGCCGGTGCAGTTGGAGATGGACAAGCTGTCGCTGGAATCGGGCTGGGCGCGGGACCCGCTGCACCGCGTCGGCGTGGCGGGCGACCGCCTCAAGTAAGCCCGGAGGGAGCATCCGCAGATTGCGCAGATGCACGCAGATTCGGAAGAGAACGCCGGACAAGCGGTCGATGCGAGCGTCGAAGTAAACCGTACCTCGCCGTAGGGGCGGGTTTCAACCCGCCCTGCTGGGGGGTTCTGTATCTCCTCCACATGTAGCCAACCTAGTGGGCGAACCGGTGGTATGCCCCAGCCGTTCCGGGTCGCCGGACTAATAATCCAACGGAGGTCTTGCCCATGCGGGCTATTCTAAGCGTCTATGATAAGACCGGTCTGCTCGAGTTGGCACGGGGGCTGGCGGCCCAGGGGGTGGAACTCTTCAGCACCGGCGGCACCCACCGCACCATGGAGGGGGCCGGGCTGAAGGTCCACGCCGTGGAGGAGATCACCGGCTTTCCGGAGATCCTGGACGGCCGGGTGAAGACGCTCCATCCCAAGGTCCACGGCGGCCTGCTGGGGCGACGCGACCTCCCGGCCCACGTCGCCCAGATGCAGCGGCTCGGCATCACCCCCATTGACCTGGTGGTGGTGAACCTCTATCCCTTCATGGCCACCATCGCCAACCCCAACGTGACGTTGGAGGACGCCCTCGAGAACATCGACATCGGCGGCCCCACCATGCTGCGGGCCGCGGCCAAGAACTACCTCAGCGTGCTGGTGGTGTGCGACCCCGCCGATTACCCCGCGGTGGGCGGGGCGCTGCGGGCCGGTAGCGTGGACCAGGCGATGCGGAGGCGGCTGGCGGCCAAGGCCTTCCAGCACGTGGCCTTCTACGACACCGCCATCGCCGGCTACCTGCGGGACGCGGCAGACGCCTTCCCGGAGGAGCTGACCTTAGCCTACAAAAGGCAGCAATCGTTACGCTATGGCGAGAACCCCCACCAGTCTGCCGCATTCTACGTGGACGGGACGGTGCGGGAACATCAGCGGGGCGGTATCGCCACCGCCGCCCAGCACCACGGCAAGGAGATGTCGTACAACAACTACCTGGACGCCGACGCCGCCTGGAATGCCGTGAACGATTTCACCGGCCCCACCTGCGTCATCGTGAAGCACACCAACCCCTGCGGCGTGGCCACCCGGGCCGACCTGCTGGAGGCCTACCGGCTGGCGGTGCAAGCCGACGCCACCAGCGCGTTCGGCGGCATCGTCGCCTTCAACCGTCCGGTCGATGGGGCGCTGGCGCGTGAGTTGCGGGAATTCCGCAGTCCCATTGACAGCGAATCCCGCATGTTCTACGAGATCGTCATCGCCCCCTCCTACACCTCCGAGGGGTTGAAGGTGCTCCAGGGCAAGTCGAAGGACCTGCGCATCCTCGAGGCCAAGCCCCTCCAACCGGGCGGCCGAGCGTTCCGGCAGGTGGGCGGCGGCGCGCTGGTGCAGGACGCCGACGACCGGACTCCCGAGGAGATCGAGTTTAAGGTGGTGACCCAGCGGCAGCCCACCGCCCAGGAGATGGAGGACGTGAAGTTCGCCTGGCGCTGCGTGAAGCACGTGAAGAGCAACGCCATTACCATCGCCAAGGACGGGCGGCTATTGGGGATGGGCTCGGGCCAGCCCAACCGGGTCAAGAGCGTCGAGATCGCCATGGGGAAGTCGGGCGAGGAGATCAAGGGAGCGGCCCTCGCCAGCGACGCCTTCTTCCCCTTCGCTTGGGGCGACTCCATCGAGCACGCCTGCCAGGCGGGGGTGGCGGTCATCGCCCACCCCGGCGGCAGCCTGCGGGACCAGGACGGCATCGACTGCTGCAACAAGTACGGGGTGGCCATGGTGCTCACCGGGACCCGGCACTTCCGGCACTAGCGGGCCTCATGAACCGGCCAGAATGATGGCGGCAGGGAGGTCTCCCTTCCCTGCATGAAAACCCCTGTCCCTATCCGCCGGCGATTCTCACGTTCTTGAGGTAAGAGCAGTCCCAGTGCCTGCCCTTACGCCGTCTCCCGACGGACCCAGCGGCACCCCGATGCCCAGCGAGGGCTGCGCTCCCCACCATGCGCCCGGCCTTCAGCCGGACGCCCCATCCCCCTGACCGGCTCCCCGCTGCTACCCCGGTCATCGATTCCCAACCGCCCTCATCAAGCGGGCGTTTCACCCCATCAGTCCCCCTGTGCCTGAGCCTCACCGATTCTGCCAGAAGAATGACAGCTTTTGACAGTTCCCAGGGAGTCTTTGGGAGTCCACGCCCCCTACCTTGAGGTTGGATAAACCAAAAGGAGGGAAAGAAACATGGGAGTCATCGACCGAGTGGCCATCATCTTGAAGGCGAACCTCAACGACCTGCTGGACCGGGCGGAGGACCCGGAGAAGATGGTCCGGCAACTTCTCACCGAGATGAGTGGTCATCTGATTCAGGTGCGCACCCAGGTGGCCATGGCCGCCGCCGACGAACAGAAGCTGCGGTCCCGCTGCCGCGAGAACGAGGCCCAGACCGAGAGCTGGCAGCGCCGGGCCGAAGCCGCCGTGGCCGCCGGCGACGACGACCTGGCCCGCCAAGCGCTCTCCCGTCACAACACCTACGCGCAACTGGCCGAGGGGTTCCGGGAACAACTGGACAAGCAGACCCGCCAGGTGACCGAACTCAAGGAAGCGCTGAGCCAGCTCCAGGCCCAGATCCACACCGCCGAAGCCCGGCGCGACCTGCTGGTGACCCGCATCCGGCGGGCCAAGGCCGAAATGAGCATCCGGCAGACGATGTCTGGGGCCAACGGCACATCGCTGTTGTCCGAGTTCGCTCGGATGGAGGAGCGGGTCGAGCAGGGCGAGAATCAGGCCGAGGCCTACCGGGAACTCGACAAGGACACGCTGGAGGTGAAGTTCCAGCAACTGGAGGAGTCGGACAACCTGGACCGCCAACTCGCCGCCATGAAGTCCCGGCTGCTGGTGGCGCCCGGCGGGCAGGAGGCGAGTGATGCGGTCGAACAACGGCGGTAGGGTCCCATTTGATCAGCCCTCGTGTCTGGCTGCTGGTGGGACGATGGGTGGGGGCGAGAGGAGCGCTCGCGGCAGGTGTGCAGAGGGCAGCAGCCCTTTGCCGGGGGCATTTGGGGGTGCCCCCCAACAACAAAACCTCCTCTTTTCGGGGGGTGGGGGGACCAGAGCACAGCAATCAAACAGATGAGGCATGATAAGCCAGTGAGGAGGGAACAATGTACCAACTGAGTCAGACCACCAAACGGATCCTCGGCGCCGTAGCAGCGCTGTGGGTCATCGGGTTCTTCGCGATTTTCGGGCTGAACTGGCGGCCGCTGGAGCGGGTGGAAGTGGTCCACTGGGCCAACGGCCACATGATGACGGAGAAGCTGTTCCCGGAGTTCGCCAAAAAGTTCAATAACGATGATTGATAACCATCTCCCGGGAGAGAATCCGTTCACGAAGTGAAGTGAGGACAGGTTGGCAAACACCTGTTCCAATGGCCTACAATACGGGGAGGCAGATAGCCTCTCCGCATTGTCCGGCTTTGTCGCAACCCTACGATCCATCGAGTCTGCCTTGGACCTGCTCGCTGCTCTGAACGACCCCCAACGCCGCGCGGTAACGCATCCGGGCGGCCCGCTGCTGATCCTGGCGGGACCCGGCAGCGGCAAAACCCGCGTCATCACCAACCGCATCGCCCACCTCATCACCGCGCTCGACGTTTACCCTTCCCGCATCATGGCGGTGACCTTCACCAACAAGGCGGCGCGGGAGATGAAGGAGCGGCTGCGGGAACTGGTGGGTGCCGCCGCCGAGAGCGTCACCATGGGCACCTTCCACTCGGTGTGCGTCCGGATCCTGCGGGCCGAGGGCGAGCGCTATGGCATCGACCGCCGCTTCGTCATCTACGATGACGACGACCAGATCAACCTGCTCAAACGGGCCCTGATCGATCTGGAGGTCGATTCCCGCAAGTTCGCCCCCCGCACCGTCCAGGGCGCTATCAGCATGGCCAAGAGCCAGCTCATCGGGCCCGACGAGTACGCCGCCAACACCTACTTCGAGGAGGTGATCCGCCGGGTGTACCAGCACTACCAGGCCGCCCTCTACGAGTCGAAAGCGCTCGATTTCGACGACCTGCTGATGCGCACCGTCCACCTGTTCCGGGATGCGCCCGAGGTGCTGGAGAAATTTCAGAACCGCTACCTCCACGTGCTGGTCGACGAGTTCCAGGACACCAACGTCGCTCAGTATGTGTGGGCGAGGATGCTGTCGGGCAAACACCGCAACATCTGTGTGGTGGGCGATCCCGACCAGTCGATCTATTCGTGGCGCTCGGCCGACATCCGCAACATCCTAAACTTCGAGCAGGACTATCCCGACGCCACCTTGGTCTACCTGGAGGAGAACTATCGCTCCACCAAGACCATCCTGCAGGCGGCCGCAGCCCTCATCGCTTCCAACCGCCACCGCAAGGATGTGAAGCTGTGGACCCAGAACGACACCGGGTCCCCCATCGTGTTCCGGGAGGGGTACGACGAGGAGGAGGAGGCCTGGTACGTGGCCCAGGAGTTGCAGCGGCTCAACAAGACCGGCGGGTATCGCTGGCGGGACTGCGCGGTGCTCTACCGCACCAATGCCCAATCGCGGGCGCTGGAGGAGGCGATGGTCCGGTCGGGCCTCCCCTACCGGCTGGTGGGCGCCACCAAGTTCTACTCCCGCCGGGAGATCAAGGACCTGCTGGCCTACCTCCGCCTCGCCTTCAATCCCTTCGACAGCGCCAGCCTGCAGCGGGTCATCAACGTCCCCACCCGGGGCATCGGCGCCAAGACCATCGAGGAATTGAACCGCTGGGCCGCGTTCCACGGGTTCCCGCTGTACACCGCCCTCCAGTTGTCGGTGGCGCCGCCGGACGACGCCGACGCCCCCGTCGAACGGCCCCGGTTCGGCCCCAAGGCTACGACAGCGCTGCGTGGCTTCCTCGACTTGCTGAACGAGCTGGTGCGGGCGGGCGAGCAGGAGCCGGTGGTGGCGCTGTTCGACCGGGTGCTGGAGCGGCTGAATTTCCGCAGTTACCTGATGAACACGCTGGAAGATGGCGAGGAACGCTGGGACAACGTCCAGGAGTTGCGGGGCGTCGCTGAGCAGTTCACCGACCTCAAGCCGCTGGCCGGGCTCGACGAGTTCCTCGAGAACGTGGCGCTCGTTTCGGACGTGGACAACCTGGAGGACAATGCAACGGAGGCCGGGCAAGAGGGCAGCGTGACTCTAATCACGCTGCACCAGGCCAAGGGCCTCGAGTTCCCCGTGGTGTTCATGGTGGGGCTGGAAGAAGGGGTGCTCCCTCACATGCGCTCTTTCGACAACCCCGCGCAGATGGAGGAAGAACGGCGGCTGGCCTACGTGGGGGTGACCCGCGCCAAGGAGCGGCTGTACCTGTTGCGGGCGTTCCGGCGCAACATGATGGGAACCCACATGCCCAACCCGCCCTCCCGCTTCCTGCGGGAGATCCCGGCCGGCCTGGTGGAACGGGTGCAGGCCCAGCCGCCCTCCGGCCAGCACCGCCCGGTTACGCCAACATTCCGCTCGGCTTTCCCCTCGCCCGTCATCCGGTCGAAGGTCGCCGCGATGCCCGCGACCGCTGGCCCCGGCGGCGACGCCCCCGCCCCGGCCAGCGCCGGGGCCGTCGTCGAGCGCGCCTTCGGCCCCGGCGAACACGTGCGCCACCCCCAGTTCGGCGAGGGCATCGTGGTGAACTGCGAGCCCGCCAAGGGCGACCAGATCGTCACCGTGGCGTTCAAGGGCGCCGCCGGCGTCAAGCGGCTGATGCTGAGCTTCGCCCCGCTGGAGAAGGCGGGGGAGTAGGGAAGGTAGGTGAGTGGCGTTTGGGCCAGCGGGTGCGGGATGGCGTGGCGGTTGAGTGGCTGAACGACGTCCGGCAGGCAACCGAGGACACCCTGTTAACCTTGGCCGACCACCTGCCCAAGGAGGCGGCTGAGGCGTTGCTCGACCTGGCCGTCGGGGTCGCTCCACGGGCTGCCGAACCTGCCACCGTTGGTGTTGATCCCTTCGATCATCCCGATGCCCAGCGCCGGTTCCGGGTGGTCACCAACATCGAAGAACTGGAACGAGCCCTCGACTTCCCGTGGGAGAAGTGGGCCGTCTTTCTCCACCCCGCGCAACGGGAGGCCGTGGAGCGGGAATACGGCGGCCCGGCCCGGATCTCCGGCTCCGCGGGCACCGGCAAGACCATCGTGGCGCTGCACCGCGCGGTATTCCTGGCCCGCAGCAACCCTGATGCCCGCGTCCTGCTGACCACGTTCTCCGATGCCCTGGCCAACGCCTTCCGGGCCAAGCTGCGCATGTTGATCGCCCATGAACCGCGTCTCGCTGAGCGCCTGGAGGTCCATGCCCTGGATGCCGTCGCCCGGCGGCTATACGAGCGGAACCTTGGCCGTCACCGTATCGCCACCGCCGACGTGGTTCGTCAGCTCTTGCAAGAAGCCGCCGCCACGTCCGATCTGAAGTTCAGCCTCCACTTCCTCACCAGCGAGTGGGAGGAGATCGTCGACGCCTGGCAGCTCGACACCTGGGAGGCGTACCGGGATGTGGCCCGGTTGGGTCGCAAGACCCGCCTACCCGAGAAGCAGCGCCAGGTACTCTGGACCGTGTTCGAACGGGTCCGCAGCGGCCTCCGCGACCGGAATCTCGTGACGTTGCCGGGGCTGTTCACCAGGCTGGCCGCCCACCTAGCCACGGCCCGGCAACTCCCGTTCGACTTCGCCGTCGTCGACGAGGCGCAGGACCTGAGCGTCCCCCAGTTGCGCTTCCTGGCGGCGCTGGGAGGTGGCCGCCCCAACGGCCTGTTCCTCGCCGGGGACCTCGGTCAGCGCATCTTCCAGCAGCCGTTCTCGTGGAAGGCGCTGGGGGTGGACATCCGGGGCCGCTCCCGGACCCTCCGCATCAACTACCGCACCTCCCACCAGATCCGGGCGCAGGCCGACCGGCTGCTGAACCCGGAGATCACCGACGTGGACGGCAACACCGAGGAACGCCGGGGCACCGTGGCCGTCTTCAATGGAACACCGCCCACCATCAGCGTGCTGGACACCGAAGACGCCGAGGCAGCGGCGGTGAGCCGGTGGCTCTCGAAACGTTCGGCAGAGGGTATAGCGCCCCATGAGATAGGCGTCTTCGTTCGTTCCGAGCCCCAATTCGGGCGGGCACGCGCCGCCGTGGAACTGGCCCAACTTCCGGTCCGGCTGCTCGACGAGAACGTGGAGACCGCCAGCGGCCATGTGGCGGTCGGCTCGATGCACCTGGCGAAGGGGCTGGAGTTTCGGGCGGTGGTGGTGATGGCCTGCGACGACGAGGTCATCCCCTTGCAGTCGCGGATAGAAACCGTAACCGATGAGTCGGACCTCGAAGAGGTCTACAACACGGAGCGGCATCTGCTGTACGTGGCCTGCACCCGCGCCCGCGACCACCTGCTGGTTACCGGGGTCGCCCCGGCGTCGGAGTTCTTAGATGATCTTCGGGGGTGAAACCCCACCCTTCACTGCTCAGTTTCTTCCCCCTCTCCCTCATCCCCTCGGCTGCCGCCGCCGGGCCGCGTAAGCCAGCGCGCTGGCCAGCAGCACCGTGCCCACCACCACGAACCCGATGGCGTAGAGCTTGGCGAGCCGGGTCGAGAGCAGCAGCGCCAGGATGCCCAGCGCCAGCGATGCGCCGTACATCCCCAGCACGATCTGCCGCTCCCCGAAGCCGAGGGCCAACAGCCGGTGGTGCAGGTGGGTGCGGTCGCCCCGCAGCGGCGACTGGCCGCTGGCCAGGCGCCGCACGATGGTCCAGCCGGTGTCCACCACCGGCAGGCCAAGCACCAGCAGCAGCGTGGCGGCCTTGGCCCCGCCGATGATGGCGAGCGCCCCGATGGTGAATCCCAGGAACATCGAGCCGCAGGTGCCCATGGTGATGCGCGCCGGTTGGAAGTTGAAGGGCAGGAATCCCAGGCACGCCCCGGCCAGCGCCAGCGGCAGCAGCGCGATGGTCAATTGCCCCAGCAGCCAGGCGTGAGCCGCCAGGATGAGCGACGCCACCATCACCACCCCGGCGGCCAGGCCGTCGATCCCGTCCAGGAAGTTGATGGTGTTCATGGCGCCCACCAGCCAGAACAGGGTGAAGGCCAAGGCAACGCCCTCGGGGAAGAAGATGAGGCTGTCGGTGAGGCTGAATCCGAGGGGGTTGGTGATCTTTTCGATCAAGATGCCGCTGCCCATCGCCAGCACGGCGGCGCCCAACTGGGCAGCGAGTTGCGGCCAGGCCGGCAGGTCGAACCGGTCGTCGATGATCCCCACCACCAGCACCAACAGCCCCGCCAGCACTAGACCGATCACCCGCTGGACCTCGGCCTCGGTCCGGCCCGGCAGCATGGGGTAGGCCACCGCCAGGGCGGCGGCGAACCCGAGGAAGATGGCGACGCCGCCCAGGCGCGGTTTGAGCGGGCCGGTACGGCGGGGATTCGGCTTATCGGTGAACCCGAACCGCAGCGCGGCGCGCAGCGTCAGCGGGGTGGCTGCAGCGGCGACGGCGGCGGCGGTGAGGAAGGCCAGCAGCAGGGGCATGGGGACGGCAACCAAAAAGCTCCAAGGCCATGGCCCGGAGCTTGACCGCGGTTCTACGGGCCCGGCCGGAACGCCGCTCGTGGTGAGCTTGTCGAACCATGAGCACACGCAGGCCGCACCCGCCGCTCACCCTTCGACAGGCTCAGGATGAGCGGGGTAGGGCTATCCGGCCGCATTATGGGTGTAGCGCAGGAGGAGCGCCACGCTAGCGGTTCTTCTTGTCGAAGTCGTCGAGGTCGAGGCTGTTGACGAAGTCGGAGAAGGCGGAGAGGCGCCGGCGCTCCTCCTCCGAGAGGTTCGCGGTCGCCTCCGGCTGTTTCGCCTGCAGTTTGCCCGTCTCGGGGTCCAGGATGACGCCCGCTTTCTCCAGCACCGACTCCTCGGCGAAAATAGGGACCTTGACCCGCACAGCCAGCGCCAGGGCGTCGCTGGGCCGGGAATCGATCTCAAGGTTGGCTCCGTTGGCGGTCAGGAGAATGCGGGCGTAGTAGGTGTCGTCGTTCAGATCGCTGACCAGGATCGACTGGACGGCGCCGCCCAGAGCAGTGATGACGGACTTGAGCAGGTCGTGGGTCAGGGGGCGCGCCACCTGCACCTCCTGAAGCTGGAGGGCGATGGCCTCGGCTTCGGAGGGGCCGATCCAGATGGGGAGGTAGCGCTCAGCGTCCTTCTCCTTGAGAATCACCACCCGCTGGTAGTTCATCATGCTGACGCGCACGCTCTCGATGGTCATCTCGACGCTCATGGCTGCGGGCTCCCTTCACCCTTCGAGGCCCATTGTAGCCGTCTCCTTTTCGGCCCGTCAATCGAAGGATGGCGGCGTAACTGCTCAGCCTTCGGGGGCTACCTCCCGGCCGGTGGCCCCACCCCCCAAGGAAAGAGAAGTTATTGTTCCTGGGGAACACCCATAGGAATTGAAAAGGTGCCCACTCCTACGGGGAACACCCCCAGGCCCTCGGCCCTTCGACAAGACACGCATGCTTCGCCCCCTGGCACCCCCGTGCCCGAACCCTCAACTCTGAGCTCGTACCCACGCAGGGGTAGGGGCGGGTTTCAAACCCGCCCTTTATCGGGGTCGAAGCGCATTATGCCGCAACCGCCCCGGCCTGCGGCGCCGGCCGGGGCGGGCCGGCCAGCGCCGCAGCCAGCCCTGCGAAGATGGTGAACAGGCCATACAGCAGGAATGCGAGATGGTAGTCTCCGAACCGGTCGTACATCATGCCGCCGAAGAGGGGACCAAGGGCATTGGCGAAGAGCTGGATCGGCAGCACCAGCCCGGTGATGGCGCCCAGGTTGGTCCGCCCGAAGTAGGACGCCCACACGATGGAGATGGAGGTGTTGACTCCACCGAACGCGAACCCGTAGATCACCGCAAACAGAAACGCTGATCCCAGGCCGGGTGAAGAAAGCAGCAGGAAGTTGGTGGCGGCCGAGATCGCGTAGCCGAAGGCCATGCAGTAACGGACGGCGAAGCGGTCCATGAGCGCGCCCCAGGCCAAGGAGCCCACTGCGGCCATGGTAAAGAAGGCGCCCGAGACCAGCACGGAGTCCTGCACCGAGATCCCGCTGTCGCCCAGGAAGGGGTAGAGGTGCAGGTTGATGCCCGCCCCAACGAAATAGGAGAAGCACGAAGCGACCGTCATCAGCCAGAGCGCACGGGTGCGGACCGCCTGCCGGGCGCCCCAACTTGCCGCCTCGGCCACCTGCGGCCGTTGCGCCGGCTGGACCATGGTTCCCGCGTTCGGCGCCGCGGGCTGGGCGCCGTCGGGGAGCAGGCCGAGGTCCTCGGGCCTGCGGCGCATGAGCAACAGGCATGGCACCATGGCCAGGATCCAAACCTGCGCCCCCAGGAACAACCAGGCGAACCGCCAGCCCACGGTTTCGATGAGGAACGCCGCCACGCCGGGGAGCACCGCCTGCCCCAGGCGGTTGCCGAGGTTGGTGACCCCCATGGCCCGGCCCCGATAGCGGACAAACCAGTTCGCGATGGCCACCTGGTTCGCCAGGTTGGCGCCCGCTTGCGCGGCAGTACGGCCCACAGCGAATACCGCGACGAAGGGGATGAGCGCGCCGTTGACGAAGGTCAGCGACAGCAGGCAGGTGCCGTAGACCGCCTGCAGGGTGAGCAGCACCGCACGGGCGCCTCGCCGGTCGATGAGCGGGCCGAGGAAAGGCCCGATCAGGCCGCCGCCGATCGAACCCAGGGTGATGCCCATGGAGACCTCAGCGCGGCTCCAGCCAAACACATCGTGGAAGGGCTTGACGAACACCGCCAGGATCGGGTTGAAGGTCCCCACCTGGGTGAACCCCGCCAGCGTGACGACGCCGACAATGACCCACCCGTAGTACACCCGGTTTCGCAGTGCCCGCATTGCGCTCCTGACAGGCGAGGTGAGCCGTCCGGGCGCCCCCCGCTTCCTGTCCTGGATTGTACAGGAGGGCGGGACGCCGGTGGGCCCCGGGCCCGGATGCTGCTCGCCATGCCTGAGGCTGTAATTTTTCGCGAATTATCATGTTAGTATACGAGGACGCAGCAGCCATGCTGCGCCATTATTCTGAGATTTGGCAGCGAATAGCTTGCGACACCCGTTTCGGTTTGCCATAGGGGCTCTGGCCCTAGGTGGCTGGTGTCAAATGGACCCACCCGGTAACATTTTTGCGTGAGTTGACACGACGGACCTGGTGAACTGAGCGGCGAGGGCCGACCCCAGCCGACCCGCTGTGGGTGTCCCCGTGCTTGGGTGCGGTCCCGTGGGGCCTCCTCCCACTGGTGCGAGGGGCGGGTTTGGTGGGCGGCCTCCGCTGGCCTCGGTCATGCCGCCTGCACCG
>SHYD01000065.1 GCA_009692945.1 Dehalococcoidia bacterium | reverse complement strand
CCTGCCCCAATCCTCCAAAACCTGTGAAAATCTGAGTGATCTGTGGATAACTCCGGTTCGATCTGGTACGCTGGTACCAGAACCCCCACCCAGGGGGTATGGGTTGAGGAGGGCGCCGTGGACGATCCGGCCAAGCAGGAGTGCCTCAAGCGGCTCGCCTACATCGAGGGCCACCTGAAGGGCATCCGGAAAATGGTGGAAGAAGAGAAGTACTGCGGCGACGTGCTGCGGCAGACCTTCGCCGTGCGCAAGGCGATCCAGAAGATCGAGAAGCTGATGCTGGAGGGCCACCTGCGCGACTGCGTCCCCGCCGGGCTACGCGAGGGGCGCGAGGAGCAGGTGGTGGCCGAACTGGTGGAGTTGTACAGCCTGGCCGAGCACTGACCGGCCGGGAAGGGAGCCCCTACATGGGCGTTATCCAACTGATTCCCCTCGTCACCGATCCCCCGGAGGGCCGCGACCACACCTTGGACACCGCCCCATCTCCAGGTGAGGCGCGCGCCACCCTCACCATCGGCGGCATGACCTGCGCTTCCTGCGTGAGCCGGGTGGAGCGGCAGCTCACCCGCACCCCCGGCGTCCATCGCGCGGGCGTGAACCTCGCCACCGAGAAGGCGTCGGTCATCTACGATCCAGGTCTGGTGGCGATTCCACAACTCGTGGAAGCGGTGGAGGAAGCGGGCTACACCGCACAGCCGGTGACGCGCGAGAACCTGCGGCGGGTCGAACTGGCCATCTCCGGCATGACCTGCGCGTCCTGCGTCGCCCGTGTCGAGAAGGCCATCAAGCGCTCCGATGGCGTGCGCTCGGCCTCGGTCAACCTGGCCACGGAACGAGCGGTGGTGGAACTCGACCCTGCTCAGGGCGATATCGTCGCCGTCATCGAATCGGTCGAGGCGACGGGCTACGGCGCCGAAGTCGTCGCAACGGCGGCCCGCGCCTCCTCTCAGGATGCGCAAGAGCAGGAGCGTGCGGCTCAGCGGGGCCGCCTGCGCCGGGACGTCATCGCGAGCGCGGCGCTGACGCTGCCCGTTGCCGTGACGGCCATGATCCCGATGCAGGGGATGGGCTGGCTCCCGGAGTGGTACCACGCTATTTCGGTGTACCTCATGTTGGGGCTCACGGCTCCCGTGTGGGGGTGGTTCGGCTGGCGGTTCCATCGTGCCGCGCTGGTCAACCTCCGGCATGGCGCCACCACCATGGACACGTTGGTCTCGCTGGGCACCACCGCCGCGTTCCTCTACAGCCTCTGGTTCACGCTGATCGCGGGTTCCGAGGCGGTCCATGCCGTGTATTTTGATGCGGCATCGGTCATCACCACGCTGATCCTGCTGGGAAAGTACCTGGAAGCAACCGCCAAAGACCGCAGCTCCCAGGCAATCCGGATGCTGATCCGGCTGCAACCGCCCATCGCCACCCTGCTGAACGAGGATGGGGAATCCCAGGTGCCGCTGGAAACGGTGCGTCCCGGCGACCTGCTGCTGGTGCGCCCCGGTGAACGGGTCCCCACCGACGGCGTGGTGACCGGGGGCGCCTCAGCGGTCGACGAGTCCATGATCACCGGTGAGAGTATCCCGGTGGAAAAAGCGGAGGGAGACCGGGTCATCGGAGCCACCATCAACCGGAACGGTGTGCTGCGGATCCGGGCCGAGAAGGTGGGACAGGACACCGTGCTGGCCCAGATCGTCCGGCTGGTGGAGGAAGCCCAAGGAGCGAAGGCGCCCATCCAGCGCCTGGCGGACCAGGTCTCGGCCGTATTCGTGCCCGCCGTCATCGGGGTGGCGGTGCTGACCTTTGTTGGCTGGCTGACCGTGGGCGACGCCGGCTTCACCCGCTCGCTGATCAACGCGGTCGCGGTGCTGGTGATCGCCTGCCCGTGCGCGCTGGGGCTGGCGACACCCACCGCCATCATGGTGGGGACCGGCAGGGGAGCGGAGCACGGTGTCTTGATCAAAGGTGGAGAGGTGCTGGAGCGGGTCGGCCGGGTGGACACGCTGGTGCTCGACAAGACCGGCACCCTGACCCAGGGGAGACCGGCGGTCACCGATGTGTTGATCCTGCCGGGCGCCACCGTCGATGAGCCCCGGCTGCTCGACCTCACCGCCGCCGCCGAGCTGGGGTCCGAGCACCCGGCGGGCCAGGCTATCGTCGCGTACGCCGGCCGCTACCCGAACCAGACGGGTCTTTCCGTCCAGGACTTTGCCGCGTTGCCCGGACACGGGGTACGGGCCACGGTGGACGGGGTGGTGGTGGCCGCCGGGACCCGCAAGCTCATGGCCGAATCGGGAATCCCCGTGTCACCTGATGCAGAACATGCGATGAGCGAACTCGAACAAGCGGGGAAAACTGCGATCCTGATCGCCCTCGATGGGCAACTCTCGGGGATCATTGCCATCGCCGATACGCTGCGTCCGGAATCCGCCGAGGCGGTGCGGCAGTTCCGAAAGTTGGGCCTGGAGGTGGCGCTGGTGACGGGGGACAACCCGCGGACTGCCGCGGCGATGGCGCGGCAGGCGGACATCGGCCGGGTCATGGCAGAGGTGTTGCCGGAAGGCAAAGCCGCCGAAATAAAGCGGCTGCAGCGGGAGGGCCGCACGGTGGCCATGGTGGGCGACGGCATCAATGATGCGCCCGCCCTGGCCCAGGCCGACATCGGCATCGCCATCGGAAACGGCGCCGGCGTGGCCATCGAAGCGTCGGATATCACCCTGGTGGGCAGCGACCTGCGGGCGGTGGCCACGGCAATCCGCCTGAGCAAGGCCACGTTAAGGACCATCAGGCAGAACCTGTTCTGGGCCTTCATCTACAACCTGCTGGGGATTCCCCTCGCCGCCCTGGGCCTGCTGAACCCAATGATCGCCGCCGCCGCGATGGCCTTGAGTTCGGTGTCGGTCATCAGCAACTCGTTGCGGCTGAAGAAGTTCCGGCTTTGAACCTCCCCGGCACCTTTCGCGTCGGCTCACTGTTGGGGATACCGCTGCAGATCAACGTCTCCTGGTTTGTGGCCTTCGGGCTGATCACCGTTTCGCTGGTGGCCGGCCAGTTGCCGGACATGTACCCGCGTTGGGACGAAACGACCCTGATGGTGGTGGGCGTGACTACCAGTCTGCTCTTCTTCGTTTCGGTGGTCCTGCACGAACTGGCCCACAGCGCCATCGCCCAGATGATCGGCATCCCGGTGCGGAGCATCACCCTGTTCATCTTTGGCGGCGTGGCGCACATCGCCAGGGACCCGGCGGAGCCGGCGGGCGAACTGCTGATGGCCGCCATGGGACCGGTGGCAAGTTTCGCACTGGCGGCCGGGTTTGCCGCGCTCTGGGCGGCAGCCCGAGACGTGCATGAACCAATAACCGCCATGGCGGGTTTGCTGGCCGGAATCAATTTCTCACTGGGGGCGTTCAACCTGATCCCCGGTTTCCCATTGGATGGCGGACGTGTCCTCCGATCGATCCTGTGGTGGGGCACCGGCAGCCACCGGACCGCCACCCACATTGCCGGCTGGTTCGGCCGGTCTCTGGCGCTCTTCCTCATCGTGCTAGGGGTGGCGCTCGCCATGTCGCGGCCGGGGGCGATGTTGAGCGGAGTTTGGATGATCGCGGTCGGTTGGTTCGTCAACCAGGCCGTCACCGGCAATATGCGTCAACTCCGGTTCAGGGAGTCCCTGAACGGCTACGTCGCCAGCGACCTGATGGCGTCCAACCTCCATCTGCTACCGCCGGGCCTGACCATTCAGGAAGCCGTCAACCGCTTCTTTGGGGCCACCGGTTGGCGCTGGTTCCTGGTGGCCGAAGGCAACACGCTGCGGGGTCTGGTCACCCTGTCTGACATCAGCCGGGTGCCGAAGCGGGAATGGTCCAACACGCTGGTGCGATCGGTGATGACGGCCGCGGACGACCTCACCACCGTCGCCCCGGATTGGCCTGCGCCCGACGTGCTGGACGCCATGCAGGAGAAGGGTTATCAACAGACCCCGGTGGTCCAGGATGGGCAACTGCTGGGCGTGGTTACCGCGGTGAACCTGTTTGAAGCGGCCCACACCCGCCGGGAGTTGGGATTCTGACCGTACCGCACGGTGTCGTGCTGCGCACCGCGCGGCTCCTCGGCGCCATCTCAAGGCGTAGCGGCCGCGGCGGCGGCACGGCGCTGCCGGGCCTGCTGGTGGAGCGGGTGGCCCCCGGCCTGGTCTCGGACCTGTCGGCGTCTCTGCCCCATGGCAACATTCTGGTCACCGGAACCAACGGAAAGACCACCACCGCCCGGTTGATCGCAGCGCTGCTGCAACACGCCGGGCTGCGCGTGGTCCACAACCGCGCCGGTTCCAACCTGCTGCGGGGTATCGCTGCTGCGCTGGTGCAAGGGACGGCGGCCGGCAACGACCGCGGCATCGGGCTTTTTGAGGTCGACGAAGCGACCTTGCCGGCGGCGGTCGGGCTGGTGCGTCCCCGCCTGATGGTGCTGCTGAACCTGTTCCGCGACCAACTGGACCGTTACGGCGAAGTGGATACGGTGGCACAGCACTGGCGGTCCGCCCTGACTGCCCTGCCCGCCGGGTCGGGGGTGGTGCTGAATGCGGATGACCCGTTTGTCGCATCATTGGGCCGGGGGTTTCCGGGACCCGTGACCTATTTCGGCCTCGACGACCCCGGTGCGGCGCTGCGGGAACGGGAGGCCGCCGCCGATTTTGTGGAGTGCCCGGCATGCCGGCTCCCCTACGACTACACATTGACGTTCTACGGGCATCTCGGCCACTACCGCTGCCAGAACTGCGGTTCGGGCCGGCCCGAACCCCAGGTGCGGGCGACAAGCGCCCACAACAACGGACCCGCCGGCACCGCGATCACGGTCCAGACACCGGGGAACACCGTGACCGTCAACCTGCCGCTGCCGGGACTCTACAACGCATACAACCTGTTGGCCGCCCTGGCCACCGGCGCCGCGCTGCAACTCCCAGAGGCGGGCGCCGCCGCCGCCATCGAGTCCGTCCGATCAGCCTTCGGGCGGGGAGAGCGCTTCCAGTTCGAGGGCCGGCCGGTGGTGATGCTGCTCATCAAGAACCCGGTGGGAGCGAATCAGGTGTTGCGCACCATCCGCGACGAGCCGGGCGACAAGAACGTCATGATCGCCCTGAACGACCTCACCGCCGACGGGGAGGACATCTCGTGGATCTGGGACGTGGACTTCGAGCAACTCGCCGGGACCACCGGCGCGGTGGTGACCTCGGGACGACGAGCGGCCGACATGGCACTCCGCCTGAAGTACGCAGGGTGGTTCGAAACGCACCGGAGGGATGACGCCGGCGTCACGAGGCCCACGGTCCTGCCCGATCTGGAACAGGCGCTGCGGACTGCGCTGTACCAATTGCCCAGCGGCGCCACGCTGTATCTGCTGCCCACCTACACCGCCATGCTGGCGCTCCGGCGCATCCTCAGCAGGTTGGGGATGGTGCGGCCCTTCTGGGAGACCGAAGGATGAAGCTCCGCCTGGCCCACCTCTATCCCGACCACATGAACCTCTACGGCGACCGTGGCAACGTGCTCTGCCTTCAAGCACGTTGCCGGTGGCGGGGCATCGATCTCGAAGTGGTCCGCCTGGGGCTCGGAGACCCCTTTAACGCCGCGGCTTATGACCTGGTGTTCATCGGCGGCGGCCCCGACCGGGAGCAGGTGCGGGTGGCTCAGGACCTGACCGAGGTGAAGGGCCGGGCGCTCAAGGAGGCGGTGGAAGCCGGGGTGGCCCTGCTGGCGGTGTGCGGTGGCTACCAACTACTCGGCCACCACTACCGGCCGGCGGCGGGACCCGATCTGCCGGGACTGGGCGTTTTCGACGCCTACACCGAGCACCCGGGTCCAGCGGCGAAACGTTGCATCGGCAACCTGGTGGCCCAACGGAACGGGATGATGCTGGTGGGCTTCGAAAACCACGGCGGCCGGACCTACCTGGGCCCCGGATCAACCCCGCTGGCCACCGTGGAGCGGGGGTTCGGCAACAACGGCCGTGACCGCACCGAAGGCGCGTGTTACCGCAACGCGTTCGGGACCTACCTCCACGGCTCGTTCCTGCCGAAGAACCACCGGTTCACCGACCACCTGTTGGGTATCGCCCTGGAACGACGCGGCGTCAGGGATCTGCTGACACCGCTCGACGATACCCTGGAGGAGCGCGCTCAAGTGGCTGCAAGGAAACTGGCGCTGGAACCCCGAAAGCGGTTTCCCTGGTCCGACCAGATGTGAGGTGTGTTGGCGGTTCGGGCGGGAGTGCAGAGGGCGCAACCCTTTGCCAAGGGGCGCGGGGGATGATCCTCCGCAATTTTTATTCGTTACCCCGAAGGGGTACCTTGAATCCCCTGCTCCCCCCGTTCGTCGCTGCTACCGTGCGCTCCGGCGCAGACCGTCAGCTCCCATGGATGGTCCGCAGAACGTCCGTTTTCCCCGCATGAGGTGCCGAGGCCAAAGGTTTCGTCCATCGCCCTGGACGGCGTCCCTCCGCCCGTCGGGTGTCCGTCATCTTTTTGCGTGGCCCACAGCCGGGTCAGCACAGCCGCATTGTCGTTGCGAGGCCGACGCAGGAGGCCGTGGCAATCTCTGGGCTGCCGCGGCGCGATGGGCACGTGAGCAGCGGGTGGAAGATTGCTTCAGGCTCCGTGCCTCCGCCTTCGCAATGACATGAGCGCTCGCTTCCTACCGTTCCGCGGAAATCTCGCGGGCACCCCCGCCCGCCGGCCTGCGGACACAAACGGGCAGCGGTCTGCTACAATACCTGTTGTACAAGAAGCTCTGCTCTAGACCGTTGACAAGCCTGTTTGGGCCCACCCAGGAGGAGTCCCGTTGGTAAAACTGCGTTTGAGGCGCATGGGCGCCAAGAAACGGCCCATCTACCGGATCGTGGCAGCCGAGTCCCGGGAGCCGCGCGATGGCCGTTTCCTTGAGACCGTCGGACAGTACAACCCCCTCACCTCACCCGCCACGGTGGTGGTGAACGCCGAACGCGTGGCCCGCTGGTTCTCCGTGGGCGCGCAGCCCACCAAGACCGTGGCCCGGCTGTTGAGCAACGCCGGGGTGGCGTTGCCCGCCAAGTCCCAGGCGTGGCTCGATCTGGTGCGCTCCCGCAGCACGGCCCCCGCGGCAGCGTCCGCCGAATAGTCACAAACCCCCGGTGAGTTACCTCTGATGAAAGACCTCGTCGAATACATCGCTCAATCCCTGGTGGATTCCCCCGAAAAGGTCGAGGTGACCGAGCAGGGTAGCGGCGGGCGCCGGGTCATCAACCTCAAGGTGGACCCCGCAGACATGGGACGGGTGATAGGAAAGCAGGGGCGCATCGCCCAGGCGATGCGGAACCTGCTGAAGGTGTCGGCCTCCTACCAATACGGCGAGCGGGGGAACAGCGGCCAACCCGTCCTGACCATCACCGACACCGAGGGTGGCCGGGTCCGGTCCCACCAGCCCGGCGGTGAGCGGGATATCGACCTCGACGGGGACGCCTAGCTTCTCTTGACCGATGGCCTGCCCCCGTCCGGTGGCCTGCTTTCCAGGAATCTGATTGAGGTGGGCCGGATCCTCACCGTGTGGGGCATCAAGGGCGACCTGAAGGTCGAGGCGTGGTCGGACAACCCCCACCGCTTCGACGCGGGCCAACAGTTGGTGATCAACGGCGCGCCCCACACCATCGAACGCTCGAAGCCCTTCCAGAAGGGCCTGCTGGTCAAACTGGTGGGAGTCGACACCCGCAACGAGGCGGAACTGCTCCGGGGCTGCGTCCTTGAGGTGCCGAGCGATCAACTCATGGCGCTCCCTGAAGGGCACTATTTCATTCACCAGCTCGTTGGGCTCGCCGTCGCCACCACCGATGGGCGCCCCTTGGGCACCCTGCAGGAGGTGCTGCGGACCCCCAGCAATGATGTGTACGTGGTCAAAGACGCCGCACGGGAATACCTGATTCCTGCCATCGCCGATGTGGTGCAGGAGGTTGACCTCGACACGGGAACCATGTTGATCGAGGCAATCCCCGGCCTGTTGGATTAGTAGGACCCCCGGGGTAACTACTCGGACGTTCGTGACCGCGGGCCACCACCGGGCCACCACCGGGCCACGAAAAGGTGCGGGCGCAACAATGCTTGGTCAACTCATTCACCGTCGCGACTCACCCACCCCGAGGGGAAAAAGAAGAGGATGATGAGGGGACGCCCCTCAAACCCCGCCAGTGGGGGACCCGCTGGACACCCCTTTTGACAGCAGCAGCCAACATGCGCCGGGGGCGCACCACAGGTCATGAAAACATGACGGTTCGTCCGTCTTGGTGGAGGCCCAAGACCGTATTTTCAAGGGAGGAGTGTTCGGGGGCCGGACACGGGGGTGCAGGGGGCGAAGCCCCTGTTTGTCCTGAGCTTCTCGAAGGGCCGGGGGGTGTTCCCTCAGGAACAAAAATCTTCTCTTTTTCTCGGGGGTGGGGTAAACGGCCGGGATCCAGCCCCCAAGGCTTGTAGCTACGACCAGGATTTCCCTGGGCGGCGATCACCGCCGCGGGATCACCGGCAACACCACCCTCGACGGATGGCCTGCATCATAGTGGACGGCGTTCCTGGCAACTCTGGTGTTGGTGTGCATCCCGATGGGCTCACCGGTGTTGGGGTTCACGTCGAACCGGGGAAAGTTGCTGGATGAGATGTCCACCCGGACGCGATGACCCCGCTGAAACAGGTTGGACGTGGGGTACAGCGTGATCGTGATCCGGTAGATTTCCCCCGGTTTCGCCAACGCCGGCTCGGACCAGGAATCCCGGTACCGCAGCCTCATGATCGAATCCGTTAGGTTGAGCGCGTAACCCGCAGGATAGTCCGCGTTTGGAGGATAGACATCGATCAACTTGGCGGTGAAGTCCGTGTCCTGGGCGTCGGTCGATACGAAGAGGCGCACCTCGACCGGCCCGGTCACCTCCATGTCCTCCCCCAGCGGCTCCGTCTCGAAGGAGAGCACATCCGGCCGCTCCCGTAGCGGCCGCCCCGGAGCTTCGGCGCCGAACACCCCCGACCGCTCTCGCTGGTCGTAGCCGCCCGCCGCCACGATGGGTTCCAGCCGCAGCACCCGCGGCACCAGGCGCAACTCTGCGTCGGTGTACTTCAGTTCCCGGAGTGCGTGGAGCGACGAAAGGCTGCCTCCGATGGTGGGCGCTGGGTGATCTGGGTCAAAAACATACTCGGAGGGGGCGGCCAGGCCGGAGGGCGGCTCTTGGGTAAGCTCGCCTCCCGCGCGGAGGAAGAAACCGGTGAAGCGGGTGCGGGCCAGCGGCCATTCCTGCTCGGCCCGCCATGCTCCCCCGTGGTACAGACGCCCCTCGGCGGTCCGATGGCCGTCACCGCCCCCCATGACGAACAGCTTGATCGGAGGCTCCCGATCGATGCCGGTGTCCTCCCCTTTCAGGCAGTGATCGAACCAGCGCTGCTGGAGCGCTGCAACGCTTGGCAGCGCCGCCTCGGGCCCGAATTCGACATCGCCGGCGAAGCTCTGCTCCAAAGTCACGTCGCCATGGGTCCACGGCCCCATCAAGAGCTTCACCATCGACTGCTTGCGCGAAGACAGACCGTTGAAGTTCTCGAATGCGGCGCGGGGGTAGGAGTCGTACCAGCCGCCGGTTATGTAAACTGACACATCGGCGTGGCGGTCCCAGTGCTCCGAGAGCCCCAGCGCCGGGTGCTGCCAGTAGCTGGAGTAGCCTGCCTTGGTGAAGATGTCGAGCAGCCAGCGTTGGTAGGGCGGCGCCAGCGCCAGCACCGACTCGCCTTCCCGGACCGGCAGCCCTCGCAGGATTTCCCGGATGTCGACAGCGTTCAGCGCCCGTTCCACGGCCGGATCCTGCTTCAGCGCCCGGTTGGTGTTCAGTGCCGCATGCCAGAAGGCCCAGCAGAGGAACCGCAACTCCAATGCGCCGCCGTGACGCACTGAAGAGGTGTAGGCGTGCGACCCGGCCATGCTGGGCCACATGGCCGCCAGACCCGGCGGGTTCAGATTGGCGAGGGCAGTCTGCGCCCATGCCATGTAGGAATACCCGTGGGTGCCCACTCTGCCGTTGCACCAGGGCTGGTCCTTGAGCCACACCATGGTGTCGTAACCATCGTCAGCCTCCTGGCGCAGGAAGTACAACTCGCCCTCCGAGGCATAGCAGCCGCGGCAGTCCTGCAGGACGGAGACGTAGCCCCGGCGCGCCCAGAACTCGCCGTATTGGCGACGGGCGTTGGGATCTCGCTTGTCGTATGGAGTGCGCAGCAACAGAGTTGGAAAAGCGCCGGGGAGGGGTTCACCGTTGCGGGCAGGCCGGTAGGCATCCGCAGCCAAGCGGACCCCATCTCGCATCGGCGCCATCAGGTCCAGCGAGACGCTGACGTCGAATGCTGCGGCCGACTCGGTCATTCCGGTGCTGGCTTCAGGGCACCAGGAGGATCTTGCCGAAGTGCTCCCGGCCGATAAGACGCCGGTGCGCCCCCGCGGCCTCGGACAGCGGGAAGATGGTATCGATGATCACCTGGTAGCCGCCCTGGCCGATGCGTTGCAGGAAAGTGTCGATGTGCCGGTAGCCCTCAGGACGCTCATTGAGATAGGTGTTCACGAAAAAGCGGGTGGCCGACCTGCCTCCGGGCAGTTCGGGGGCTTTATCGGGCACCGGCCCACCGGCCCGGCCGATGGAGACAAACCGGCCGCCGGGGGCCACCACTTCAAGGCTGCGAGTGAACACGTCGCCGCCCACCATTTCGAGCACGACGTCGGCGCCCCGCCCTCCGGTCAGGCCCATCACCTCCGGTACGAAGTCCTTGCTGGTGTAGTTGATGGCGAAATCGGCGCCCAGGCCGATGCAGCGGGCGCACTTCTCATCGTTTCCCGCGGTGACCACCACTCTGGCGCCGATCTGTTTGCACACCTGGATGGCTGCCACGCCCACCCCGCTACCGCCCGCCTGCACCAGCACCCAGTCGCCCGCCTTCAGCGCGGCCACCTCGACCAATCCGCACCACGCGGTGAGAAACGTCACCGGCACCGAGGCCGCGGTCCGGCTGTCGATCCCGGCCGGGGTAGGGCGTGTGCGGAGCGCCTTGGCCACGGCATATTCAGCGTAACCGCCCGTGCCGGCGTAGGTGACCACCCGCTGCCCGATGCTGAAATCTGAGACCTCGTCCCCCTTGGCCGCCACCGTACCCGCGAATTCCATCCCCATCGTCACCGGGAACGAGTCCGGATTGAAGGTGTAGGCGCCACGCCGGATCGTCGCGTCGGCGCGATTGACGCCTATCGCCTCGATCTTCACCAATACCTCATCGCTCGCCGGGACGGGAACCGGCACATCCTCGTATTTAAGGACGCTCTCGTCGCCAAACTCGTGGATACGGACGGTCTTCATCGATACCTCTGGGTACGGTTCGCTATCTCAGCGTCATCAGTTTGTAGGCCTCAGCGACGATACCACGGGGCGCACCCTGTTCCTTGGCCCAACCCGTCATCATCTCCGTGAGGTCGACCCGGCCCCCCAGTTGCGAGTGGTGTTCCTTGAGAGCCGCCAGTTTGACCGGCAGCGTCTCGGCGATGTCCACAAACACATCGGGGGTCTCGGCGCCGTGGATGAAGATGCGCCGCACTTCATGGGGCTCCAGGCCCTCCTCCAGCAGTTCCGGGAAGATGAGCCGGGTGCCGGCCGAGGGGAAAGTGGCGTCCAACGCCGCGCTGGCGGCGGCGCGGTGGTCCGGGTGGTTGAGATAGGTGTTGCCGTAGTAGCGCACGGTGGGGTCGCCACACATCACGGCATCCGGCTTGTGTTTGCGGATGAGCCGGGTGAGTTCCCGTCGCAACTGCACCGTGGGTTCCAGCATCCCGTCGTCGTACCGCAGAAACTCGACATCCGCCACCCCCAGCACCCGGCAGGCGTTGCGTTGCTCCTCCTCCCGGATGGGGGCCAGCGCCTCCCGGGTCATGGTGAGCGGGGTGAACTGGTTCGATCCGGCGTTGCCGCTGGTAATGCAGACCGTGACGATATGGCTGCCAGCCCTGGCCCACTTTGCCAGCGTGGCGCCCACCGAGAACTCCTGGTCGTCGGGATGGGCGTGAATCGACATCACTCGGGAGGGCGGGTCTGGTTCGTAGTTGTCCGGCGGCAGCACCATACCATGTTCGGGGACACCGACCGGATCGCGTTGGGACTCTTGGGTCATCGACTATTCCCGTTCTTGCCATTCGCCCGCATAGACCGTGGCCGCAGGACCGGTCATGAGCACCGCTCCGGATCCCGGCCATTCGATGGTTAGGATGCCGCCCGGCACCTCAACCTCGACCCGATCGCCGGTCAGGCCCAGTTGCCGGGCCGCCACCGCGGCGCCGCAGGCGCCGGTGCCGCAGGCCAGCGTCATCCCGGCCCCGCGTTCCCAGTGCCGCACTCTGATGCGGTTGCGGTCGAGGACTTGCGCCACGTGGAAATTGACCCGTTTGGGGAAGAAAGAATGATGTTCCACCAGTGGCCCAATCGATTCCAGGGGGAACCGGTCCGGCGGTTCATCAGCAAACAAAACCGCGTGGGGGTTGCCCATCGAGACACAGGCCACGGTCAGCGACCGCCCTCCGGCCTCCAGCACGTGGCCGCGCACCCAGCGGAGGCCGGAGGCGTCGGGCGTGAAGTCGCCCGAAGTCGCGGCCACCGGCACCCGCTCGGGCTCAAAAATTGGGTTGCCCATGTTCACCTCCACCGCCTCCACCGCCGAACCCTGCCACAAAGGCCGCAGCGTCAGCACGCCGGCGCCGGTCTCGGCGGTGAACTCCGCTTTGCCCCTCCCGACGATGCCCTCGTCCAGCGCGAGCTTGGTGAAGCAGCGGATGCCGTTGCCGCACATCTCGCTTTCGGAGCCATCCGGGTTCCACATCCGCATCCGCAGGTCGGCGTTTTCAGAAGGCAGCAACAGGATAAGGCCATCCGCTCCGATACCGAAATGGCGGTCGCACACGGCTTGGGCCAGGCGCGCCCAATCCCGCTGCGGGAGCGCGCGGCCGTCCACCATCACGAAATCGTTTCCGGTCCCGTGCATCTTAGTAAACTTCATGGGGGGCCCTTCCCAAAACACGCAGTTCAGGCATGGGGAAATCACGCAGGTTGAATGTAACGAGTGTGTTGTGGCTCACCAACGCCGTGGCGGCGATCAGAGTGTCGAAGCGGCCCAGTTCCCGCCCCTGCCGCCGGTATCGCTGCCAAAACTCGACGCCCAGCGATGCTATCCGGCGGTCAACCCCGATGTGATCCATCGACTTCAGCAACGCCGCCGTGCGCGCCTGTTCGTGGGGGCGCGCACCGCCGAGCACTTCGAATG
>SHYD01000064.1 GCA_009692945.1 Dehalococcoidia bacterium | reverse complement strand
GGAGCGTCTGATCCGGCACGGTAACCCAGTGCCCGTTCAGCCCGCCCGGTTGCTGTAATGAGCCGCCAGCTCAGAACGGTACGACCTCCCCAAGGTCGCCCCGTTGGCCCGGACCCAATCACTGAACCGGGTAGTCGCCCGGGGTGGATGGAGCGATACCAGGAGTCCTTGCATGAGCCCGGCGATCTCGCCGGCTGTGAGCATGACATCGCCGTTAAACATGCCCAGCAAGGAGCTCGCCGCCAGTGCTAGCCACGGCGGGACCGATACTACCCTGGCGCCGCTCCCCACCGCTGACGCAATCTGCTCGACCAGCGACCGGTAGCTGAACGCCTCCGGACCCACCGCGTCGATCTCGCTGCATCCCGACTCGTTCCCGGCGTCGGCCGCCAGCTCGCCCAGGTCGCCGGCGAACAGCGGGTGGATGGGGTAGTCGCCCGACCCCGGTAGCCCCACCACCGGCAGGCGCCGGAGGCACCAGGCGATGTTGTTCAGGAGAATGTCCTCGGCTCCGAACACCAGCGCAGGCCGCAGGATGGTGTAAGGCATGCCAGCGGCCCGCAGGGCCGCTTCGACCTGGCCCTTGCCCCGGAAGTAGGGGAGCGGAGATGCCGGGTCAGCGTTGGTGACGCTGATGTGGACGATGCGCCCGACCCCCCCCCTCGGCCGGGCCGTCGAAGAGTGTACCGCACTGTTCGACGGCCCGGCCGAAGGTGACGGCGCCGCGGTTGAAGCGCACCCAATAGGTGTTGTAAAGCACGTCGGTCCCCCGCAACACCTCCGCCAAGCGCTCACGGCCGAAATCAAACGGGTAGGCGGTGACGGCTCCCCCGAACAGTGAGGAGCGCTCGGGGTGATGGGTCAGGGTGCGGACCGTCCGGTGGCGCTCCAGCAGCGAGCGGGCGATGTACCGGCCGGTATACCCGAAGGCGCCGGTAACAACATCGAAGGTATCAGTGGACATAAAGTGTGTTTTGTGTCGCTCCGTGCTATCATACGAGCGTCCGGCCGGTAACCGGCGCACCGCGCATCGCAGGCCCGGCAGCATTCACGGAGATCCGAGGTCCTTGGGCTATACGGTAGGGGTTATCACTGCCAGCGACAAGGGCGCCCGAGGCGAGCGGGAGGACCTCAGCGGGCCCGCAATCCGTGAGTTGGTCACGGCAGCGGGCGGCGAAACGTTGCGCTACCTGGTGTTGCCTGACGAGATCGACCTGATCGCCGAGACGCTGGCAGCATGGGCCGATGCCGGTGACCTCGACGTGATTCTCACCACCGGCGGTACCGGCCTGACGCAACGCGACATCACGCCCGAGGCAACCCGCCGGATCATTCATCGAGAAGCTCCGGGCATCGCCGAGGCTTTGCGGGCCGAGAGTATGAAGCAGACGCCCATGGCCATGCTGAGCCGGGGGATCGCCGGGATACGCAACAAGACCCTGATAGTGAACCTGCCGGGAAGCCCCAAAGCGGTGAGGGAATGCCTCGATGTGCTGGGCCCGGTGTTGCCCCACGCCGTCCAGCTCCTGGCCGGTCCCACCGAATCCCACCCCGTCTGACTTTTCTCGACGCTCCGGCTGCGATGCGCATAGATGTTCTGACGCTGTTTCCCGCGATGTTCAGCGGGCCCTTCGATGAGAGCATCATCAAACGGGCTCAGGATCGGGGGTTGGCCCAAGTCCATCTCCATAACATCCGGGACTTCACCCACGACCGCCACCACATCGTGGATGACTACCCCTACGGCGGCGGGGCCGGCATGGTGTTGAAGCCGGAACCGGTATTCGAGGCGCTCCAATCGGTCAGATCGGCGCTGGTTGATGTTGTCCCTGTTGTGGCCCTGATGACCCCGCAGGGTCAGCGGTTCGAGCAATCGATGGCAGAAGAGCTGGCCAAGGCGCCGTGGCTGGTGCTGCTGTGCGGCCATTACGAGGGCGTGGACGAGCGTATCCGCCAGCACATGGTGGACCGCGAGATCAGCGTTGGCGATTACGTGCTGACGGGTGGGGAGCTGCCGGCGATGGTGGTGCTGGATGCGGTTGTCCGCCTCATCCCGGGGGTGATGGGCTCGGCCGATTCGGCTGGGGACGAATCCTTTTCCTCGGGACTGCTGGAGTATCCGCACTACACCCGTCCTTCCGATTTCATGGGATGGAAAACCCCGGATGTCCTGCTCTCCGGCCACCACGCCGAGGTGGCAAAGTGGCGGCGGCGGCAGGCGCTGATCAGGACGGCCCAGCGCCGTCCTGATCTGTTGGCCGAGAATCCCATCACTGCGGAGGAGCGGGAATGGCTGGCCGAGGCGCTGGAGGAAGGTCAGGGATTGTCCCCGGCCTAGGCAAGGCAGCCGCCCGCGCGTCGGTCCAGGGCTGGCCCATACCTAAGAGCAACCGTGTGGGGCATTCCGCAACGAACCCGTGTCTGGTGCGAACACCCGCGCTGTTGTACACTTGAAAAACAGCACCAGTCCGCCAGGAACCCGTTTATTTCAGCCCCCAGACGAGGCCGCCCATGGAAGTCTCTGCGCTCATCACCGCCCCAGTTAACCCCAACATCCCGGAGATCGTCCCGGGCGACACCGTCCGTGTGAGCGCCAAGGTGGTTGAAGGCACCCGCGAACGGATCCAGGTGTTCGAAGGGGTCGTCATCAAGGTCCGCAAGGGCACCATCAACGGCAACTTCACGGTGCGCCGCATCGCCTCCCATGGCGTGGGGGTGGAGCGCACCTTCTTCTTCCGTTCACCCCGCGTCGACCGGGTAGACGTGGTGCGGCACGGCGTCGTGCGCCGGGCCAAGCTGTACTACCTGCGAGACCTGACGGGGAAAGCGGCGCGGCTCCGTGAGCGCCGGCTGCCTCCCAAGGCGGCGCCCGCTGCCGTGAGCCAGTAGCTCGATCCCGGCGCAGACCGGGCCGCCATGCCGTTTGCGGAGGTAGCCGTCGATTCGGCGGCCCCCGAGAAGACCTACACCTTCAGCATCCCAGGCAGTATGACCTTGGTCCCGGGGCAGGCGGTGTGGGTCCCCTTCGGCCGAGGATCGCAGCTCACCCAGGGAATCGTCTTCAACCTCGTTGAGCAGGAACCGGAGTTCCCGCTCAAGCCCATAACCTCGCTGTTGGAAACCCAGCCGCTGTTGAGCCAGGCCACGTTGCGCCTGGCTCGCTGGTTGTCAGACTACTACCTCACCCCCCTCTTCGATTGCGCTGCGCTGTTCATGCCCCCTGGGTTCCGTCAGCGGGTGCGGACCGCCGTCGCGCTGATGCCGTCCCGCCCTGGGTCCGCGGCTGCCCTCAACGACCGGCAGCGCCAGCTGCTTGAGTATGTCGGACTGACCCACGCACCTCGGGATATGACCGAACTGGCACAGAGGTTCGGCCGGCGGATCGAAGCGCAGGTCCGCAGCCTCATCAAGGCCGGCCACCTGCTGCAGGTCTCGCAGTTGGAACGACCACGGACCGGCCCCAAGTTCGTTCGCCGGATCGCAGCCACCGCGCTGGGCCTCGCGGCCGACATCGCAACGCCGCAGTGGTCGCGCCGCTTCCGGCAGCGGGCGGTGCTGGAGGCGCTCCGCCTTACGCCGGACGGGGTCGAACTGGGCGACCTGCGGAGCAGGGCTCCCGGAATCACGGCGCCGGTCCTCGAATCGCTGGAGGGGGAGGGACTGGTCCGCACCTGGGAGGAACGGGTGGTGCGGGATCCCCTGGCCCACCGCAGCTTTCAGGAGGGGTTCGCCCCGCCACTCACCTCGGACCAGACGGAGGCCGTACGTCAGATCGCCTTATCGCTGGCCGACCCATCGCCGGCGAAGGCGCCATTCCTGCTTTACGGCATCACCGGCAGCGGCAAGACCGAGGTGTATCTGCAGGCGCTGAAGGAGTGCGTGGCCCGGGGCAAGCGCGGGATCGTGCTGGTTCCGGAGATCGCGTTGGAGCCGCAGACCGTCGCCCGGTTCTCGGCGCGGTTCCCCGGGCGAGTGGCCGTGCTCCACAGTGGGCTGACGCCGGGCGAGGCCTACGACGAATGGTGGCGCATCAGGGCGGGGGAATTCGACGTGGTGGTGGGGCCTCGCAGCGCGCTGTTTGCGCCACAGCCCGACCTTGGCCTCATCGTCATCGACGAAGAACACGAGCCAACCTATAAACAGCAGGACCCCCCGCCCCGCTATCACGCCCGGGCGGTCGCTATGCAGATGGCCCAGACCTCGGGACCGGTGCTAGTGCTCGGCAGCGCCACTCCGGACGTGGAAAGCTACGTTCATGGGCTGCAACACCGTCTCCGCATCCTGGAACTGCCGGACCGGCCCACCGGCGGCGGCGCGGCTCATGCCAGCGGAGACCGCCGGGGACTCCCCTCGGTGGTGGTGGCCGACCTGCGGGAGGAGTTGCGGTCAGGGAACCGCAGCATCTTCAGCAGGCCGCTCCAATCGGCGCTCGTGGAAACGTTGCACCGCGGTCAACAGGCGATCCTGTTCCTGAACCGTCGGGGTGCGGCGACCTTCATCCAATGCCGGGACTGTGGAGCGGTGGTGCGCTGCCGCCGCTGCGAGTCCACCATGACCTATCACAGCGCCCAGGAGCGGCTGCAATGCCACCAGTGCAACTACCGGGTTGGGCCGCCCGAGCGCTGCCGGGAGTGCGGCAGCATCCGCATCAAGTTCCTGGGGGCGGGAACGCAGCGGGTAGCCACCGAAGTGGAGCGATTCCTGCCGGGCATACGGGTGCTGCGGTGGGACCGGGATACCACCGCAGCTCGGGGCGCGCACCAAGCGTTGCTGCAGCAGTTCTCCGGGCATGAAGCCGATGTCCTGGTGGGAACCCAGATGGTGGCCAAGGGGCTGGACCTCCCCTCGGTGACCCTGGTCGGGGTGGTGAACGCCGATGTCAACCTCTATTTGCCGGACTTCAGGGCGGCGGAACGGACTTTTCAACTCTTGACCCAGGTGGCGGGGAGGGCGGGGCGGGGGGAACATCCAGGCCGGGTGGTGATTCAGACCTACACGCCGGATCACTACGCCATCGCCTGCGCCGCTTTGCAGGACTACGCCCGCTTTGCCCACTACGAACTGGCCTTCCGGCGGCGCCTCGGGTACCCTCCGTTCCAGCGGCTCATCCGCCTGCTGTATGCCGATGTCGACCTGACCCGTGCCCGCCACGAAGCGGAGGGGTACGCCCGGCTGCTGGGTCAGGCGCGCGCCGGCGCCGGGTATGACGATGTCCAGGTGCTGGGACCCACCCCGGGGTACTTCCGGCGGCTCCGTGGCCGGTACCGCTGGCAGGTGATCCTCAAGGGTGATGGAGGTCAACGGCTGCTGGAACAGCATCCGCCGTCCCGTGCCTGGATCGTGGATCCCGACCCCATCCAGGTGCTGTGACGGTGCGGTGACGGCGCTTTACACGTGGAATCGGCGCAGCCTATAATAACGCTTGTCTTAGGCACTTGTGCATGAGTTTAGCTGACGGCTGAACACCCTCGGAGGATGCTGTGGCGCAGCGAGAGATTCTACTGGCGGATAGTCCCGCCCTGCGGCAGAAGGCGAAGAAGATCCGGATCATCGATGCTGGCGTGCAGCGCCTGATCGACGATATGATCGAGACGATGGACCAAGCCCATGGCGTCGGCTTGGCGGCGCCCCAGGTCGGCGAATCGGTCCGGGTGTTGGTGATCCGCATCCCGGAATCGGAACCCATTGCGCTGATCAATCCGCAGGTGGTGAAGCGAAGCGGCGAGCGGATTCTCGAAGAGGGCTGCCTCAGCATCCCCGGCTGGCGCGGCGAGGTGAAGCGCTCCGTAACTGTACTCGTCAAAGCGTTGAACCGCGACGGCCGCGAGATCCGGGTCAAAGCGACCGCCGACCTGCTCGCGCAAGCCCTTGAACATGAGATCGACCACCTCGACGGCGTCCTCTATATCGACCGGCTCACCGCGCCCGACCGGATGTGGAAGCTTTTGCCCCACGAAGAAGAAGGCGAAGAGGGCGAGGAAGGGCTCGTTGGGGCAGGGTCGCACTCGGTGGAGATCTGAGCGAGCGTGCGCCGCGCCCGGTCGAATGATCGGGCGAGGATTGAAACGTAATGGATATTCAGAAATTGCTCCCGCTGTTGCGCCATGCCGCGGTAGCAGCCAGTGTGGAAACCTACCTGGTGGGTGGGTGCGTACGGGACGGCCTGCTGGGCCGTCCTCTTGCTGATATCGACCTCGCCGTCGCGGGCGATGCCGCATCCTTTGCCATGGGGGTCGCCCAGGGACTGGGCGGGACGTTCGTACCTATCGGGAGGCGCTTCGGCACCGCCCGCGTGGTAGCCCCTCAACCTGACGGCCCGCCGTTGACCATCGACGTCTCTTCGCTGCGCGGCGCCCTCCCAGATGATCTGGCGCTCCGGGACTTCACCATCGATGCTCTGGCGGTCCCCCTCGGAACCTTCGACGGGGAGTGGGACCGGAGCACAGTCATCGATCCGTTGGATGGACGGCGCGATCTCAATGCCGGGACGGTCCGGATGGTATCGCCGCGGGCGTTCGACGACGATCCCCTGCGGCTGTTGCGGGCTGTCCGGTTGTCGGGCGAGTTGGGGTTCGAGGTCGAGCCTGCCACCCGCAGCGCCATCGCGAGCCGGGCGGAGAAGCTGAATACAATCGCCCCGGAGCGGGTCCGCGAAGAATTGGTGCGCATCGTGGACGGAGACGGCGCCGGGGGACGCCTGATTGACCTCGAGGGTCTGGGGCTGTTGTTCGTCGTCTTCCCGGAGTTGGCAGCCGGCAGGGGCGTGGCCCAACCCAAGGAGCATTACTGGGACGTCTTGGAGCACCAATTCGAGACGGTGGCTGCGACGGAAGCGCTGACTGCGGATTCGCCGTCTCTGGGCGCCGCACGGGAATATTTGCGGTTTCCCGCGGCACATCGCCCTTCGCACGACGCCGTCAGGGGTTACTTTAACGGGAGGTTGGGCGGCCTGTCCCGGTCGGCAGTGCTCAAGTTTGCTGCGTTGCTGCACGACGTTGGCAAGCCCGCCACCAGGAGTGTGCAACCTGGTGGCCGAACCCGCTTCTTCGGCCACCCCGAACTCGGGGCTCAGATGGCAGAGGCGGCGTTGACCCGGCTCCGCTTCAGCGTCCGGGAGGTGCGGGCGGTGAGCGCCATGGTGCTGCACCACCTCCGGCCCACGCAGATGAGCAGCGATCAACTGCCGGCGCCACGGGCCATTCAGCGATTTTTTCGTGATCTGGATGAGGTCGCGATTGATACGTTGGTTCTCAGTCTGGCGGATCATGCGGCGGCCCGCGGTCCCGCCCTGGACGCCGATGATTGGGTGGCCCATGTGGCGATGACCGATTTCGTGTTGGAGCAGCGGTTCGCCCAGGAAGCGCCTGCAGGACCACGGCGCATCGTGACCGGTGACGACCTGATTGAGTCGTTGGGTGTGCGCCCCGGCCCCGTCGTGGGGGCGCTGCTCCGGGAAATCGATGAGGCGCGCGCCGAGGGGGCGGTGGAGACACGGGAACAGGCGTTGGCGCTGGCTGAACGGATGTTGGCGGGCCTGAACGCTGCCTGATCAGGCCGGAACAGACACTTCGAGGGGGGCATCAATTGACGCGGAATAGGAATAGTTGGACGTTCCTGGTCATCATGGGCCTGATGCTGGTATCGCTCTGGGTGGTATGGCCCCAGAAACCCGGCAACTACCTGCCGGAGGGGGTCGCCCTACCTGAGCGGGGCTGGATCGACATTGAGATTGGGGGGCTCCATCTCGTCCGCAAAGGTATGACTCTGGGTCTCGACCTCCAGGGCGGTGTGGACGTCGTTCTCGAGGCGGACCTCGCCGCGCGGCCGGTGGGAGACCGCGCGGGCGCCATCGAGGGGGTTCGGGGCATCCTCGAAAAACGGGTGAACGCGTTCGGGGTGGCGGAGCCCATCATTCAGGTTCAGGGAGAGAACCGTATCTCAGTCCAACTGCCCGGCGTCCAGAACGTCGAGGAAGCGAAGCAGCTCATCGGGAAGACGGCCGTCCTCGATTTCAGGGAGACCGAGTTGAATGAGCAGGGACAGCCGGCGATTGATCTGACGACTGGGGCGCCGAAGTGGAAGAAAGCTACCGGGCGCACCAAGGACGGTGTAACCAAAGAGTTGACCGGAGCCTATTTCAAACCGAATGCCGTGCTCACCTTCAACAGCCAGAACAGCCGGCCGGAGGTGGCCTTTGAGCTGACGGACGAAGGCGCTGAACTGTTCCAGCAGGTCACCACCCGCTTAGTCCAGAAGCCGCTCGGGATATTCCTGGACGATCACCTCATCTCGGCTCCCACCGTCCAGTCGGTGCTGTCCAACCGGGGCGTCATCACCGGGATGGAACTGGTGGGAGCGCAGACCCTGGCGATTCAGCTTAACGCCGGAGCACTGCCGGTTCCGGTCAAAATCATCAAGGAACGCAACGTCGATGCGACGTTGGGCGGCGACTCGGTCAAGAAGAGCATCGTAGCGGGCGCTATTGGGATGATGGTGGTGCTCATCTTCATGGTGGCCTATTACCGGCTACCGGGCGTGCTTGCCTGTGTAGCGCTCATCGGGTATGCGCTGTTCACCCTCGCTGTGTTCAAACTGGTCCCGATCACCATGACCCTGGCCGGTATCGCCGCCTTCATCCTGTCCATCGGCATGGCGGTGGACGCTAACATTCTCATCTTCGAGCGGATGAAAGAGGAGATCCGGGCGGGCCGGACCCTCTCTTCGGCCATCGAGGCGGGATTCGACCGGGCCTGGCCCTCGATCCGCGATAGCAACGTATCGACGCTGATCACCTGCGCCATCTTGTACTGGTTCGGCAACGCCTTTGGGGCAAGTCTGGTGATGGGCTTCGCCCTGACCCTGGCGCTGGGCGTGGCTATAAGCATGTTCAGCGCCATCACCGTGACCCGGACCTACCTCCGCATCTTCGTGGGCCGGCGTTCGGCCCAGCAACGCTGGCTCCTTGGGATGCAATAATGATCATCGATTTCGTAGGCAAACGGTTCATCTTCATGGCCATCTCGGCCATCATCACCGTTCCCGGGCTCATCTCGCTGGCAATTCCGCCTTCGCTGCGGCCGGGTATCGAATTCACCAGCGGCGTCCTCATGTCGGTCCGCTTCAACGAGGCGCCCGCGCAGAGCGTGCTGCGGGAAGAGGTGGGACGGCTGGGGCATCACGACGCCATCATCCAGCGGACCAGCGACGGCGACTACCTGATCCGGACGCGCATCCTCACCACGGAACAGCGGGATGCCAGCGGGCAGATCACGGCGCAGGGCGAACGCCAGCAACTGTTGGACGGGTTGCAGGAGAAATTCGGTTCATCTACGGTGCTCAGCTTCGACGAAGTGTCGCCCGTCGTAGCCCAAGAGATCGGCCAGCGGTCGGCGCTGGCGGTATTGGTGGCCTCGGTGTTCATCCTGCTGTACATCAGCTTTGCCTTCCGGCAGGTCCCCAATCCCTTCCGGTTCGGTGTCTGCGCCATCGTCGCGTTGCTGCACGATGTGGTGGTGGTGGTGGGGGCGTTCTCAATCTTCGGTAAGCTGTTCGGCACCGAAGTGGACTCGATGTTCATCACCGCCGTGCTCACCGTCATCGGGTTCAGCGTGCATGACACCATCGTGGTGTTCGATCGCACCCGGGAGAACCAGCGGCGCATGCCCGGCCGTGACCTGCCCTATGTGGTCAATGTCAGTCTAAACCAGACGCTGGCGCGTTCCATGGCCACCAGCATCACCGTGGTGCTCACGCTGGTGGCGCTGCTGCTGTTCGGCGGCGTCACGATCCAGAACTTTGTGCTTACCCTACTCATCGGCATCATTTCGGGGACCTACAGTTCCATCTTCTTGGCCAGCCAGTTGCTGGTGATGTGGGAACTTGGCGAATTGAAGTGGTCGCGCTGGTTTGGCCGGGCGGAGGCCAAAGCGGCGGCGTAAGAAGCACGTTTTCAGACCGTAGTGGCGACGCATGCGTCGCCACTACGGGTTTCGGGCCGGACCGCCCACCGAGCCCCTCACTCCCCCATGAGGTCGCGGGCATCCCGCTCTGCCTGGCGGGCCAAGGCCGCCCCCTCCTGAAAGCCGAAGCTGGCGTAGGACTCGGGCGTGCTGCCGTAATCCCGGGTGCGGACCACCACCGGCATCGGGACTGCGTGACCAAAGATGAGCGCCTGTTGCTTGCTCTCCAACCGGGCCAGCACGCCACGCAGACCGGCGCTGCCTGGGGTTCCGGCGAGGACGGCTGAAACGTCCTTGTCGTCCTCCAGCAGGCACGTGATCTTGGTGCCGATCTGCGACAGCACCTCAGAGTCGATGGCGCTGGGGCGCTGGTCCACCACCAGCAGCGTCACGTTGTACTTGCGCATCTCCCGTGCTATCTCGCCGAAGATGGTCTGACCGGCCATGTGGGGATTCAGGAACTTGTGCGCCTCTTCCAGGGTGATCACCAGTTGGGTCGGTGGTTTGCTCTTCTCTGCCAGCGCCTTTTCAACCGCATCCACCCAGCGTGCATAGATGCGGCGGCTCAGCATGTTGGCCACCAGCACTTGCGCCAAGCCGTTGCTGCGGTAGCGCCCGAACTCCAGCACCACGGTGATGCCACGTTCTAGGTAGTCCAGCAGTTGCTTCACCGAGTCGGTTCTGGCCTTAGGCCTGATGAAGGTGAGCCGTTCCAGTCCCTTGAGCCGCCGGTGCAGGGCGCTAAGGGTACCCTCGTGCTCGGCCAGGGATTCGGCCAATTCCGTCAGGGTGTTGCGCCCTTCCATCGCCAGGAACTCGCCGAGCCAACTCTTCCCGCCGAGCCGCCGTTCCAGGCGATGGATCGCCTGCACCTGCGTGTCGTTGAGGCCCAACGCCTCGGCGGAGTCCTGAAGGTCCTCGGGGGTTATCGCGTCCAGGCCGATCTCGACAGTGGCGTCGGTATCGACCCGGCGGCTTCTCGATGCCTCTTCATCCAGCGTGAATACCGCCACCCGCGAGCCGAAGAGTTGCTTCAGGCCCTTCACCTGGGTCGTCGAACCTTCCGAGGTCCCCATCCAGCCGTACTCGTTGTGCATGTCGAAGATCAGCTGCACCGCGGCGCCCTTCTGGAGGATGCCCGCCATCAGGATGCGGGTGAGGAAGGTCTTGCCGGTTCCGCTCTTGCCAAACACGCCGCTGCTGCGCTCGGTGAGGCGGGGCAGGTCGAGCCGGATGAAGGTATCCTCCATGTCCAGCGGGCTGCCGATCCACAGGTGCTCATCGTCATCGTGGCCGAAGATGCGCTCGATCTCCTGCTGGGTTGACTCATAGGCGGGGGAGTAGTGGGGCGGAACGGTGCGGACCGGGCCGTTCTTTTCGGTACCCTGGGTCAGTGTCGGGACCACGTGGACCACGCCATAGGCGCCGGTGCCCCGCAGCGCTTGGGCGATGATGGGGTTCGAGACGTCGGGCGGGTTTGTGGCGAGGGCAGGATCGGTGGTGGCGAGCCGCAGGTCCGATACCACGCAGAAGAAGCGGGAGCGTTCGCCGTCCACCGTCACGTACTGGCCCGCCTTCACCGCTTCGATGGGCACGGCGGAGTCGAGTTTCAGGTCGAGGCCCTCCGCCAGCGATCCGTTGATGACCATCCCGAGGCGGCGCCGGGTGGGAGCCGCCGGGGACGCCTCGCCGCGCGGGCCGAAGAAGGCATCCAGTGTCACGCCAGTCTCCCCAGCAGGGTGTTCAGCCGCGTCGCATCGCCCCGCAGCAGCACGATGAGCTGTTTGGCCGCAGCGACCAGGTAGGACTCGGCGTCGGACGGTGACCTGACCGCCGACGCGCCGCGCAAGAAGGTGGATACCGCCTCGTCACCCGCAGGACCGGTGGCGGCCAGCAGCAGGGGCAGGTAGCCTGGTGAAGCCGTGAACGTGCCCACCTGCTCACGCGTACACGTGTACACAAACTGGTGGATTTCCGGCGGCAGCGGCGGCAGCGCATGATGGATGCCGTCCCCCATGGCGTAGCCAAGCACATGGATGGTGAAATGGGTCCGGAACAGTTCGGTGAGTTGCGGGTGCTGCTCGAACACCGCCTGACGGGAATCGGCGTCCTGCCCCCGGGCCATGGGACGCCGGGATGCGTCCAGCGCGGTGGTCTCGATGCAGGTCACCACGCCGTACACCGCTCCGGATGTTCTCGGTGGCCCATGGGGCATCCGCACCAGCGAGCCGAAGGGCGGCGCCACGTTGAGCTCGTAGCTCTGGGCCACCACCTGCACCGTGCTCGCCTCGATGATCTCTCCGAGCTTCTGGGACTCGTCTGGTACGGTCCCATTAGACAGCGTCATTGGGCGACGAACCCGCCGTCAACGGTCAGAGTGGCGCCGGTGGTGAAGGATGCGGCGTCGGACGCCAGCCACAGCACCGCCTGTGCCACCTCGTCTGCCGTCCCCATGCGGCCCGACGGGGACCGCTGAGCGGCCTGCTCCAGAAACTGCGGGCGGCGTTCCCCCATCCGTTCGGTCATCGAGGTGCGGATGGGTCCGGGGCACACCGCATTGATGCGGATGTGATCCTTGGCGTACTCCAATGCCGCTGCCTTGGTGAGCCCGATAACCCCGTGCTTACTGGCGGTGTAGGCGGTCCCGTTGGCGGGGCTCGCTACCAGCCCGGCGATGGATCCCGCATTGACGATGGCCCCGCCGCCCTGGGCCAGCATCACCGGCAGTTCATATTTCATGCACAGCCACGTCCCCACCAGGTTCACCTGGATCACCTTCAGCCAGGCGGACTCGTCGTAGAGATGGGCGATGCCGCCCGGCCCCTCGATTCCGGCGTTGTTGTAGGCGCAGTCGAGCCGCCCGTAGGCCTCGACCGCGGCTGCCACCATCGCCTCGACCTCGGCCGCGTCCGACACATCGGTCCGCACAAAGCGGGCTTCGCCATCCTTGCGGAGAATCGCGGCCACCGTCGCCTCGCCGCCGGCGGTATCGATGTCCGATACCACCACCTTCGCCCCTTCCTTGGCGAAGGCGAGGGCTGCGGCGCGGCCGATGCCGCTCCCCGCGCCGGTCACCAGCGCCACCTTACCGCTAAACCGGTCAGCCATGTGGACCTCTCGTTTCGTCGTATGAGTTCACAGCTCGGGGACAACCTCACCCCCGGCCCCTCTCCTACGAGGCCTAAGCGTTACCCACAACTCAGGCTCTCCCGTTCTGTTGCCCCACACCCCGAACAAGAGGGAGTTTTTGTTTCTTGGGGGACACCCCCAAGCCCCCCGGCAAGAGGGCTTCGCCCCCCTGCAGTCCCCGTGTTACCGCAACAGAGGACATCAACGCGCCGAAGTCGCCGCATCCACAAGATGTGGGTAACGAATAGCCTGCGAGGCGAGGGGAGATCAGGTTCCCCTTCCCTCGCAGGCGCCGTCCTGAGCCCGCCGAAGGGGAAGGGGCGAGGGG
>SHYD01000063.1 GCA_009692945.1 Dehalococcoidia bacterium | reverse complement strand
CTCACCTTGTCCGACCCCATCTGATATCGTGTCCCCATAGCGTACCCTTCCTTGCTCGCCCCTCATTGAGGCGGTGTTGCTCTTCACCTGGAAGGGTACGCTCCTTTTTCGACCGGAGCCCAATTTCCACAACTTCTGATGCTAGCTCGCGTTACTCGTCGAGCGTCTTCAACTGCGCCCGCATCTTTAAGTACTTCTCCGGCTCAAAGGCTTTCACGCCGTGCACTTGGGTGGCATGCTCGGCGCAGTTCCTCATCACCGCCTCAACATCCTCGCCACGGGTCTCGAAGTCGCAGTCCACCCCCGCGTCGCGGCAACTCAGAACATAGACCTTTGGCACGGGCCGACTTCCCTTGGCTTCCGAGATGATTGCACGAGTTCAGGATAGCGCATCGACACAGGTCTCGCAGACACACGGGTCTCGCAGACAATTGAACGCCCGGCCTCGGGCTGCTAGAATGAGTCGTGCGTTGGGGACTCGTCTAGTGGTAGGACAGCGGACTCTGAATCCGTATGGCGAGGTTCGAATCCTCGGTCCCCAGCCATCTCTACCTCTCTCCCCTTCCCCCCCAGCCGCAAATCACGTGCCTCGGCCCACGGTTCCGTCGTGCCCCGGTGGCCCCCGGTTTCAGCGATTGATGGTCCGTTCGATGCGGCGGTCCGGAATCAACCACATCATCGCGACTGCCGTGTAGACCCCGAAGGCTAGCCACGGTTGCACCAGCGACAGCGGAACGGCCACCAAGTACACCAGCACCGAAACCTTCCCCTTGGTGTCGCGCCCCAAAGCCTGGACCAGGGCCGAGTCCGCCCCATGGCTCGACACCAGAGCGCGGGTTAGCAGGTAGTAGGCGCCCCCCGCCAGGAACTGCACCGCGCCGTAGGCTGCCACCGGCACCGGCGCGAACTGGTTCTCTCCCATCCAGGCGGTGACGAAGGGCACCAGCGATAGCCAGAACAGCAGGTGCAGGTTGGCCCACAGGGTACGACCGTCCACGGTGCGGGCCACCTGCAGCAGGTGGTGGTGGTTATTCCAGTAGATGCCCAGGAACACGAAACTGAGCACGTAGCTGATAAACACCGGCAGCAGCGGAGCCAGCGCCTCCAGATAGGCACTGTGAGGCACCTTCAGTTCCAGCACCATGATGGTGATTATGATCGCGATCACGCCGTCGCTGAACGCCTCGAGCCGTCCCTTACTCATGGGCAGCCGTGGGTTCCAATGGTCCGCTTGTCAGGTGCGCCCCCTCATTCAAAGGGCGAATAGCGCCTTCGGGTTGTGGTAGACGATCTTTTCGAACTGGGTGGCGCTGATGGCGCCCTGCTCCCGCAACGTCGCCACCGCGTCGATGTCGGTCGATTGGTCGTTGTGGCCGTAGTCGGTGCCGATGACCAGGTTGTCCTCGCCGGAATAGCCCAGGATGTACGCCACGTCGTCATCGGTTTGGCAGGCCACGTACAGGTTGTAGTCCTTCATGGGGTAGTCCGGTAACCGCTTGCCCTGGGCGCTCCAGCGTCGCCGCAGGTCCTTCAGCAGGTAGGGGATCCACTGTGCAGCTGCTTCCGCGAAGTGGAAGTGCAGGCCGGGGAACTGCGCCGGCACCTCCGCCTGGATGATCGACCAGAATGCGCCGAACACCGGCACCCGGAACCGCATGAAGCTGCCGCCGCCGTTGAACTTGGACACTGCGTCGGCCAGCCAAGGGTTGCCGTTGCCCACGTGCACCCCCACCGCCAGCCTCTCGGCGGCCATGCGCTCATACAGCGGAAAGAAGTAGGGGTCGGTGACGGGCCGGGGGCCTTCGAAGCCGCGCATGAACACTCCGCAGGCGCCGTGGTCCTTGGCGAACCGCAATTCCTCCAGCGCCACATCCATTGCCAGAAAGGGCAGCATGCAGATCCAGCGCAGCCGTCCCCCACCCTGCCGCCAGAGGTCGGCCAGCCACCGGTTGTAGGCCTTGCACAGGGCGATCTCGATGTCGGGGTTGTCCGACACCTGCTCGATGAAGATGGTGGGGTACAGGACCTGGATGTCGACCCCCAGGCGGTCCATATGGTCGAGCCGGGCTTGTACGTTCTCCATGTCCCGGGTGGCTTGCGGCGTGTCCATCCTTCGCCCGGCCCGCTGGGAGATGGCCTCGAACTGCTGGGCGGTGATGACCTGGCGGGCCAGCCCCCGGATCTTGCCGTCGATCAGCCAGTACTCCCGGGATGATTCCCCCGCCGGGCGCACGATCACGGGGCGATATTTCATGTCCGACGGTTCCAAATAATCCCAGGTGTGCTCGGTCTCCACCACATGGGCGTCGGAGTCGATGGTCGCCATGGGACCTCCATATGAGTGCGCTGGCCGCTCTCCGCATCGGCAGCGGGAGCGGATCGGAGCCAGTATAGAACGTTTCGGCCCCGGCGGCACCCGCGCGGAGCACCGGTAACTGCTGAGTCTTCGGGGGACGAGTGGTCACTGACATGGGTCGTCGTAACTTTCATTTGCCTCACCCCACCGCAAAAAGAGGGTTTGTTTCTTTTCGGGGACACCCCCCGTCCCCCGCCAAAGGGCTGCCGCCCTCTGGAGTCCCGCTCCTGGTGCGGGGGCGCCCGTCATCTTTTTGGGTGCCCCACAGCCGGGTCAGCCCACCGCATTGTCGTTGCAAGGCCGACGCAGGAGGCCGTGGCAATCTGGGCAGCAGCGGCGGCGCGATGGGTACGCGAGCAGCGAGTGGAAGATTGCTTCAGGCTCCGTTCCTGCGCTTTCGCAAAGACATCAGTGCTCGCTTCCAGCCGTTCCGCAAAAATCTGACGGCCACCCCTGGTGCGGTTTCCGCTTGACGGGGACCCGTACTGGGCGCTACACCTGATGGAGGGACTGAGGAGGGCGGCGATGTCGAACCGGCGGGTGGCTGGTGGTGGACGATGACCTCGGGGTGCTGAACGCACTACGGCGGGCGTTTGCCCTGGATGGCTATGACGTCGATGTGGCGTCAGCCGGCGCCACGGCGTTGGCGCAGGCCGAGGTGCGGCCTCCGGAACTCATCGTGCTCGACGTCATGCTCCCGGACATCGATGGTTTCACGGTGTGCCAGCGCTTGCGAGAGGATCTCGCGACGCCGATCATCATGCTGACCGCCCGTGATACCGTCCCCGACCGCATCCAGGGCCTCGACCGGGGCGCCGACGACTACCTGGTGAAACCCTTCGCAATGGACGAACTCTTGGCACGGGCGCGCGCGCTGCTGCGCCGGACCGGAACCGGTGAAGGGAGCATGCTGGAATTCGAAGACGTCGCGCTGGAACCGCGGGCACGTCAGGCCACCCGCGGCGGCCGCCTGTTGAAGCTGAGGCCCCGGGAATATGACCTGCTCCTGCTCTTCCTGCGTCACCCACAGCAGGCGCTCTCCCGCGAACAGATCTGCCAGCAGGTCTGGGGCTTCGCCTACGAAGGCGAGTCAACTTCATCGACGTGACCATCAAGGACCTGAGGCTAAAGTTGGAACAAGCGGGCGAGGAACGGTTGGTCCAGACCGTGCGTGGACACGGGTACGCCCTGCGGCGGCCGGCCGAATGAGACCCTCGATCCGGTTGACCCTCACCCTCGCCTTCGGCGCCTTGCTCACCGTGGTGCTGGGGATATTCGGGGTGGTGATGGGCAACGCGGTGGAGGGAACCCTGGCGCGAGAAATGGACCGCCGGTTGGTGGTGCGGGCTTCCGAGATCCGGCTGGCGTTGTGGCCTGGTGGTCAACCGGCCGACGCGGAGGTCTTTAAGCGCTCCGATCTGGACTTCTCAGAAACCAAGCTCATTGCAAGGTTGGCGTTTGTTCAATTGGTGGACACAATGGGGCGGGTCCTGGCGGCCAGCGACAGCCTTGAACCGTTGGGAACTCCGCTGGCGCCGCCGCCGGCCGGCCCGGTTGCTGAAGACACGGCTCCGTGGTTCACCGACACCACAGTGCTCGACGGGATCCCGCTACGGGTGTTGACCGTCCCGTTGTTCTCCGGACGCTCCATGGTCGGACGGCTTCTGGTGGGTCAGGACCGGCGCAGCCTTCAGGAAGAAAGAGCCCGGCTTGCCTCGTTGCTGGCGATCCTATGGGCTACTGCCTTGGGGGGCGGGAGCCTGCTCGCGTGGATCACCACCAGGCAGGGCTTGGCTCCGCTCACCGCCATGGCCCGCCACGCCCAGCGCATCGCCGGCGGACGGCTGTTCCACGAGCGCATTGCCGGCGCCGATAGGACCGACGAGGTGGGCTGGCTGGTGGAGGTGATCAACCAGTTGCTGGCCACCGTTGAGAACACGCTGGACCAGCACCGGCAGTTCGTCGCCGACACCTCCCATGAACTGCGCAACCCGCTGCTGACCATCCAGACCAACCTCGACCTGCTGGACCGCATTGATGATCCTGCCGAGCGCGCCGAATGTCTGAGGGAAACGCGTGCCGAGGTGCAACGAATGTCAAGGCTCGTCATCGACCTTCTCCTGCTGGCGCGGGGGGAGGAGCGCTTGATCTTGGAACGGACTACGGTTCTGCTGCGAGAGTTGGTCTACCAGGCCGCGCGCATCGCCCAGCGCCACACCAACGGCCAGCACATCGAGGTGTTCGCGCTGCCGAGATCGAGGTCTTGGCCGATGCGGGCCGCCTTCACCAGATCCTTGGCAACCTCATCGACAACGCGCTCCGGCACACCCCGTCCGGCGGCGCCGTGCGCTTGGAACTGAGGTCCCATGAGGAGGGCGCGTTGCTGGCGGTCAGGGACACCGGCGCCGGCATCCCGCCCGAAGACCTGCCTCACGTGTTCGAGCGGTTTTACCGCCGGAAGAATACTCCCGGCGCCGGTTCCGGGCTCGGACTGTCCATCGTGAAACACCTGGCCGAAGCGCACGGCGGGTGGGTCGCCGCTGAGAGCAGGGTGGGGGAGGGGAGTTGCTTCTCGGTCTAGCTGCCCGGTGCCAGGACGCCGGCGCCGGCAATCACGGCGGCTGCCGGCGCCGGCCGGACGGGGTGACAGCGGCCACCCGCCGGACGCCAAATCACGTTCCCGCTCTCAGGGTTGGTCGTGGTGGGTCAGCCCCATCACTCGGCCATGCAGGACATTCCATCGTTCCAAAGAAAGGCCGCGGCGGACACGGTCAGCCAGGCAGGCCAACCGCTGGAATAGGACCCACGACTCCGGAACCACCAGGACCAAGAGCGCGGTGAGGAGGCCGAGCACCGTCAACCAGAAGCCCACCCTGATCGATTCCGGCTCAAACTTGAATTCGACCCGATGGGTTCCCGACGGCACTCGGACGCCGCGGAACAGGTAGTTGGCCCGGTAGATCGGGGTCGGGTCGCCGTCGAGGTAGGCCTTCCAGCCTGGATAATAGGTATCGCTAAACACCAGGAACCCCGGGTCAGCCGCGGTGTACGCAACGACCGCTTCGTTGGGACCGTAATGCTCCACACGAGCGGGGATGAGCCCTGGCCCGGCGGGTGCAGCGATGGCTGGGTTCTCGGATACCAGCACATCGAGCGGCCCCATACCGGGATCGAAACCTTCAAGGATCACCGACCGGCGGGGGTCGAAGTTGCCTTCCAGCATCTGCTCCAGAATCCCCGAGGACGAGGGGAAGGCTACCGCGTGACGCACCACGTACGCATGGGGCAGGGCGGCGGTGTTTTCGAACACGAGCGCCTCCTGGTCCCGGTAGGCCAGCCGGTAGCGGGTCTTGTTGCGGATCTGGGTGAATGCTCCGCTGCGGCGGTCCAGCAGGGTCATGCCGTACAGCCGCAGCGCTCCCGCCGGGTAGAGGTAGCGGTATTCGATGGTCCGGGCGGTGACGGCAGCCCCGACCGGGATCTCAGCATAGTAGAGGTTGACCTTATATTTGGCGTTGTCCGCATCGGTCTGGTTGAGCTGCATCGCCACCTCGGGCCGGCGATGCTTCATCTTGGAGACCACATCGGGCCGGTCAAAGGCCCATTCCGCGGTGTCGCGCCCTGCCCTTATCGTCACGGTGCGGCGCTCCCCCGAGGCAGACACAAACGTGACCTCGGCCACCGGCGCGTCCTGGGGAATCTCCACGCCGTGACGCAGCCCGCTGATGATCGCCAGCGTATCGCCCCGGGCATCCTCGCCGCTGAAGGTGGTCTTTGACCCGGCGTTGTTGACCGAGCCCTGGGCCAGCGGCCCGCCGGGGTCTATCGAAACCACATTGTGAAAGGGCAAGCCGGGGAACTTGGCCTCCCGCACCAGGTAGCGGATTCCCGCGGTGTCCAGCAGCGTATCGGGGACGGTGTCGTAACCCGTCTGCAGGTGGTGCAGGTACGCCATCTGGCGTTGCGGCGCCAGTGAGCTATAGCCGGTAAAGGTAGGGATGCCGTAGGGGACCAGCCGGTTCGCATCCATCGACAGGACATGCGGTTTGGGGAAAATGCGCTCGGTGTTTCCCTGATCGATGAAGAAGGCAACTGCCCCAGAGGGCGTCGACAGTGCGCCGAGGGACGTGAGCGGGTGGAAGGCCGAAGCAAATCCCAGCAGGTCCACCACCACCAGCCCCAAAATAGCGCCTTTGCAGAGATGCCCCAGTCGCGGGGCCACGATCCACACGCCCAACAGCACCACGGTCAGTTGCGCCATCAACAGCGCGGCCACCAGGGCCGGGTTGGTGATGGCCAACGCCCAGCGCAGGCCATCCAGCGCTGCCGCCAAGGACAACGGCGCATTGCTGGCGGCGCGCACGCCCCATTCGCCGGTGCTCAGCGCCTTCAGTGCCTCCGCTCGATGGCTGTCCAGCCAACTGCCGGCCGTCACCGCAACCAAACCGAGCAGTAACGGGACCATGCTCACGATGCCGAACACGACCGCCGCAGTTGCCCGGTCTATCCCCCGGAGCGAGACCGGCCCAAGCACGAGACGGCTCCGGGACAGCCTGGAGTCCAGCCAGTGGCAACCCAGTCCAGCGAGCGTTGCGGCGCCGAACACCACCAACAGCGTGAACCGCGCTGGGGCGCGCATGGCCGAAAACCCGGGGAGTTCCCACAGCACTCGGTGGAGGTTGAAGGGGGCGCTGGGACCCATCGCCAGCAACAGGCTGGCGATGGTGAGGCCCAGGAAGAACAGGCCGCGCCGCGAGCGCGCCAGCCCGGCGCCCATCGCCGCCAACACCAATACCGGAGACCCCAGGTAGAGCGCCGTTTCCCAATTGCCCTGTTGGGTCCACCACTCCCCCGCCGCCGTCTTGAATAGGTACGGCGCGACCGCCTGCAGCAGTCCCAGCGGCGGTATAGCGTAGGTGGCCGCGAAACCGTAGTCCACCCGCATCCCTCGGTAGGAGAATTGCGCCAATTCCATCAGGGGCAGCAGTTGCACGGCGCCGGTGAGCAGCCCCAGACCCGCCACCAGTCCGGCCCCCGCGGCAAGGGCGCTGAAGCGCGCCAGGATGGTCCGCCACACGTTGGTGTGGGCCACCCACAAACGCTTGAGTAGACGCTGAGGAAGGGCGAGAGAGACGAGCGGAACGGTCACGGGGCCGGCGATGGTCCGGTAGGCCAGATAACTGCCGGAGGCCAGCAGGATCATCAGCACCACCTGAACGTGCACCGCCAGGCACGCCATCCCCACCGCCAGCCCGCCCACCACAAACCACTGGTAGCGTCTCCGGCCGTGGCCCCGAAGCGCCATTTCGACCGAGCAGAACACCAACGGCAACCAGATAGCCGAGTTGACGATGTTGGTGTGGTGCATCTGCGCCACCAGGAAGCTGCCGTAGGCAAAGGCCACGGCAGACACCGCTGCGCTGAAGGGGCGGAACCCCATGGACCTGCCAAAGGCATACATGAACCACGCACCCAGCGCGAATACCGCAGTGCGGTGCGACACCATGGCCCACCAAGTCGGGAAATTGTTCAGCAACAGCAGGTTGATGGGGTAGGCCATCCCCGTCTCGCTATCGGCAAACATAGGAAAACCGCCGAAGATGGTGCGGATCCAGAGGGGGAACACCCCGTTTTTGATCCCCTGGCCCATCCGCTCGAGCAGTGGGTAGTAGAAAGCGGGCGTGTCGTTCTCGACGAAGATGCGGTTGGAGACCAGGGCGTCGCGGTTGAAGAACATCGCGAGCGCCAGCAGCAGCAGCAAGGCGATGCCGTCGGCCCAACCCCGCCAGGCCAGGCCGGCCAGCAGCAGCCGGGCGGCCCTGCCGCAGGCGGCGCCCGCGGTCATCAGCCCCGGCCGCAATGCTCGGTATCGGTTGAACCACGGCTGGGCGTTGCGAATCAAGTGGAACAAGATGGCGATTTATCCTGGCTGGCGGCAGGGACCGGATGCCGGGAGTCCCTGGAGGCTCACCCGAGGGTAACTGTGTTGCATGAACATAGCACAATCAGCGAACGGGCCGCACACAGGAATCGAATATCGTACGAGTTCAGACTCGGGGTTCAGGCACGGGGGTGCAGGGGCGAAGCCACCCTGCCGGGGGAATGGGGGTGTTCCCCCAGAAACAAAACCATCTCCGTTCTTGGGGGGTGGGGCAAACGTTCGCAGGGCAACCCCCTTCATGTCTGAACGGATACCACTCTGGGTATTGATTCAGTGTCAGGGGTTCGAGGGTATGAGCCACTCCCCCCACCCCGGAAAAAAGAGGAGAATTCTCTGTGGGGGGCACCCCCACGCCCCCGGCAGGGGGCTGCCGCCCTCGTGCACTCCCACTTCTGAGCCCGGCAGTACCCTCAATTGTGAACTCTTATCGAATATCGGCCGGCGAAGCCAACGGTATTCACCCCCACGGGGCAAACAAAAGCGGGGGGCGCACGCCGCTCGTCATGCGCCCCCGCGAGAAGGAGCCGCTTCCCCGGCCCGGAAAGGCGATCGGGCAGAGAAGAGGTGATCTCAACATAGGCGCCCAAGGGTGAGTACAACATGAAGGATTGATGAAGATTTGATGAGCGGCTCACAGCCCGGGCAGCCGTCCCGCCAGCCCTTCCGTCCACGGCGCCCCTTGGCGAGTCAAAAAAGTCGTAGAGTCGTAAGAGTTCACATTAGAACCGATCTCAGTCGGGCGACGCAGATTCTCGCTTCGCTCGAACAATAACGATCCGCTGCTGAATAGATACCCAGAGTCGTTCAGTATTGACAAAGGACTGTTGATTTGCACACAATCGAGCCAACTGAATAGAGCCCGAGGCTCTTGGGCCGCGACCCTTATCCCGCACCTGGAGGAGACTGCGCAAGTGGTCTCTCTTTTTTTGCCAACAAATCGCCGTCCGGCTAAGAGGATTGCATATGGTGACTACGGCGGATCTCACGCAGCATTGGGCAGGTATAACGTCGATCGCGATATTTCTCGTGGCGTATGGCGCGGTCATCGTCGAGGAGCGGATTCATTTACGTAAGTCGATCCCTGCGCTGACCGCCGCCGGGATCATCTGGCTCCTCGTCGGACTGGCGTATGCGGAGACGGGAGCGGCAGAGACTGCTGGCGTCGCGGCTCGCAAGAATCTGTTAGAGTTCGCCGAGCTGTTCCTCTTTCTGTTGGTGGCGATGACCTACGTCAACACCATCAGCGAGCGGGGAGTATTCGATGCGGTCCGGGGGTGGTTGGTTCGCAGGGGCTGGTCTTACCGGACGCTGTTCTGGGCCACCGGCGCGCTGGCCTTCCTGCTGTCACCCGTGGCAGACAACCTCACGACAGCCCTGGTGCTGGGAACCGTGATGGTGGCAGTGGGAAGAACCAGCCCGGCCTTCTTGGGTCCGGCGTGCATCAACATTGTGGTGGCCGCCAATGCGGGCGGCGCGTTCAGTCCGTTCGGAGACGTCACGACGTTGATGGTGTGGCAGGCAGGGTCGGTACCCTTTACCGGCTTCGCGCCGCTGCTGCTGCCTTCGCTCATCAACTGGCTCGTTCCAGCTGCCATCATGTCGTTCTCGGTGGGTACGAGCCAGCCCGACCCGACCGATGAGCCAAGCACCCTTCAACCCGGCGCGGCCACCGCCGTCTTGTTGTTCCTGGGCACGATTGTTTTCACCGTTCTGCTCCATACTCTGGTCCATCTTCCGCCCGCCCTGGGCATGATGTCCGGCCTCGCAGTGCTCAAACTCTATGCCTATGCCCAGGAGCGTCTGTCGCCCGCCACCCGCTGGGAGATCCAGGAATTCGATCAAGCCATCGGTGAGCCGGCGTCAGCAGGTCAAGATGATCAACCCGGCCAATCAAGTGCGCTTCAGTCGGGGCCATCCGCTCGCCGGGTCGCTCCCCGGCCGCTCCGCACCTTCGAACTCATGGAAAAGTTCGAATGGGATACGCTGCTGTTTTTCTACGGCGTCATGCTGGCGGTAGGAGGGCTGAACGCCTTCGGCTACCTCAAACCGGTTGCCCGTTGGCTGTACGAGGGGCATGGGCCGACCGTCGCCAACGTTTTGGTGGGGCTGCTCTCGTCGGTGATCGACAACGTACCGGTGATGTTCGCCATCCTGTCGGTGGATCTCGACCTCTCACGCGGCCAGTGGCTCCTTGCCACGCTCACCATCGGCGTCGGGGGCTCGTTGCTCTCGATCGGCAGCGCTGCTGGAGTCGCCCTTATGGGGCTGGCGCCGAAAGCTTATACGTTCGGAACACACCTGCGATGGAGCTGGGCCATTGCTATCGGTTACGCGGCCAGCGTCGCCGTGCACCTCATGGTAAACGGCCATCTGTTCTAAACCAGCGCCAGCGGCGGCCTGCAACTGCCCCTGCCCTCGTGCGCAAAACTTGGCGCCACCCACCTCCGTAAGTTCAGACTTCGGGTGACGCCGAACCTAACCCCTCGCCTCGTAGGCCATTCGTTACCCACAATTCGGGCTCTCCCGATCTGTTGCCCCACCCCCCGGAAAAGAGAGAGAGTTTCGTTATTGGGGGACACCCCCAAGCCCCCGGCAGGAGGGCTTCGCCCCCTTGCACGCCCCTCAGTGCAGCAAGTGACGAGCGGCCAACGCTCCGAAGTCGCCCGGTCCGCCAGATGTGGGTAATGAATAGCCTCGTGGGAGAGGGGCCGGGGGAGAGGTTGTTTCCCAGCTGTGAACTCATTCCCATCTCCGGCGCCGGTTGCCCCGGACAGGCCGATCGGGTAGCATGCGGGTACTCACGAAGACCCCGAGACCCACCACGGAGTACCAGGCATGAACGATCGCATCGGCATCATCGGCTATGGCGCCATGGGCAGCCGGATGGGCCGCCGCCTCCTGGGGGCTGGCATGCCCCTCACCGTGTACGACATCTCCCCCGCCACCCTGGAGCGCGCGCATAACGACGGCGCCGATGCGGCCCCCAGCATCGCCGCGCTGGTCAACGCCTGCTCCCTTGTCATCACCATGCTGCCCGAACCGGCCCATGTGGAGGCGGTGGTGCTGGGCGAGGAAGGCCTGCTGAAGCACGCGAAACCCGGCACGCTGCTGTGCGAGATGAGCAGCTCCTACCCGCCTGTGACCCGCCGCCTCCACGCCCTGCTGAAAGAGAAGGGCATCGAGATGATCGACGCACCGGTGTCGGGCGGCACCCAGGGTGCCGAGGCCGGAACCCTCACCGTGATGGTGGGTGGCGACCCGGCGCTGATGGAGCGAGCCCGTCCCGCACTGGAGGCCATCGGCAAGAACCTGGTGCACGTGGGCGGCATCGGCTGCGGCCACGTGCTCAAGGCGCTGAACAACCTGCTGTCGGCGGTGACCAACGCCGCCGCCGCCGAGGTGACCACCCTGGCGGTGCGCAACGGCATTACCGCCGACACCGCCATCAACGTGTTTGCCACCAGCAGCGGCCGCAGTCGTGTCACCGACTTCGTTTATCCCAACTTCGTACTCACCCGCACCTTCAACGCGAACTTTGCCCTGGGCCTCATGCGCAAGGATGCCGATATCGCCACCCGCCTGGCCCGGGAGATGGACCACCCCATGCTGATCGGCAACCTGGTGCGGGATATCTACGGCATGGCCGTTACCGAGTTCGGCCCCACCGCCGATTACACGCGCATCGCCCAGCTCTACGAGCAGTGGTCGGGCGTGGAGATGAAGGGTGAGGCGTAGCCGCACTCACGCGGTGGGAGCCGCCTCCGCCATCCCCTGCAACAACGGCTCCAGTTCCGCACACAGGGCGGCGAACACCTCGTACACGCTGCCCCCCGTGCGTCTATGGTGGCGAACCCGTAGCGGTCTCCCAACCCCTTGAACTCGGCCAACAGCATCGTCTGATAGTGGGTGAAGTTGTGGAACACGTCGGGGCCCCGCAGGAAGTCTTGGCCTTATTCCCAGTAGTCGAAGCCGGTGCTGGCCAGCGCCCGGGGGATGAGGTGCTCCACGTCGATGTCGAGGTAGATGGCCTTGTCGGGCACCAACGCCAGAGAGTAGAGGTCTTCCATCCACTCAGGCGAAACCCCGCGCACGGTGGCCCGCGCCATCAGCGAGAAAATATACCGGTCCACCAGCGCCAGATCCTGCCGGCACTCAAGGCTGGCAGGATCTGGCGCTCGAGCCGGTCCCAGAAATCGGTGGCGTAGAAGAGGTTGAGCGTAATCGGGTCCAGGGTATGGCCGCGTTTGGCCCGCTGGATGCCCCTCCCCGCCGGCAGCGAGCGGCTGAGTCCCGTGTTCATCACGGCGTAGCCCCGGTCTTCCAACCACTCCCGGAGCAGCGCGATCTGGGTCGACCGCCCGACGCTGTCGACCCCTTCGATCACCACCAGCCGTCCCGGCAGCGTGTCGCCATCGATCCCAGGCGGCCGGTCGCCGTAGAACTTGAGTTCCGTCATGGTCAGACCTCCTGGCCCTCGGCGGCATCGTTCATGTAGCGCCCGTGGAGGTTGGTGCGCAGCAGGGCGTCCGCATGGGCGTTGCGGTCGAGCCGCCGCACCCCTTCCAGGTGAGGCGCCGCGATGCTGCGGACCAATTGCTGCTGCCGGACCAGCGTGTCGGTGGCGTTGATGCGCACCAGGCCGAATTCTTCCACCAGGTGGTCGTACTCCTCATGGATCATGCCCTGGAAGGTCCGGAACGCCGAGTAGGGGTCGGGTCCGAGGCCCAGGTCCATCCCCGCCTCGTAGTATTTGATCTCGGGACGGACGGCCAGGATACGCTTCACCGCCACGTCCAGCGACACATCGAAGTAGAACGCCAGCGTGGGTTTCACGGCAAACGAGTAAAGACGGCGAAGCCACGGACGGCTCACCCCGCGCACCGCATCCCTGGCGAAGGCGGTGTACACATAACGGTCCGCCAGGACCACGGCCCCCGCCCGGAGCGCCGGCAGGATCTCGGCGTGAATCCGGCTGGCAAAATCGGCCGCATGGATCAGGCTGAAGGACATGGGCGACAGCATGTGCAACTGCTTGCCCCGTTTGGTGGTGCCCTTCACGATGGGCGACGAGTTCCATTCGCTGAACACCGCCATGTACCCTTCGCTCTGGAGCCACTTATGCAGCAGATCAAGCTGGGTGCTCTTGCCGGAACCGTCGATGCCCTCCACCACCACCAGCTTGCCCGGCAACGGTTCGCCGGGCTCAGGCAGATAGCTTGGCTGGTCCTGCGGCCAGCTCAGGACCGGCTGGAACATGCCCCGTTCCGAAACGCGTTGTCCAGCCTGCGAAGCGCGTTCATGGGTCGCCTCGGGTCGCGGTTCCTGCAGACTGCCGGTCATGGCATCCCTCCTAGGAGGCTGGTGTTTTTCGTGACCGGGTGGGATCATGACGGTGCGTACTAAAATTGGGGACGCGTAGAGGACAGGGGGCAACCATGCGACGAAGCGAGCGAAGCGTGCACCAGCCCGCTGCGGGAGCGTGGGGCCTCCGGTTGC
>SHYD01000062.1 GCA_009692945.1 Dehalococcoidia bacterium | reverse complement strand
ATGAGGTGGTTGATCTCGGGCAACTCCCCCAGGTAACGAGATAGGTCGTCGCGCACCGCCGCGGGATCACCGATCACAAAGCGGTTCTTCGCCAACTCCCGGAAGTCGTCGGCCCACGCGTCATCCTTGGGCAAAGCATCCTGTTGCCCCCAGGACCGGTAGGCATCGTACTTCGTGTCGATAAACGGCCGCCCTTCGCTCCACGCCTGGGCGTTGCCGGGGGCGATGTAGACGTCCCGCCGCAGCGGCAGGTCCGCCGGCATGGTCTTGCCCAACCGTTGCAACTCCTCCTTGTAGATGCCGAGCTGCCGCCGGATCGCGGTCATGTTGTTGTGGGTATTGATAGCCCAGGTATCGCCGATCCGGGCAGCGCGCCGCACGGCGTTGTCGGCATTGGCGGCGATCCAGATGGGTGGGTGCGGCTGCTGCAGCGGCTTCAGCGTCAGCGTAACGTCGTCAAGCCGGCAGTACGGGCTTTCGAAGCTGACGCGCTCTTCCGTCCAGAGCCGCCGGATCAGGTGGACGTTGTCTTCGAAACGCCGGACCCGCTGCTCCATTGGCACCCCGAATGCGTCGAACTCGACCTGACGATAGCCGAGGCCGAGGCCGCAGATGAACCGGCCACCCGTGATCAGGTCGAGGGTGGCGCCCATCTCCGCCACCTCGAGGGGCGGCAGCAACGCGCCCAGCAGTATCGATATCCCCAGCCGCATCTCGCCGCTTTCCGCGGCGAACCGGGCCAGCAGCGGGACCGACTGCGGCTCCTGAAACGGCGACGATAAGAAGTGCTGGCCGATGATCACCGTATCGAAGCCCAAAACCCCTGCCAGCCGCACCTGCTCCAGATGCTCGAGATAGCGGGAACGGGCAGATTCGCCGGGCAAGTACTGCTTGTTGATGAAAAGGCCGAAGCGCATCGGAGACCCTCCTCCAAGTATCGTGAGCCGAACCCGGCTGGATCAGCGTCCGGCGAGCCGCCGCAGCACCCTCAGGTCCTCGTCGTCCAGTACCCGCAACACCGCCAACGCCGCCGCGTAGACCCCAACGCCCGCCAGCACGGCCACCGGACCCGGCGCACCCCGTGTCGCCCACAAGGCCGCAGCCATGACCACAGAGGCAGCCACCCCCCTTGCGAGACCGAAAGTGAAGGGGAGCGACCCCAACGACGCCCGTACGCCCGCCATGAAGGGCGCCAGCAGCACCACCTCGCTGAGCACGGTGACCGCCGCCGAACCCTCCATGCCGAACCGGGGGATGACCGCGATGTTCGCTACGATATTGAAGCCCGCGCCCAACCCAAACGCCAGCGTGATGAGCCGCTGCCGGTTGACGGCTATCAACAGGTACTGGGTGACGCCATTGAGGTAGCTCAGCGGCAGAAACCAAGCGAGCAGCCGCAGCGCCGGCGCCGCGGGTGCGTAGGTCTCGCCAAAGAAGAACCGGAGCACATCCTCAGCCAGAAAGGTGAACCCGACCGCTATGGGGACGGCCACCAGAACCAGGGCTTTTACGGCCTGCCGGTAGGTCCGCCCCAAGCGTTCCGGCGACTCATTCGCGAACCGCGAGAGCAGCGGGAACAGCGCCAGCGTCACGAAGGTCGGCACCAGCAGCAGGCCGTCGATGAACTTGTACGCGGTGGAATAGAGGCCCACGGCCTCGGCGCCGCGCATCGCCTGCAGCAGCAGGATATCGATGCGGAAGAAGATGGTGTTGAGGAAACTGTTGAACATCAGGGGTGCCGAGGTCCGAAGCAGTTGACGCCCGGCGGTGACATCCAGGGATATCCCAGGACGGCCGTAGCGGCGGGCATACAGCCACCAGAACACCGCAGCATTCACACCGCTGGCCACCACTGAAACGATCCCGAGGCCCACCACTCCGGCCCCAAGGAGCAACGCAGCGACGCCCAAGATCGCCCGCAACACCGCGGTCGCCACCCCAAGCGCCGCCGGCAACTCCATGCGTTCCTGGGCGGAAAAACGCGCGCTGAGTGCCCCCGCGACCCCGCTGGGAAACAGGCTCACCATGAACAACACGCCGGCAATCACGGCCTCCTGGGCCAGACCAAACTGAAGGTGATACCACCAACTCACCGCGACCAGGACGGGAAAGCTAACGGCGCAGAGCACGAGACGCAGCCCGATGGCCCGGCCCACCAGTTTTTCCGCCCCTTCGGGCGCACGGGCCACATCACGGATCAACAGCGTGCCGAGCCCGTAGTCGGTGAAAATCGCGAAATACCCGATGAGCGCTACCGCGAATGAATACCATCCGTAATCTGCCGGACCAAGCACCCGAAGCATGACCACTGCAAAGCCAAAATCCACCGTGCGCCCCAGCAGTTGGGCCAGCATCGGGGCCACACTGTTCTTAGTCACGCGTTGCGCCGGCGACAACTCGCGCCTAGCTGCGAGCCGGGGCCAGACCACCACTCCCAACAGGAGCAGCCATCCGGCGCCCGCGAGAAAGCTCAGATAAACCCCCAGCTTTAAGCTGTCCGGGAAATAAGAGAACCGGATGGTGTGCCCACCAGCGTCCAAGCGGACCGCTCGAAAGATGCTATTGGCACGCAGCACCGGCAGTTGCCGCCCTGTCTCATTCCGAGCCTGCCACCCGGCGTCGTAGGCCTCGGCCACGACCAGATACCCCGGCGCCGTTAATACGACTTCGACCGTCACCGAGTTTGCGGTACGGTCGACGACACGGGCCGGCTGGCTACCCTGCCCTCGGGAGGCGGGCGGCGACGGCCCTTCCAGCACCACCGCTGTTCGGGGGTCGAACCCAGGGGAGGCTACGGCGGAGCGGGCCGCAGCCGCGTCCGGAACGGCGACGGCCTGGTACACGGCGTAGGCTCGCGGCATCCATTGTGGATTCTCGTAGATCGAAACGCCCTCATCGAACACCAGCGGCATCGTCACTCCCTCGATGGCGCCTGCTGACAGCACGTAGCGCACATTCATGAGCCCCAATAGTCTTAGGTTCAGGTGCTCCCCATCCCGGAAATGGTTGAGCCGGTTGTAGATGAGGTCCACCGGCGGTTCCAAGAGCTTCCAGAAATCCACATAGGCACGGGGGATGATGCTCTCGTAGCCACGGATGTCGTCGATCCCGGCCAGCGCCGCGCTGTTGGGGGGCGCCAGGTCACCCGCCCCCGCCGCGGCGATCCGGAAGGGGCCGGGCTGCGCCTTCAGCCACTCGAACGCCGGTGGGCGGGCGTTCAACGGCACGGGCGATCCAAAGGTCACGAAGCCGTTGCCGAACGCCAGCAGGTCTAAGAGGACCATACCGCAGATGACGGTGGTGAGCAGCCGGCGCCGGCCGCTGAACCAGGTGAGGGCTGCCCCTCCCAGCAACAGCAGCAACGCGAACCATCCGAGATTTCGGGTTTCATAGGAGTAGAGCATTTCAGGCGCCGGGAACGCCGCAGCCAGCGCGGCTGACCGTTCTCTGGCCCGCTGGGCCCACTCCAAGGTCACGGGCGCCATGAACCATGACGCCGCCAGCCCGGCCGTCAGGGCCACCCCAGCGGCGAGGAGCCCGCGCCCGAGCAGGCTCGACGAAGCAACGTTCTGCGGTGCGGAACGGGCGGCGGAGGCCGCTCCCATCAGGGCATCGAACGCGAGCCCCGCCAGCACCGCGCCGCAGAAGGCGTAGGGGTAAAGCCAGCGGAAGGGCGAGTGGAGCTGGTTGAGCCCTGGCAGGTTAAAGAGGACCGCGTAGAGGGGCGTGCCGAAGGCCAAGAGCAGACAGACGAGTGCGAACCCGGCGAAAAACCGCGTCATAGCATCGCGCCGCACTCCAAGCGCCACCCCTGCGAACACCAGGGGCAATACGCCGATGTAGGCGGTTCCCTCGACGTAGTTCTTGGCGCCCCAGAAGGGATAGGTCCGGGGCGCTCCGGCCGGGTCCATCGAGCCGGTGACCAGTTGCCACATCCCCTTGAACAGGTCGAAATAACTATGGTGGGTTGGATTCCCGAAGACATCGGGGACCAGAAACGCCAGGAGTTGGATCTTCGGCAACGCCCATCCGGTGACGTCCTGGTAGGATGCGGCGCCTTCTCTAAAATTACCGGCGACCGCAACGACCTGAGGCAACAGCTGCGCCGAGGCCAGACCCACACCCAAACCCAGCATCAGCGCCAAACACGCGCCGGTTGCGGCAGCCGCGGCGCGCCCGGCGCCTCGCCACACCAGGCCGCACCGCGTCAGGCCGAACGCGGCCGCCAGGATGTTCCCGTAGATGGCCGTCTCGGCGTGGCCGCCCAACCACGCCAGGCACAGCGCGATCGATCCCCCCAGCACCCAAGCCAACCCCCGGCGGACGGAACCTGCGGCCGTGCTGCGGCCAATCTCCTCGACCGCCAAGACCACCCAGGGAAACCACACGTACACTCCGGTGATCTGCGGCCATTGCAGGCTCACCGACATCACCCCGCTCATGGAGAACACGAGCCCGCCCAACACGGCCGCAGCCCGTCCCGCACCGAACGCCCGCAACAGCCAGTAGCAGCCCGAGGCAGCCCCCGCCAGGTGCGCCAACGCGAACCAGCCGTAGCCCTGGAGCACCGGCAACAGCCCGAAGAACAGCCACGTGGGCGGATACAGCACCGCCGGCTGCCCCGCTGCAAGGAATGGGACTCCAGTCAGGATGCCCGGGTTCCACAGGGGCAGTTCCCCGTGCCGCAGGCTCTCGTGGATCAGGGACTTCCAGCCCAGGTCCTGGAGCAGTTGGTCTGCGATCAGGTCGTTGTGGGCCACGGAGAAGCCGGCCTCTACCGCCAACGCATTCCAGGGCCGGTAGGTGTACAGAATATCGGCAGGGAACAGGACTTTTCCACCGCCCAGGGCCGGCCACAACAACAGGAGGAGGAGCGCAAACAGCAACGCATGCGCCCGGATATCGGGATGACGCAACAGCAGGTTCAAGAAGGCCCGCGGAGTTACCGGAACCGCAGCCGCAATTCGACCACGCGCCAGAACGCCTCCAACATGATCTTGAGCGACATCTTGGACTTCCCGTCCCGGCGCTGGGCGAAGTGGATCGGGACCTCGCAGATTTTGAAGCCCTGACGGTGCGCCAGATACTTCAGCTCCACCTGGAACGCAAATCCCTCACTCTTGATGGGCTCGAGGTCGATCCGCTCCAGCACCGCGCGCCTGATGCAGGTGAAACCGCCGGTGATATCCGCCGCTGGAATGCCGGTCAGCCAGCCGCTGTAGGCGTTCCCCGTCCAACTCAGCAGCCGCCGGCCGGCGCCCCACCGTTCGCCGAGCGACGCGCCGCCCGTGAAGCGGGATCCCAACACGAAATCGCATCGATCCGCCATCTCGACCATACGGGGCACCGCCGAGACCGGATGCGAGAAGTCCGCATCCATCTCCATCACCCGGCCGGCGCCGTGGTCCAGCGCCCAACGGAACCCGGCCTTGTAAGCCGTGCCCAGCCCCAGCTTCCCCGGCCGGTGCATCACCGAGACGAATTCGGGGTCGCGCTCAGCGATCCCATCCGCCAACGCACCCGTACCGTCTGGGGAATTGTCGTCCACCACCAGGACCGACAGCCCCGGCAGCGTCAAAGCACGCAGCGCCGCGACCATCGGTTCCAGACACCCTCGCTCGTTGTAGGTGGGCATCACGATCACGGTGCGTTCAGGCAGCGACGGGGCAATCAAGGCGCCTCAGTGCCCGTGGGCGGCAAGGGGAACCTCGCCCTCGGGGCTAAGGGTGCAGTAAAGCTCGTTTGGGTCGCACCCAGAAGCCTCCAACTGGATCGTGGAGTGCCGGATGGCAAACCGATGCTCCAGCAGTTCATTTACTCGGGAGAGCACCATCGCAGCCTCGCTGACCGCAATATCATCGACCGACACATGGCAACTCAACGCCCGGATCGATGGCGTGATGCTCCAAAGGTGCAGGTGGTGCACCTCTCGAATCCCATGGACCTGCCCAATGCTTCGAAGGACGTCGCCCATGTCGATATTCCCCGGGGCGCCCTCCAACAGGACATTGACCGATTCCGTGATGATCCGCATCGAGCTGAGCACGATGATGGCGGCGATGATCAAACTGGTCGCCGCATCGGGCCAGGTCCATCCGGTGACCACGATGAGCCCGCCGCTTAACACCACCGCCACCGAGGCGATGGCGTCACCCGCCACATGGAGGAAGGCGCTGCGGACGTTCAGGTCGTTGCCACGATGACGCAGCAAGACCAGCACCAACAGATTGATGGCCAGGCCAGTCACCGCGACCACCGACATCAACCCACCGGACACCGGTTGCGGTTCCATCAGGCGGCGGCCGGCTTCCCAGACGACAATGAGTGCGATCCCAATGAGTGTCGCCGCGTTAAGGAATGCGACGAAGATGCCGACGCGATGGTAGCCGTAGGTCATCCGGTAGTTGGACGGACGGGCCGTCTGCCTGATGCCGTACCAGCTGAGGCCTAACGCCACGAGATCCGTCAACACATGGCCGGCATCGCTCAGCAACGCCAGACTACCCGACAGCAGCCCACCAAACACCTCGAACACCAGCACGGCGGCGGTGAGAGCGAACGCGAGCGCCAGACGGTTCTGCATCGGGATCAGGGCTTGGCAGCGCGGGACATGCGGCGGTGTACCCGCATCGTGCAGTCGTCCATGACCACCGGTATGCCCGCAGCCTCCGCCTTCGCCGCCGCAGCCGGCTCCACGATCCCATCCTGCATCCAGACCCCACGGGCGCCGATAGCGATGGCATCGTCGACGACAGGTGCCACGTCCTTAGAACGGCGAAAGATGTCGACGAGATCGATCGGCTCAGGAACGGCCGACAAACTGGGATAACACTTCTCACCCAGCACCTCTTCCACCAGTGGATTGACCGGGATCACCCGGTAGCCGTGAGCCTGGAGGTAACGGGCAACCTGGTGACTGTCCCGGTCTTCGCGCGGCGAAAGGCCGACCACCGCAATGGTCCGGGCCTCGGTGAGCATCCGGTGTTTCAGCGTGATCTGGTCGTCGTGAATTTGGGCCACCGGTCCCGCCTGTCTCAGTTACGAACTATTGTTGCGTCCACAAGTATTGTACTGTGCCCCAAAAACCAACGACAAGAAGCCCGCAGCACAGGTAACTGCTCAGAGATCATGGGGCAGAGACCTTCGAAGCAGGTGTGCAGAGGGCAGCCGCCCTTTGCCGGGGGTTGTTGGGGTGTGACCCCCAACAACAAACTCTCTCTTTTTCTGGGGTGGGGTGGGGTAGCTGTACGGTTGTTATCGTCTCCCGGCGCCAACTCGTCATCCGAACACTGAGTAGTTACCAGCACAGCCTACACCAGGTTCAGCCGTTCGTCAGATGGGGAATCAGACGCTGCAAGGCGTAAACGTTGAGCGCCGCGAGGCCTCCGATCGTGGCCGCGGCCACCAGACCACCGGACCGGGGCGTGAGCAACTCCCGCAGCCCCACGCAAGTCAGGCAGGCGATGGGGACAAGCGCGGGGAACAGATAGCGGCCCTGGGCCTGCAGGAATTGGAGGTTATAGGCGGCGAGTTGGAATACAACCAAGACAAGCAGCCCCCCCAAGAGACACAGGAACCTCCCTTCAACCGGTCCCACACCCCTGGCGCCGCCGGCCAACCACACCACGACGCCCGCGGCGGCCAAGCCGGACAGGACCGCCAGAAGCCTGTAGACCTCTGGACTCGCCGGGACTCCCATCCATCCCAACTGGACACAGAAGCTCTGGAACACCACGCCGGCGGCCTCCTGCATGCGCCACCAGTCCCAGGCCTCGACCCGCGGTTGTCCATACACCACCGCAGCGTGACGGCCCAACCCCAAAATATCCAGACCGCCATACTCAACCTGGTTGCGCCAGAACCACGGTCCGCTCAGAACTCCTGCCAAGCCGTACGCGGCAAGCAGGCCTATTCCGATACTGCGACGCGGCCCAGACCGGGGACTCCAACCGAGGATGGCGGCGGCGCCGGGCAGCAGCACCGCCACGTACACCGTGGTCTTTGCCAACAGCACCCACCCCAACGCCAAACCCAGCCCGACCCAAAACCCCCACCCCGGCGCCAGGCCCGAGAACCCCGCGCGGAGCAGGTGGAGCGATAGAACCAGGACTGCCCCCAAGCCCAACTCCGCGATCCCGTCGTTATTCACTGCCGACAACATCGCAACGTGCTGGGGCAAGAGGGCCACTATCGCAGCCGCGGCGGCCGTCCAGGAACGGCAGTCCCGGAAAACTTCCGATGCTGCCGCATAGCCCAACAACACCACCCCCAGCCCAACCGACAGAGATAGCAACCGCAGGGCCAGCACCTGCTGCCCGACGTCCCGGCTCTCCACCAAGGTCAGCAGCGAAGCTGCGGCCACGTAATACAGGGGCGGCTGATGGCTCTCGTACTTCAATCCATTCACCGGTTCGCCCGGCGGGAACCCCTCCGAAACGAGGCGCTGCAAGTGTTGCTGGTCGTAGTCGCCGGGCCCGAGCACGGGCAGCCCCGATCCATCGGCTATGTGCCGGGCGTAATTGAAATGAGCGGGTTCATCGGGGGCCTGCCACCGCGGCGTGGCGGCCACGTATTGGGTGGCGAAGACGAGATAGAGGCCACCGATCAACCCCATCATCGGAGCGTGCCGTTTAAACGCCCCGTTCAACGGCACGGGCCGGAGCCGGGTTCACCCATGATTGGTGAAGAGTCGGCGGTGGGCGCCCCGGATCGAGCACAGGTCCCGGAATACCCGCCACGCCTGCTTCGCCGTGACCCGCATCCTTGACCCGCCGACACTGGTCCAAAGCACCGGCACCTGGGCGATGCGATACCCCTTGCTCTGGGCGAGGTAGAGGATCTCGGCGTCGAATACGATCCCATCGATACGCTGGTTGGAGAAGAGCAACCGAGCCGCCTCGTGGGTGAACGCCTTGAAGCCGCACTGGGTGTCCGCGATCCCGGGCAGGAGCAGGATCGAATGGAGCCGCCGGTACAGCCGGCCCAGGGTCTGGCGATACCGAGGCTGAGACGACCGGAGGTCGCTCCCATCCAGCTGGATGCGCGATCCGATGGCGAGGTCATACCCCTGGTCGAGCGCCTCCCACAGCTTGCCCGCCTCCGTGATCGGGGTCGCGAGGTCGGCATCGGTAAACAGGATGTATGCACCTGTCGCCACCAGACACCCGGCTCGGACCGCTGCGCCCTTGCCACGATTGGGCCGGTAGCTGATCACCCGCACCTCAACCCCATCCGGCGCCGATGCCTCGGCCGATCGCAACAATTCCAACGTCCCATCCGAACTGCCGTCGTCGACGACCACCAACTCAGCGGGCTGGCCGAGTCCTCGCAGGTACTCAAAGACGGCCTTCAGCGTGGCGCCAATGCGCCTTTCCTCGTTGTAGGCCGGAACAACCACGCTGAAGGCCGGCCGGCCGCCTGGGACAGGATGGGTCAAGATTGCAGCAGCGATTCAAGGTAGGCGTCGGGCACCCGTTGCAGTGCTGCAACCTGACGGCGCTTGGCGATGGCAGACCGGAGCCCCATTACGCCATCGAACTGGCCGTGGAGCCGGGCACGGGCCGCAGGTTCCCGCACATGCCGGACCGAATCCCAGGCGAACTGGGCCTGCCGCAGCAGGATCCGAGGCCAGTGCCGCCGGAGCAGCGAGCCCGGCAGGTTTTTGGCAGCCACGGTGATGAAATTGCGACCGCAATGATAGCTGGCAAAGGGCCCTCCCCCCGTGGCACTCAAGCGGTGGTAGACCCGGGCCTCCGGCACGAAGATACACTTGAATCCGGCGAGTTGGGCGCGGAATGCCAGATCGATGTCTTCACAGTACGCGCCCAGATCCTCATCGAACAGACCGATGGTCTCCAGCATCGACCTGCGGTAGCCGGCCGCGCCACCGCACGGGCTGAACACTTCCCGCCCGTCGTCGTACTGACCGATGTCCTCCTCCCACACCCCGCGGTTGCGGGGTACGCCGTCGACACCGTAGCCATCTCCCGCCGAATGCAGCACGTTGCGGCGATCGAACAGCAACAGCTTGCTCGCAGCCATCCCAACCTCGGGGCGCCGGTCCAGGGCTTGGTACAGGGCGAGCAACCAGCCCGGATCGGCCTCGGTGTCGTTGTTCAGCAGGACGACGACTGGGGCCTCGGTCGCTCCGATGCCGGCGTTCACGGCGCCCGCGAAGAGCCGGTTGGAGGGCAGCTCCAGCACCTGGAACTCCGGGAACTCGTCTCGCACCAGCCGCACGCTGCGGTCCGAAGAGCCGTTGTCCACAACCAGCACGGAAAAATCACGGAAGGACTGGATTCGAAGCGCTGCCAGGCACGGCCGGAGCAAGGCCTCGCCATTCCAATTAGGAATGATGACCGAGACCGGAGGATGTGGCTTCACCTGCCCCCTTGGCGCACCCGCCCGCCGTGGGCGCCACAGGGACATTCTCCACAAACAGCACAAATCCCTCCGCCGCATTCGGCGCAATGGGAGCGCAGACCGGGGCGGCGGGGTGCGCCGCAGAACGCGCAACCGTCCCGCACCTCGGACGCCTGGGCGCCGGCCGCGGCTGTCTGGGCCGCTGGAGTGACGGGGTCGGGCTGACTGCGGTCCAAAAAGAGACGCCTCCAGGCGAGCCAGCCCGCGTATCCCAACGGTATCGCAGCGAGGATTGGAGCAACCTGGAACCAGATGAGTCCGGTGATGGCAGCACCGACCGTTACCCACAACAAAAAGGGTACCCCTACTTCCATGCGCTTGGGCCTGACCACCGGAAACTGGTTTTTGGCATCGGCCTGCGGCGCCGGCCCCACGGGCATATGCTGAGGTTGCCGCCCTACTGGCTGCGAACCGGATTCTCCGGAACCGACCCCCTGGACCTGGACCGTCGCCCGCCCCCCGTTTGAGTAGACCTCGACCGCGCGGTCCGAACTGAATTGACCGGCAATGCCCGGCTGAAACCGGATGGTCACGGTGACCTCGTTGCCGGAGAACTCGGCGGGGGTCGTGGTCATCCACGGCACTTTGCAGGTCACCAGGCCGGTCAACCGGCCCCGCCCGGCGCTGCTGATCCGCAGCGAGGCACTGTGGGTGCAGCCAACGGCAACCGGGCCAAAGTTCACGCGCGTCGGTGTGACCAACAACTGAGGCTGGGCGACCGTGGAGGAGCGCCCTGTCGGAGCGGACCCGGCTCCGACGCTTATGCCGGACAACTGGCGGTCGTAAGCCCGGCGCTTTTCCGGGTCGCCCAGGACGGCGTAGGCCTGGTTGAGCAGGCTCATCCGCTGGTGGGCATCGGCGCCTTTGTACACGCCAGGATAGTATTTCAAGCACAGCCGGCGGTACGCAGCCTGGACCACTTCCGGCTCGGCGGCCGGATGCACCTGGAGCGCCTGATAATGGTCGGGAAGTGACGGCATATGGCTTCCGCTCAAATGGCGGTCTCGTGGTTCGCGGTGCGGCGGCTGGCCCTTTGGCGTATAGCGCTGGCCAGATAGCTCCATTATACTGATGGGCATCAGAGCGGGGCTACCAAATTGCGCACACTGGCGCCTCCCGCCGACCCTGACAAGGAGCCTCCTGGATGAAACGGGACCTCATGGACATCTTGGCGTGCCCGGTCTGCAAGGGCCCCTTGGACCTTCGGGTTGAAGAAGAGAACGACGAGGAGATCGTGACCGGGTCCCTGTTCTGTGCCGCGTGCATCGAAACCTACCCCATCACTGAAACCATCCCCAACCTGCTGCCGCCTCAACTGCGTACCGCACCCTAGCCCCTCAGGCGCAGCCGCTTCATATGCAACTCGGACGAGCGTTTGGGGTATTCCTGTGCCTGGCCGCGGTGGTCATTACCGTCGCGTTCCTGTGGGGGATCGTAGCCCAAGCGTATTGGGCGATTGCGGTTCCCATCGCCCTGATGGTCGTCTTCGCGATGGCCATGCTCTTCTGGGCTGGATGGACATTCCTGGTGACCGACCTGACGCCGCCCGAGGAACGCAGAGTCCGCGGACCTCGCCGCCGGCCGTAAGTCAGCCGGAAACGCCGGCCCCAGACCAATCGGGGCCCTCGATGCGCTCCACCCCGGCGTCCTCCCCAGCGAGGGCGCCTAGCATGGTCACTGTACTGCCGGGCACCGGGTGCAGGAGCTCCGGAATCAGTTCCCGGAGCGGAACCAGGACAAAAGCCCGCTCGCCCAGCCTGGAATGGGGAATCATCAACCCACGAGTCCGGACAGTTTGATCCCCGTACAGCAGGATGTCGATGTCGATGCACCGGGGCCCGAACTGGCGGGCGGGGCGGCGTCCCAGCCGGCGCTCAATCCGCTTCAGGCAGCGGAGCAGCGCGTGGGGTGATAGGCCGGTCTCCACCGCGCAGACCGCATTCAGGAAGCGGGGCTGTTGGGAAAACCCGATTGGTTCGGTCTCGTATAAGCTGGAGGTTTGCCTGACTGTACCTGCCCATCGCAACTCCTGCACGGCGTCCCGCAGCTTGGCTCGGCGATCCCCCAGGTTGGAACCAAGCCCAAGGTAGGCGAGCGTCACGCAGGCAGGCCGATGCTCAGGCGGGGGCGGTGCGGACGATGGCGTCCGTCATGCGCGCTACCCTGGCCATCGCAAGGACGTCATGCACCCGGACGATGTCCGCCCCTTTCACGATCCCCACCGCCACGGTCGCCGCGGTCCCCTCGATCCGCTGGTCCAGCGGCAGGTCCAGCACCCGGCCGATCATACTCTTGCGCGAGGTGCCGATGAGGATCGGCCTTCCCAACGCCCGCAACTCGTCCAGGCGGCGCAGCACTTCCAGGTTCTGTTCCCACGTCTTGCCGAACCCAAACCCTGGGTCCACCACGATATTTTCTTGAGCGACTCCCGCGATCAGCGCGAGCTCGCAACTGCGGGCCAGGCTGTTCACAATGTCGGGGAGCATATCCCGGTATTCGGCGCCGGTCTGGTTGTGCATCAGGATGATTGGCACTGCCCGCCGCGCCGCCAACCGGCCCAGCGCCGGGTCCAACAGCAGGCCCCACTGGTCGTTCACCATGTCAGCGCCCGCATCCAGGGCCGCCTCGACAACCGGCGCCTTGGACGAATCGATGCTGATGGGGACCGAAACCGCCCGCCGCACCGCAGCCACCACTGGCACAACGCGCCGCAACTCCTCGTCGACACCGACGGGGGCATGACCGGGCCGGGTGGATTCACCGCCGATGTCGAGGATATCGGCGCCCTCGGCTACGGACCGCATCGCCTGGGCAACCGCCGCCTCGACATGGTCCGCCAACCCATCGCCGGAGAAGGAGTCCGGGGTGATGTTGAGGATGCCCATCACGTAGGTGCGGCGGCCCCACTCGAAAACGGCGCCGCCGCAGCGCATCGTTCCTGACGAGATGGGCATTCCGGCCATCTGCTATGAAAAGGGGCAGGCGGCATGTACCCCGCCCTCCACCCCGGAAAAAAGAGGGGAGAATTCCACGTGGGGGGCACCCCCACCACCCCGGCAGAGGGCTGCGCCCTCGTACACTCCCGCTCCCCAACCCGACGGCCCCGCTACTGTAAACTCATCCATCAAAAGGGGTGTCCAGCGGGAGACCCGCTGGCGGGGAGCGTGAGGGGCGTACCCCTCACCTTTCACCTCTTTTTTTCTCTCCGCGGAGGGGCCGGCCAGTGCTGCGGGTGCATTTGCGCACGGTCCACGTCTCAGTCTTTTCACCGCCCGGTGGTGGCCTCCGATCATGGGTGTCTGTGCAGTCTTCATCCTGAACCAGCGGCGTCAGTTGAGGGGCGAGAAGTCGGTAGTGCGCATGATGCGGTTCTCGACGCTCAGCACCATTCCCGTGGTGTCCTTCAGGAACTGGCGGAATTCGGCGTCCTGCTCAAACACCGCTCTGGTCTGATCCCGATGGGCCAGACTGTCATACCCCAACATGGTGAGCACGTGGGTGCTGTTGCCGATGACGTTCTGAGCCACCAGCACCAGGCGGACCCCAGCTCGCTTATAGGCCTCGGGCACCACCGCCTTGTAGTGCCCCAGCCACTCGCCAACACGGTGGTGTTGGACGGTGTAGATCCGGTGCTCGATAATCATGTTTCCTACTCCTCC
>SHYD01000061.1 GCA_009692945.1 Dehalococcoidia bacterium | reverse complement strand
ACAAATGCCCCCAACGGTTTCACCTCCCACTCCTCCGGGATGACGCCGACCTCGGTCTGTTTGTAGCCGGGTTTCACTTCCATACCGCTCCCATCTTTTTGAGGTGTCCGTCCACGCGGGCGGCGAGCGTTGCCACTTCCTCGGTGAGCCGCGGCAGCGGCGTGGCGTAGCGTTCGGCGAGCTGGCGGATGCGGCCGGTGAGGGTTTGCGAGACGCGGTCCAGCTCGCCCTGCACGGCGGCATCGAGCGCGACCATCCACTTGTCATCCACCACCAGCGCCTTGACCTCGGCCTCGGTGAGCGTCCCGTAACGGGCGTAGGCCAGGGCATCCAGCGCGGCCTCTGCGTCTTTGAGCCGCTTCTTGAGGGTCGCCTCGCGGTTGTTGAGGTTGAGCCAGGCCAGCAGCACCTCGGCCTCCGATGTGTCGGCGTCGCCATAGGCTACCGGTGCTTCCGCGACCTTCAACGCGCCCCCACCGGCCAGGGACTTCAGCTCGGCCTGCACCTCGGCGAACCTCCGGGTCACCTCGATCCGGTTCACCTTGTCGAAGCCGGAGAAGGCGGCGTCCTCTCCGCCGTGCTCCTCCTCCAGCTCCGCCAGTTGGGCAGTGACGCTCTCCAGTTCGGCTTCTAACGAGTCGATGGCGGCCTGCTCCTTGGCATAGTAACGGGCGACGATCAGGGCCTTCGGCACCAGGTCGCACTCCCAGCCCCGCGCTTTCCCCTTCTTGTCCAGCACCGGCAGCGGTTCAGCCTTCCAGCCGTCCACCGCGATGAGGTAGCAGTCGTCCTGCATGGTCGCCGCCCAGTAGTCCAGCAGGTGTTGATAGATGTCGTAGGGGTCGATGAACGGCTTCCCGGTGTAGTGGGCCAGCAGGTCCTCGGACAGCCAGCCGACGATTGTCTTGGGGTGACAGCCCGCCTCCAGCGCCTTGAGCCTCCCGGTGTTCCGCTCCCGCCAGGCGGAGAAATGAGTATTCATGCCGCCGATGAAGGCGGCGAACTCGGGGTGCTCGTAGATGGCGGTGTTGATGGCGGGCTTCTCCACCGCGAGGTCGAGGTAGCCGGGGCGGTTGGGCTCGAACAGGGCCTGCCGCAGTTGCGGGCATACCGCCCAGTACGGGGCCAGCGCATCGACATCGGCGGCGGGGATGCCGCCCCTCAGGTGCCCCTCGATGTCCTGAAGGTCCTCGGGCGTCTGGCTGTCGATGTAGCGCGGCAGGTTGAGGTTGAAATCGTTCTTCTCGATCTCCTCGGTGCTGACCATGCGGGAGTAGCGGGGCAGCTCCAGCCGCCGGTTGAACACATCCACGATCTTGTGGATGTCCTGGTCGCGCAGCCGGTTCTTGGAGCCGTCCTTCATGAAGCCGCCGCTGGCGTCGATCATGAAGATGCCCCGGCGGGCCTGGGCGTCCTCCTTATCGATCACCACGATGCAGGCGGGGATGCCGGTGCCGTAGAACAGGTTGGGCGGCAGCCCGATGATGCCCTTGATGTAGCCCCGGCGCACCAGGTTGCGGCGGATGTCGCCCTCGGCGTTGCCCCGGAACAGCACTCCGTGGGGTAGAATGCAGGCCCCCTTGCCGGTGCTCTTGAGGGAGCGGACGATATGCAGCAGGTAGGCGTAGTCGCCCTGCTTACCGGGCGGGGTGCCGAAGGGCTGGAAGCGCCCGTAGGGGTCGTTCAACGCGTCAACCCCGTTGCCCCAACTCTTATCCGAGAAGGGGGGATTGGCGACCACGTAGTCAAAGGTCTTGAGGGCGTCGCCGTCCTTGTACTTGGGGTCGGCCAGGGTGTTGCCCTGCATGATGAGCGCCGTGGGGTTGTCGTGCAGGATCATGTTCATGCGGGCCAGGCCGCTGGTGGCGGCGTCCTTCTCCTGACCATACAGCGACACCGAGGTGGGGGCCTCGTCGCCCACCTTCAGGAGCAGCGAGCCGGAGCCGCAGGTGGGGTCGTACACCGTGGTGGCGGCGGTGGTCCTGGCCTCCCGGATGCCGATGATCTGAGCCATGATGCGGCTGACCTCGGCGGGGGTGTAAAACTGCCCCTTGCTCTTGCCGCTCTCGGTGGCGAAGTGGCGCATCAGGTATTCGTAGGCATCGCCCAGGATGTCGTCGCCGTCAGCCCGGTTCTTGGAGAAGTCGAGACCCGGGTTCTCGAAGATGGCGATGAGGTTGGTGAGCCGGTCCACCTTCTCTTTGCCATCGCCAAGCTTGGAGGAGTCGTTGAAGTCGGGCATGTCGGACAGCTTGTTGGCTTGCTCCAACGGGCCGATGATCTTCTTGTTGATCTGGTCGCCGATGTCCGGCTTCCCCTTGAGCGCCGCCATGTCCTTGAAGCTGGCCCCCTCGGGCACCGTGATGGCGGCGAACGGCTGGCCCGCGTACTTGTCGCTGACGTACTTGATGAACAGCAGCACCAGCACGTAGTCCTTGTACTGGCTGGCGTCCATCCCGCCGCGCAGTTCGTCGCAGCTCGCCCACAGGGAGGAGTAGAGTTCGGACTTCTTCAGGGCCATGGGTTGGGGCTTTCTCGTTGAAGGCGGACTGGGACAAGATTTTCGGCAGGTCTGTTCGCGCCGATGGGTGTCCGGCGCTATTATAGGGAGCGTCTTGGTTGCGCCTCAACTGGAGGTGGGCGGGCTTGGCCTGAACAACTGTGAACCGCCCCTGGGTGAACACACCACGCCATACGGTTGACTGTTGGCCCCGAATGCTCACGGGCCGTAGAATCTGAACGCACATGCTCCCTGCCTGCACAACGCCCCACGCCGACGGTATCCCACACCCCCATCCTGGAGAATTCGCATGCCCATAGACGGACGCGTTGCCCTCATCACCGGCGGGAGCCGGGGGATCGGCCGGGGCTGTGCCCTGTGCCTGGCTCAGGCCGGAGCCCACATTGCCATTACCTACGCCAGCGACCACACCGCAGCCGCTGCCACCCAGCAGGCTGTCGAAGCCCTGGGCCGCGAGGCCAGGGTTTACCAACTCGACGTGACCGATGGGTATGAGGCAGCACGTCAGGTGGTGGACGCCGTGGCCGCTGACTTCGGACGCCTGGACATTCTAGTAAACAACGCTGGTGGCCTCTCGTCTGGCCGCTCCATCGTGGACGATGAGGTAGAAGACGTGCGACGTGTCGAGGAGTTGAACTACTGGGGCGCTTACCACTGCACTAAGGCAGCCCTGCCCCATCTGCGCAAACAGGGGCGGGGCGACCTCCTGTTCATCTCGTCCGCCATCGTGATCCACCGACCCGCGAACCGGTTGTCCTACGTCACCAGCAAGCTCGCCCTGGAGGGGTTGGCATCGGTGACCGCCAAGGAAGAGCGGCGACACGGTATCCGTTCCAACGTGATCCGGCCCGGCCTCGTCGAGACCGAGATGGCCGTCGAGGTGGCCCGCCGGGTCGGGGTCAATGACACGGCCTCCCTGCACGCAGTGGCCCCGTACGGCCGCCTGTGCCGCCCGGAGGACGTGGGCAATGCCGCTGCCTTCCTCTGCTCTGACGCCGCCGAGTACGTCAACGGGGCGGTGATCCAGATGGACGGCGGCGATAATGACTGGTGGCCCCGTCCGTAGGGGCGCGATGGTAACAAGGTTTATGAAACGCCGCCCCATCCGCCTCGGATTCTTCCTGGCGGTCGTATTCCCAGCCTTCACGGCAGGAGGCGCTCCCCCCCAACCGAAGGCGCGTGCCGCCACCGACCCGGCCAAGGCCACCGCCGCGGTCTATTGGAACCTCGTCCACGGCGGGGCCAGCAGACCGGCCAACACCTACGCGGTGCCCACCAGCGCTGCTGGAACCACCGGGCGCTGAACGTGCAGGACCAGCTGCCGAAGCGGCTGCAGGGAGAAGCTCGGCGGGAACTGCGAGCTCTTTGGGAGGCGCCCACCCGGCTTGAGTGCGACGCACGCCGCGACCAGTACGTCGCACAGTTGCGGGCGCAGGGCCAAGCCGCGGCGGCGACCACGGTGCTGGCACGCGGCACCCACCCCAAACTTGTGGCCGACATGCTGGGCCACAGCCAGGTTTCCGTCACTCTGGACCGCTACAGCCATGTTACCGCTGGTATGCACCAGGCGGCGGCTGCAACCATGGAGGCGGTGCTCCAAGGCTCGTTTTCGCTGGGTTGCTATCAGGGTTGCTATCAAAACGCCCCCGGAAGACCTCAAAGGGTCCGTCGGGGGCGTAATTCGTGCCTAAAATGTGGTGCCCCCGGGGTGACTCGAACACCCGACAAACGGTTTAGGAAACCGCTGCTCTATCCGCCTGAGCTACGGGGGCGTGCCTGGCTAGCTTTGGGCTAGGGTCCCAGCCGCCGCCAACGCCGCCGCATCGGCGGCGTTGGCGGCGGCTACAGAGAATGGTAGCGCAACCGCTGGCAACCTGCCAGGTCCCGCTGCTCGTGAGCGGTTTCCGGCGCCTCCCGCAAGCCGCAGGTCAGTTCAACCAGGCCTTCGCCAGGTCCTGGGTCTTCTTCCACTTCGGCTCCAGTTCCTAGCCGGTCGATCTCCAGCAGGTTCCGGGTCGGGTTCGGGGCGTTGGCGGGGCGGGCAGCCGAAACATCGGTGCGGCGGCTGTTGGTCTCAGCATGCTTCGACCAGACGGCGCTGCCGTCTTTCGTCAGCACCCAGTTGGCAAACAGCTTTGCGGCGTTCGGGTGGGGCGCCCGGTTGAAGCAGTACAGCACGTTGGAGCCGTGGTTCAGGTTATCGAGTTCGTCGATGGCGATGTACTTCAGGTTCTTCCCCACGCCCTTTTCGAGGAAGTCTTCGAGGATCGGTTCATTGACCGCGCCGCTTCCTATCCACATTTGGCCCTTGATCAGGAAATCCATCATCTGGCGCTGATCGCGGCTGAACGTGATGCCGTGCTCGCCATAAAACCGCCGCGCCGTCTCCTCACCTCGCTTGAGCCGCAACGTGGTGGCCGGCCACCATCCTCCGCCATGGTTGCGCGGGTCTCCTGACACGATCTTTCCCTTATAGCGGGGGTCCAGCAGGTCATCAAAGATGTTGATCTGTCCGTCTTTGATGATGTCCGAATTCACCCAGATGGCCTGGAACACCTCCTGGAAGCCGCCGTAGCCCCACTTTTTGTCGGTGTCGAGGAAGCCTTTTTCAAACCCGCCCCTCCAGTTCCTGTTCTCCACGACATCGGGCCGGAACAGCAGGGGGCGAATCGGGTCCATCACTCCCGCTGGGATCAGGGTCAGTGGGACCGTGCCGTAAGTGGTGGTGATGATGTCGTAGCTGTGGATGCCGCCCTGCCGTTCTTGGAGCACCCGGGGTGCGAACTGGCTGGCGATGAGCTGGGTGTGGTCGACTTTGATGCCCGGAACCGCGGCCTCGAACGCAGCGACTGCCTTTTGGAACGGGTTGCCGATGGTAGTTACCAGCGACAGCGTCCCCTCTTTCTTGGCCGCGGCCACCAGGTCGTCCCACTGCTTCTCCCAGGTGGTGGGGTCTGCTCCCGGGCCGCTGGGGGCGGCAGGGCCGGGGGCGGGCGCCGCGGCAGGGGAACATCCCACCGCCGCACCGGCTGCAGCGGCCGCGCCAACTCGGACGAACCGGCGGCGGCTGACGGACTCGCCAAAGAGCATCGCGCACCTCCTTCGCGCTAAACCGCACTCCCATTTCTTGGGAACACCCATAGAAATAGTTAGGTAGATCTACCACCAGAGCCGGGTAATTGCAAATAGTAATCGCCTCGGGTATCTGTTCAGACATGAAGGGGTGCTGCTTGATCGTTTGCCCCACCCCAAAAGAAAAGAGATGGTTTTGTTTCCGGGGGAACACCCCCAATCCCCCGGCAGGGTGGCTTCGCCCCCTGCGCCCCCGTGTCGGAACCCCGAGTCTGAACTCGTATCGCCTCGGGTGCGACGCAACGAAGAGCCGGCCTCAGGATCCACTCCTGAGGCCGGCTGGAACGGCCATGTTCCATTGTTCTTGTGTGGGGACACCCCACACCCCGGCACAGGGGCTTCGCCCCTTGTGCACTCCCGGTTTCGAAATAGGGCAGGTTCAGCGGCGCAACTGCGCCTCCCGATGACCCGTGACCCTCACCGGCACCTCCAGGTGCTCCGGCGGGTCGAGCAGGGGCTCACCCCGGGCAGCCCGCTGCTCGGCCTGCTCGAAGGCCTGCTGCAACTGCTCAGCGATCCCGCTGAACCAGTCCCAGCTCTGCTGCAGCAGCACGCCGCTGAACTGGCCGGAAGCCGGCACCTGCCGCTTGGCGTCGTACGCACGGTCTTCCTGGGGGAGGTTGATGATGTCGTGGGGTTCGCGGTACACCTCGATCGGATCGAGCCCGCGTTCGACCCGCGCGATCTGCTCCTGCAGCAGCTCGCGGTACAGCAGCAGCCCGATGTCCGACACGCCCAGGTGTTCCTTGTCGCGCTCGGCGATGGCCCCCTGGCTGGCCCAGGCGAAGTAGTCCTGGACCAGCACCACCTCGGTGAAGAACTTCCCCTGCTCGTCAAAAAGCGGCAACTCGTACACCGGGACCGATTCCTGCGTCGGCACCGGGATGCCGGGCCGCTAGGCGTTGTAGATCACGTGCAACGTGTGGGTATCATCCACCGGGACGCGGTACTGGAAGCAGTAGCCGCCTGCGCCACCCACCCGCAGGATCTGGGGGAAGATGATGGGGTGCCCCACCTTCCAGGGGTCATCGTTTTCGGTGTTCCCCTCGACCACCCGCCGCTTGATGATGCCGTGCTCGAAGCGGGTGAAGCCGATCTTCTTGTGCCGTCCGGAAAACCGCTCGGAGTTGACCACGCCCTTGCGGCTCCACACGTAGTCCATGTAGTAACCGTGGAGCCACTCGACATGCACCGGGTCCAGCGAGTTCTCCATGGCCTGCAGGTAGTTGCAGGGCAGCATGGTGAGGCCGATGTGCCGGATGCAGTTGTCCCACACCAGCAGGTCGTAGCGGGGCAACTGGGGCGCCGGCGCCGGGCCCAGGTAGGCGAACACCAAGCCCCCGAGGGTCTGCACCGGGTAGGCCTTGGTGTGGATCTTGTCCTTGAAGGTGCTGTTCCACGGCTCCGCGGGCGTCTCGGTGCAGCGGCCGGTGTGGTCGAACAGCCAGCCGTGGTACGGACAGCGCAGCCCCTCCTCCTCCGGGATCCCGTATTCCATCGACACCCGCCGGTGCGGGCAGGCCTGATCGATCAGGCCGAGGTTCCCGGACTTGTCCCGATACAGCACCAAGTCTTCGCCCAGCAGCCGCAGCGACTTGACCGGCTCCGCATCGAGTTCTGCCAGCCCGGCGATGGGGTACCAATAGCGCCGCAGCAGTTCGCCCGCGGGCGTTCCCGGCCCGACTTGCGTCAGTCGTTCATTCTCGGCTTTCGACAGCATGTGTCCTCCGTGTGGGCGTCGTGCACTCGTAATCAAGCATCCGGCCCCGCGGGGCTCCGGATGGGGTTACGGTACCTTCCCACCTGTGAGGAAGGCGTGAGGGTGGGGTGATCGGCCGTGAGGATTTTGTGAGGGATTGGCCATGTCTTCGGAGCGGGTGTGCAGCGGGCAGTGAGGGTGGGGCAGCAGCGGGTACGCTATTATGGAGGAGCCCACTCACCCGCGCCGTCCGGAGGACTTGCCCAGTTGTTTTTCAAACGGATTGGAATCGATCTCGGGACCGCCAACGTCCTGGTGTACGAGAAGGGCCGGGGGGTGGTGGTCAACGAACCCTCGGTGGTGGCGCTGGCGGTGCGGGAAAACCGCATCGTGGCGGTCGGCAACGAGGCGCGCGCCATGATGGGGCGCACCCCCGACGGCATCAGCATCATCCGGCCGATGCGGGAAGGCGTCATCGCCGACTACACGATCACCGAGGCGATGCTGCGCTATTTCATCTCCAGAGTGTGTGGCCGGCTGCGGCTTTCGAAGCCCGAGGTGGTCATCTGCATCCCCGCGGGCTCAACCAGCGTGGAGCGCCGGGCGGTGCGGGACGCCGCCGAGTCGGCCGGGGCAAGGCGCCCCGCCCACCTGGTACCGGAGCCGCTGGCCGCCGCACTCGGCGCCCAGGTGCCGGTGGGATCGCCCCGCGGCAACATGGTGGTGGACATCGGTGGCGGCCGCTGCGAAGCTGCCATCATCTCGATGTACGGCATCGTGGTCAGCCAGTCGGTGCGCATCGCCGGCGATAAGCTGGACGACACCATCGCCGGCTACATCCGGCGGCGCCACAACCTTCTCATCGGCGAGCGCATGGCGGAAGAGGTGAAGCTGGAGGTCGGCGGCGCCCTCCCGCTCGAAGAAGAACTGGTCTGCCAGGTGCGCGGCCGGGACCAGGTGACGGGCCTGCCCCGCACCACCACCGTGACCTCCACCGAGATCCTCCAGGCCCTCAGCGACCCGCTCGCACAGATCGTGGCGGCCATCAAGTCGGTGCTGGAGCGGACGCCTCCCGAGTTGGCCTCGGACGTCATCGACCAGGGGATCGTGCTGACCGGCGGCGGCGCCCTGCTGCGGCGGCTCGATGAACTGATCTCCCAGGAGATGGGCGTCCCCTGTTACCCCGCTCCCGACCCAATGCGCTGCGTCGCCATTGGGGCGGGCATTGCGCTGGAGTACCTCGACCTCATCAAGCGCAACCTGCCCTCGGAAGAGGAGTCGCTGGTCGCCAACTACTGAGGGGCGGCCGAAGGTACCAAAGGGATCGGCACTCGATGGTCCGCGAGGCGTCCGGCCAACGCAGGCAGTGAGAGGGGCCGCCTTGCGGCGGCCCTCTTTGCCGCGGTTCATGCGTTATGTGAAATATGGCGGACAAGTGGCGGTGGGGAGGGTAACGTCACCGCTAGCAACACCAACACCATTCCTGTCCACCAGGATCCAGTGTGCCCCTTGCAACCCCGAATACTCGGGGACTGTTCCGGTCCCTTGCCATGGCACGGTCAAGGTGTCGGGACTCTTCCTCACCTGGTGAGGAATTTGAGGCGAGACCCCGTTTTGTTTTATCTCCATCTCTGTGGATGCAACGCGATACCCGGACCACGACACCGTTAACGTCACCGTCCCTCCGCCGGGGGCGCCCACGCAGTCCAGGGTTGCACTGGCGGTCGGCGGCCCAGGCTTGCCCGCCTCAGCCGGCGCTACCCCCCCCCGGAGATCACCAACAGCGCTGCAGCGAGCGCCGATACGAACTGCCGTTTCATGGGTTCTCCTTGAGAGCCGTGGTGGCTCTCCTTCCGATATTTCGGGCCGGAACAACCGGCCGGATGCGCCACGATAACATATCTGGGGGCGGCTGCTGTGATCTTTGTCACACTTGGGCGGGTGTTTTCTGTTGGACATCGGGATGATGCGGACTCTCTGCCCTGGGGCGTTGCCCCAGGCTGGGATAGCACGGGCCTTTGGCCCTACACCTCAACGCCTCAGCGTCGAGGCTTACTGTTGAACCCGGTAATGCTGAGGGGTGCGGTGGGGTTCCTGGGGCGATGCCCCAGGCTGGGATGGGGCGCGCCGTTGGCGCTTGCGGGAACCGGCGCGGCGTGGGCCGGGGAGGTGGCACAGGGGAATAAGATGCTGTTCGATGTGCTTTGGAGCGAGCCGCGGGCAGCCGGGTGGCGGGCCACAGGCCCAGGCTATCCCAGCCTGGGGCACCGCCCCAGGAGATGTGATGGTTCCCCGGCCTTACCAGCGCCCGTACGAGTTCACATTCGGGGCGAACACGCTGGGACAACGCAGATTCTCGCTTCGCTCGAACGGTAACAAGCCATCGCGCGCGCCTACTCCATACTCTTCGAGCTCTGCGAGAAGTTTCCACAGCCTTCGGTGTTCGTTGTGCCACCTTGGTACGCGTTCACTCAACAGTGAACTCATACCCACCGTCGGGCGCGCTACCCAACCCTGACCCCATCGGGTATGCTATTGCAATGCCCGCCGGGCTATGCGTAGTCACGATGAGGAGGGTCCACCATGTCTGTCGAACCGGCCACCAACGTAACCAGACGAGCGCTGCTCCGGGCCACCGGCGTCGCTGGGGCAGGGGCCGTTGCCGCCGCCTGCGCGCCCGCTGCTGCCCCGGCGCCCGCTGCTGCCCCGGCGCCCGCCGCTCCCGTCACCGCCGCGAAGGCGGCCTGGGAGAAAGAGTGGGAGGACCTGGTTGTCGCCGCCAAGAAAGAGGGGAAGGTCGCAGTCATCACCAACACCGGGGTGTCGTACCGCAAGGGGCTGGACGCGTTCCAGGCGGCCTTCCCCGGCATCGAGGTGGAGCACCAGGCGTTCCCTTCGGCCAGTCTCATCGCCCCCAAGGTGCTCCAGGAGCGCAAGGGCAACGTCTACTCGGTGGACGTGGCCCAGTTCGCGCCCGCTTTGATGATCCGCCTGCTCCGTCCGGAGGGCGTGTTCGACCCGATCCGCCCCGTTATCTTCCGCCCCGACGTGCTGGACGACAACGCCTGGTTCAACGGCTACGAGCGGGGGTTCGTCGACCTCGACCGCAAGCTCGCCTTTGCCCACGAGCACCAGGTGAACCGGGCTTTCTGGGTGAACGGCGACCTGGTCAAGGACGGCGAGATCAAGACGGTCAAGGACCTGCTGGACCCCAAGTGGAAGGGCAAGATCTTCATGGCCGATGTCCGCTCCGGCGACGGCTACCTGCCGATGACGGGCATCAAAGAAGCCCTGGGTGAGGGCGCCCTCAAACAGATCATCGTCGATCAGGAAGCCGTATTCAGCCGGGAGCGCCGCCAGATCATCGAGGCGGTGGTGCGGGGCCGCTACCCCATCGGCATGGCCCTCTTCGATGCGATCCTCCCCGAGTTCCAGGAGCAGGGCCTGGGTAAGAACGTGAAACCGCTGGTGCTGCCCGAAGCCGACTACATCCCGGCGGAAGGTGTGCTGCTGTTCAACAAGGCGCCTCACCCCAACGCCGCCAAACTGTTCATCAACTGGTTCCTCACCAAGGAAGGACAGACCGCCGTCAACGCCGGCCTCAAACGCAACAGCCGCCGCAAAGACGTCCCGATCCAGGACCCGGCCACCGCACCCGGCACGGCTAAGTACCTGGAATCGAGCCGGGAGGAGAACTACGCCAAGATCGATGCGGTCCGGGCCGTCATCGAGAAGCTGGCGGGCGTCACCAACTGATATCTTGGCGCTTTTGTCCTCGGGCATCCGCCCACGAGGCCGGGGGCGGGGGGACATCTCGATGGATCGAGGCCGGACGGCGCAGATTCTCGCTTCGCTCGAACAGTAACGGCCGTCGTGCCGTCAACAGTGATACCCTTCGAGCGCGGCGAGAAGTCTTCCCGATCAGGGAGTGCAGGGGGGCGAAGCCCTCCTGCCGGGGGCTTGGGGGTGTCCCCCAAGAAACAAGACCTCTCTCTTTTTCGGGGGTGGGGCAACAGAACGGGAGAGCCCGAATTGTGGGTAACGATTAACTACGATCTGCTTGACGCACTACACTAGCGGCGCCACTGGCGACCGGCTCGCCGGGTGCGAGGGGCTGGGGAGTGCCTCGACGCACTCAAAGACTGGATAAGAGGAACACCAATGCGGGTAGCGATAGTCGGCGCCGGCGGGCTCGGCGCATTCTACGGTGGCCTGCTGGCCCGCTCCGGCGCCGACGTCACCTTCATTGCGCGTGGGGCTAACCTGGAAGCGCTGCGAAACCGCGGCCTCACCGTCCGGCTCGACGGCGCTCCCGAGTTCCATATCGACGCGCGCGCCACCGGCGACCCGCGTGAGGTGGGTCCGGTCGACCTCATCTGGTGCTGTGTGAAGGCCTACGACGTCGAACCCGCGATGCGCATGGCGCTGCCGATGGTGGGGCCCGAGACGATGATCATCCCGATCCAGAACGGCATCGATTCTCCCGACCGCATCGCCGCGATCGCGGGCCCGCGGGCGGCGCTGGGCGGCGTGGGCCGGGCCGGGGGCACGTTGGTGGAGCCGGGGGTCGTGGTGCAGAAGGGACGTCGCAACATGGTGGTGTTCGGAGAGTTGGCCGGCGGCCTCAGCCCCCGGGTCGAGGCGCTGGCGGCGGCGCTGAAGGGCACCGGGATCGAGGCGGAGGCCAGCCCCAACGCGCGCGGCGTGATGTGGGATAAGTTCATCTCCTTCTCCGGCCAGGCCGGGCCCTCCGCCCTCACCCGGCTCCCACTCGGACCGCTGCGGGCGTTGCCCGAAACCCGGGCGTTGATGCTGGGCATCATGGCCGAGGTTCAGGCCCTGGCGAAAGCCAAGGGGATCGTTGTTCCCCCGGGGGCCGCAGAGCGCGTGGTGCAGGGCACCTCGCTGGGCGGCGGCAGCTATCCCTCCACCTACTTCGACCTGATGGAGGGGCGCCGCCTGGAGCTTGACGCCATCTACGGCACGACCCTGCGGCTCGGCGCAGAAATCGGGATCCCCACCCCGCTCAACGGCGCCATATACGCGCTGCTGAAACCCTACGAGAACGGGGCGCCGCAGCCGGCAACGCCGTAAGTATCACTACCGGGCCATGAAGACAATTCCAGGTGAGGGGACGCCCCGCGGAGGCTCTCGTAGCAGTTGAAGGGGCAGGACCTTTGAAGCAGGTGTGCAGAGTGCGGCAGCCCTTTGCCGGGGGACTTGGGGGTGCCCCCCAAAAAACAAAATCCTTCTCTCTTTTCTGGGGGTGGGGCGGGACAACGCTGGGCCTTCAGCACGTTTTCCCGGGCAAGGCCCCGGGCTGTGATTGGCAGGGCCGTGGTCCTCCACCATCGACCAGCGACCTCAGGAAGCCCGGACCTCCCGGTCCAACTCATCGATGAGCGCCTTCACCCGAGCCGCGATCTGGTCCCGCACGGCGCGGACCACCGGCAATGGTTGACCGGCGGGGTCGTCCAGGCCCCAGTCTTCGGTGATGTACAGTCCGGCAGGGCAGGCCTCAGCGACGCCGCAGCCCATGGTGATGGTGCGGTCCGCGGCGGTAATCAGAGCAGGATCCAGTGGCTTGGGCGCTGCGCTGCCCAGGGCAACCCCGATTTCGGCGAGCACGGGCCCGACCTGGGGGTTGACCGCGCTGCCCGGCATTGTTCCGCCGGACATTGCGTGATGCCGTCCACCGCTGAGCGCGTTGAAGATGGCCTCGGCCATCTGGCTCCGGCCGGCGTTGTGGACACAGACAAACAGCACCTGCATCGCCGGCCTGCTATTCCAGTTCCTGGGCGCCGCCGGCGGCAGCGGACCGCCGGACGGCATGCTCGTGGCCTCGGAGCCACTGGTACAGCGCCGCGGCGGCGGCAGCCCCCGCCACTGGGGCGGTCGCGTACACCCAGAAATGGTCCCAGACGCCGGCGATCAGGGCCGGGCCAAAGGAGCGGGCCGGGTTCATCGAGGCTCCGGAAATGGGCCCACCGAAGATCGCCTCCAGGGCCACCGTGGCTCCAATGGCCACCGCGGCCGCTGAACCGGCGTTGCGGGTGTCGGTGGCCACCGCCATGATGACGAACATCAGGATGAACGTGAGGGTGAACTCCATCCCCCACGCCTGGCCGGGGCCCGCTGCGGGCAACGTGGCGCCCAACGTGCCGGAGCGGCCCAGCAATCCCGCCAAAGCAAGGCTTGCGGCCGCGGCGCCGGCCAGTTGCGCCAGGCAGTACTGGGGTATCTCTCTCGGCGAAAAATGGCGCGCCAACCCGAAGGCGATGGTGACCGCCGGGTTCAGGTGAGCGCCCGATAGGTGGCCGGTGGCGTAGATCATCGCCGTCACCACCAGACCGAATACGAGGCCGACGCCCAGGTGCGTGATCTGGCCGCTGGCCTGGTTCACCACCACCGCGCCCGTACCGGCGAATACCAACCCGAAGGTCCCGACGAATTCGGCGACGCAGCGTTTGGCCAGTGAGGGTGGGGTCAAGGAAGCGGGCAGGGTGGATGGCGCAGCGTCAATCGTTCCCCAATTCTCCGTTGAGCACCGCTCGGGCTCCTCTGTGCCCCTGGGCGCCCATTTCTCCGGTGGCGCGGCAACCCGCCGCCCGGTGCGCGGAAATGTCCGCCAGATCGAGTATAGCGGCTCCCCGAAACTGCGCCAGCATCAATCGGGCGGTGGCGCCGTTGGTGGCCAAGGGGATGCCGTACACGTCGCACAACCGCAGCAGCGCGGCCGCATCGCCGTGGCCGCCCTGCTGGCCGCGGACGGCCTGGCCGCCGGGGCCACGCAAGCCAACGGGGACGGCACTGCCCCGCCCACCTCGGCCGGGCCTGCGGGCGAGAGCGAGGTGCTCACGGTCTACGGCGACGCCGCCTACGGTGCCGGGGCGGTGCTGGACCTGCTGGATCAGGCCGGCGCCTTGTCTCGGTGCAAGGTCCAGCCTCCGGTCGCCCTGGCCG
>SHYD01000060.1 GCA_009692945.1 Dehalococcoidia bacterium | reverse complement strand
TCTCCTACCAAGGGCGTTGCCTGTTAACGGTTCCCGCAGATCCCTCGGCGCTGATTCGCGCACGTCCCCGGCGTACCCACCTCGAGACCGGTGCGTTACCGCAACCGCAACCGTCTGGTGGTGGTCAAGTGGGCAGCGGTCCGCCGCTGCCCATCTTGTCCACCACCCCTGCAGCCCCGGCCACCTAAACCCGGGTCAGGCCACGTCTGGCGTCTTAAGCCAAAAGGACAGAATCACTGATGGCTATAGCGGACAGATTCACTGATGGTCTACATCGGAGCGAATGGTGGTTGGAGGTACCTACTCAGTATCAGGCGATCAGGCGGTATGAGCCACGCCCCCCCACCCCAGGAACAAATGAGGTGAATTCTATGTGGGGGGCACCCCCACTCCCCCGGCAGAGGGCTGCCGCCCTCGTGCACTCCCACTCCTGAGCCACGGCTGCCCGTCAACAGTGAAGTCTTACGTGGGAGTGTGCTGGGGGTGCGCGGAAGGAGGAGGTGCGAGGCGAGCGGGAAGGAGCCGGGTCCGGCCGCTCACCTGCCCGGCCGCTCCGTCAGCGCCGGGTGCCGGTACGAGGCCAGCAGCAGCGCCAGCCCGATCTGCCCCAGCACGCCGGGAGCCAGCGGTGGGGAGGGCCCGACCGTCTCGGTCAGGCCCGTCACCCAGCGCTCGATCTCGGACATACCCGCCCACGCCGTCTCGTAGCGAGCATCGAGCGGGCCAGCGTCGTAGTTGGCCCAAACATGGGCCCCGAAAGCCGGCAACGCACGTAGCCACCACCACCGCGCTCAGGACGCGGGATGCCCTGACCTTACCCGGCGCAGGCTGCAGCGTCTGCAGCACGATGGCGGCCGCAGCCAGGACGAGCGCGACCCAGGGAATCACTTGCAACGGCGAGGTCCAGTGCCTCAGCATCGCCAACTCCACGGCGGCGCCCGCCGTCGACAGCCCGGCCAGCGCGATCAGCCCCCCACGGAGGGCGCCTTCTATTCGCACGGTCCTGCACCTAGCCGATCACAGCGAGCGGTTGGCGATGATCTTCTCCAACACTTCGGCCGAGGGATTGTACTTCGCCAGTTGCTGCCGCAGCTTGGCGAAGCCGGGGTCGTTGGCGGGGTACGGACGGTACTCCTCGACCTCGATAGCCCAGCGCCCGGCATTGGGGATGCCCGCCGCCTCGAACGCCGCTTGAAGCTGGGCACGGGACGCCGAGTTCGCGTTCACTCTGGCGCTGACGGCGGCTTGAGCCGCCGGCGCCGAGGCCGCGGTAGGGTTAGCCACAGCAGCGGCGGGCGCAGCAGTGGCCGTGGCGGGTGGGGCGGCGGCGCCGGTGGTCGAAGCCGCGGCTGGGCGCTCCGTTGCGCCGCTGGTGGCCGGAGCCGCAGCGCTGTTTCCGCCGCAGGCCGCCGAAAGCAGGATGGCCACTCCCAGCGCAAGCGCCTGAACCAGCCGCTTGATGGGTCTGTTCGTCATTCGTCGTGATGCTCCACGTTCTGTGTTTGGCCGGCGTCCGAGGGCGGACCCTCGCCAAGTAGTACCCGCTCGCCGCGCCCTTTGTTACTCCCCGTCACCCAGGCCGGCGAGCATCCGGCTGGGGCGTCTATTGCTCGCCCGGGCTCACGGCCCGGATCACCTTCGCCGCCGCCAAACGGTCGATCGCAGCCTCGTCGTACCCGAGTTCGGCAAGGATCTCCCGGGTGTGCTCCCCGAGATAGGGCGCCCGCCGGGGGACCGCCGTGGCGCCGCTGCTCCGGGGGCACCTTCCTTCGTAGCTGCACGTTGCTACGTGCCCACCCTCCCCGGCTACCCGCGGTCGCTGCCACCTTCGGTGCTCCGTCGCTCGCGGAAGAACTCCTCGAGATCGCGAATGACCGCCTCGCCGCTGGGGAGTTCTCCCGGCGGCTCGGGGGCGAACTCGCCGGTGCGGCCGTGCTCCTCCTCCAGTTTGCGGACGTACGCCTGGACCTCAGCATTCCCAGCCACCAATTGGCTCACCTGCCCGTCGAACAGCACCGCCTGCCGGTCGACACGCCCCATGTCGATGCGAACGTCCAGCATCTGGTCCAGTTTGCGGAGCATGGCCTGGGACACCCGCATGTTCGGGCGGGCCGCCAGGTAATGGGGCACGCTGCCCCAGAGGCTGGCGGTAGGCACGCCCTGACGGTCCAGCGTGGTGCTGAGCACCCCGAGGATGCCGGTGGGCCCCTCGTAGCGGGAGGAGTTGACCTCCAGGGGATGCAGCCTCTCACGAAACAGCTCGTCGGTGGCCGTCCCCGAGAGCCGGGGGGGCTGGGTGTGGGGCACCGCCGCCAGCACGCCGCCCAGCGCCAGCACCACACTCACCTGGAAGTCCGTGACCACCTGGATCACCGACTGGGCGAAGCTCTTCCATCTGAGTTGCGGCTCCGAGCCCACCAGGATGATGAAATCCCGGTCCAGGGTGGGAACCCGGTGGTAGTAGAACTCGTTGGCCGGCCATTCAACGAACCGCTTCCGGTCCTCGCCCCAGCGCATCTTGGGCCGCTGTTCGGTGAAGACGTAGAAGTCCTCCGGGTCGATCTCGGCGAACTTGGTGGCCTTCCACTGCCGCAGCAGGTAGCGCGCGGTCCACGTGGCCACTTCCGAGGCGTCGGCCCAACCATCGAACGCATAGATGAGGATGGGGTTGCGCAGTCCGTCGGGACGTTCGAGGTAGCGGAGGGGGTCCATGGGCGGTTCCTTCCCAGCACGCGGGGCGCCGCGGCTTCCCTTCAGCCTACCCCCAACCAGCGCCGGCGGCAACCGCAATGGACGGGAGGGATGCCCGTCATCTTTTTGCGTGCCCCACAGCCGGGTCAGCCCAACCGCATTGTCGTTGCGAGGCCGACGCAGGAGGCCGTGGCAATCTTGGGCTGCGGCGGCGCGATGGGCACGTGAGCAGTGAGTGGAAGATTGCTTCAAGCTCGGGTCTACCCACCCTCGCCCTCGGCGCGCCAGCGCCGCTCCACCTCGGGAAGCGCCTCGGCCGCGGCGGTAAGGTTGCCGGGAGTGGCGAGTTCGGGGTGCCCCGCCTTCTCCAACATCTGCGGCAGCTTGCGGGTGACCAGCCCGATGGCCCAGCCGATCCCATCGTCGATGGTCAGCGGGTCCAGTTGGTATTGCAGGTTCTTGCCCCTGGGGTCGTAGTGGTAGTGCGGCTGGACCCGGAACATGTCGATGCGAAGCAGTTCGACCCGGTCCGGGCTAACCATGGCGTTCACCCGCATCGTCGGGCCACCATCCTCCCCCGTGCCCTGCATTCGGTTTTCGACGAAGAACTGAAGGTCGCCCGCAGTGATGATCTCGCCCATGGGTGCACCTCGTTCCGCGATTTGGCCCAATCCTACGGCAATTCGGGTCTTGGCGCACGCCTCCCACCCTCGCTCGGGGTATTCGTAAGCCACCATCCCGGCTCACCCGCTAGGCCGCCCTACACCCCGGAAGAGCAGAGACTGGTTTTATTCTTGTGGGCACACCTCACACCCCGGCAGAAGGGGCTCTGCCCCCTCTGCACACCCCCGTCCTGAGGCGCCTTCATCCAGGCAGGATTCAAAAGGTGCCCACGCCTATGGGAGCAGCCCCAGCTCCCCCGGCAAGAGGGTTGCCCCCGCACCCCTGCTCCAGAGGGCCTCGCCCCCGCCACCCTCCCTACCCCGCCGGGCGGTTGCCCAGCATGCGGAGCTTGGGCATCGGCAGCAGCCGGCCGTTGACGGGGTCGACCCCCAGCGCGAATTCATCGAGGGTCAAGGCGCCCAGCAGCGGCTCGGTTCCCTCGTCGCCAAACACGCACACGGTGTGTCGGGAGCGCCCGCCGAGCCGCACCACCACCGCGGCGATGGCGCGGTGGACGATGGTACCCTCGGCCAGAACGAAGGCTTGGACCTCCGCCGGGGTGACGCCGAGTTGTTCGAGGATGGAACGGGGCACCCAGGAGTAGAACGCGCCGGTATCGACCACCGCGTCGATTTGAATGAAGGGGCCTTCGCTGGTGGCTGCGACCTCGATGGGTACCGTGAACGAACTCATGCTGGCTTAACCATGCCCCACCCCCGAGAATTAAGAGGAGATTCGATCTTGGGGGGCGCCCCATAGGAGTGGGCAGGTTTCTCCTCGGACAACCTCGAAGGCTGTACTTCCCACCCACCCATTTCGTTTGTGTGTGGGGACACCCCACACCCAGGCAGAAGGGGCTTCGCCCCCTCTGCACACCCCCGTCCCAAATCCCTCATCCAGGCATGAAGCCAAAAGGCGCCCACTCCGATGGGGGCGCCCCCCACTCCCCCGGCAAGGGGCTGCCGCCCCCTGCACCCCTGCCTCGCCTACTCGTCGTCGTCGAAATCGAGCGCCGGGTCGAAGCCGTCGGGGTCGTCGCCCAGGCTGCCGCCGTAACGGAGGATGGCGCGCACGGTGCAGGGCTTGAGTGCGCGCTCCTCGTCGCCGTCCTCGTCGTCATCGTAGAGGCCCTCGGCGTAGCCGAACTCCAGCAGCACCTGGCCGTCGAGCACGGCGCGAGCGGCGAGTTCAGGTTCGTCGGCCACGACGATCTGGCGGGTCTCGACCGTGGGCGGCAGGCCCTCCTCGGCGCGGTCCCGCAGGCAGGCCTCGACCTCCTGTTTCACCATCGCCGGGTCCTCCTCCGGGGTGGGGTTGCCCTCCTCCATCCAGAGGATCAGCCACTCCTCGGCGGTGTTCTTGATGTTGGTCAGCGCCTCGTCCAGCGAGTCGCCCTCGCTGACGGCGCCGGGGAGCGCCGGGCAGATGGCGGTGTAGCCGCCCTGGGTGTCGGGGGAGAGCACGACGGTGAAGGTCATATCAGGATTTTGTTCTTGAGGGGCACCCCCAATGCCCCCGGCAAAGGGCTGCTGCCCTCTGCACGCCTGCTTCGATCGCCGTCTGACTGACGATCTTGAACAGTTATGAGCAAGGCTGGGATCTCGGCCATGGGAACGAGCCGCCGGTTCACAGGGTCCACCGCTAGGGCAAAACCCTCGAGCGTGCAGGCGCCCAACAGCGCCAGGGAACCGTCATCGCTAAATACGCAGAGGGTGTGGGCCGTCTCGCCGTTGACTCGCGCCACCACCTCCGCCACGTCCCGTTCGATCAGGCTCCCATCGGCCAGCATGAAGCGCCGGGTGCGGGACGGGGTCACCCCAAGTTCTTGCAACACCCGCCGTGGGACCAAGCTGTAAAGCGGGCCGGTGGCCACCATCGCGTCGAGTTCGATGAACGGGCCGTCGGGCGCTGCGGCGATGGCAATCCGGTGTTGAAAGACTCCCACTGAGGCAGACCTCTTGCCAATTCGTGTCAAATCAGATGGACAAACTCTTCGACGGTCAGCCCTGCGAGGGTGATCAACTTGCGCAAGGTGCCCCGATCCAGTTCCCTGTGATCTGGGATCGAAAGATTGTTGCGAACACCCGGTTTTATCAGGATCATGTGGTCACCCGCGGTGCGCCTATATACCCATCCCGCCCGCTCGAAACCACCGCGGGCATCCCGTCCCGAAACGACGGGGAGTTCGGCCACTAGACCTCAACACAGCAGACTTTGGCCCCTTGGGGTCGCTCTTCTTCGACCTTTTCCCGCTCGACGGCCAACCACCCGATGATGGCTTCCCGGATATTCCGGAGCGCTTCCACCTCAGTCTTACCCTGACTTACACAGCCGGGTAAGGTAGGGCATTCGACGACATAGTAACCGTCTTCCCCGGCCTCGATGACCACCGGCAGTTCCATAACGCCCCCCGCCCTACAGCTTCTCGATCTCCTCCATCAGCACCTGGAGCATATCCCCTTCGTCCAGCGTGCGGAAGATCTGGCCGTGCTTGAAGATGACGCCCTTGCCCTTGCCGCCGCCCGCGATGCCGATGTCGGCGTCTCGCGCCTCGCCGGGGCCGTTGACCACGCAGCCCATCACCGCGATCTTGAGCTGTTTGTCCATGCCCTTGAGCCGCTCCTGCACCGTGTTGGCCAGGCCGATGAGGTCGATCTGGGCGCGGCCGCAGGAGGGGCAGGCCACGAGCGTGGGGCCGCGCTGCCGGATGTTGGTGGCCCGCAGGATCTCGTAGCAGGTCTCCACCTCCTCCACCGGGTCGCCCGAGAGCGAGGTGCGGATGGTGTCGCCGATGCCCTCCATCAGCAGGGCGCCGATGCCGATGGCGCTGCGGATCGACCCGGGCTTGGGCGTGCCGGCCTCGGTGACGCCCAAGTGGAGCGGATACGGGATCAGGGCGGCCATGCGCCGGTTTGCCTCGATCATGGCGTAGACATCGAAGGCCTTCAGGGAGATCTTGATGTCGTAGAACCCCTCCTGTTCCAGCAGCTTGATCTCCTCCAGCCCGGCCCGCACCATGCGGCGCACCAGCCACTCGCCCGCCAGTCCCGCGGTGAGCCCCTCGGGCATCTCTTCGTCGCCGCTGAGGGGCGGCAGGCTGCCCTCGTTGACGCCGATGCGGATCGGGACGTTGGCCGCCTTGCAGGCCTGCACCACCTCCCGGATTTTGCGGGTGTCCTTCACGGTGCCGGGGTTGAGCCGGATGCAATCGACCCCGCCGTCCACCGCCATCAGGGCGTGGCGGTGCTCAAAGTGGATGTCGGCCACCACCGGAATGCTGATGCGCCGTTTGATGGCGGCGATGGCCCGGGCCTGCGGCTCATTGAGGCAGGAGACCCGGATGATCTCGCAACCGGCCGCTTCGAGCCGGTGGATCTGCGCCACGGTGGTATCGACGTCCGCGGTATCGGTGGTGCACATCGACTGGACCGAGACCGGTGCGCCGCCGCCCACCTGGACCCTGCCCACCATCACCGGGCGGGTCTGGCGGCGGGGCCGGGGGCCCACCTCGTCGAGCAGCAGGGCGGTGCCGGCGGCGTGGTCGGTGGTCATGGCAGTATGCTCTTTCCTTCCAGGATGCGGGCGACATCATCGAAGCTCACCCGGACGATGAACAGCAGCAAGAGTCCCATGAACACCATGTGGACGATGGCCTCGCGCTCCGGCGGAATGCGGCGCCCCCGGCGCACCCATTCCAGCAGCACAAATACGATCCGGCCGCCGTCCAGCGCGGGGATGGGGAGGATGTTGATCATCGCCAGGTTCATACTGAGCCCGGCCGCCAACCCCAGCAGGTTCACGAGGCCACTCTTGGCCACCTCGCCGGTGACCTGGGCGATGCCGATGGGGCCCATCACCGGCGACCCCTGGGCGCTGCCACCCGCGAACCGCCCCAGGATGTCGTTCTTGAACTGCACCGGCATGTCCAGCGTTTCCCGGAAGCCCCGAGCGAACGCGGCGGGCAGGGCTAGGCTTGTCGTCACCGCCTGCCGGTCCGGCATCCCGATCACGATCCCGGTCGCTCCCTGACCCGCGGGCGGCCGCCAGCGTGGGACCACCTGCACCGTGAGCGGCTTCCCATCCCGCTGCACCGTCATCGGCATCTGGTTGCCGAGGTTCAACTGGATGTTGTAGCCCACATCCTGAATGCTCTTGACCTCCCGATCATTGACACTGATGATGGCGTCGCCCGGCTGGATTCCGGCGGCGGCGGCGGGGGACCCCTCGGCCACCTGATCGACCCGCACCGTACCTTCGATGACGGTATGCGGGACCATGAAACTGGCGGTGAGCAGGAACACCGGCAACACCGCGTTCATGAACGAGCCGGCCGCCAGAATGATGATACGGACCGGGATCGGCTTGCTGGCGAAGCTCCCCGTCTCGCCGGGGTCTTCCTCGCCGAGCATCCGGACAAAGCCGCCCAACGGCAGCAGGTTGACGGTGTAGTCAGTGCCCTTGTAGTGGACTCCAAAGAGCCGGGGCGGGTAGCCGAACCCGAACTCCTGGACAGTGACGCCCGCCCGTTTCGCGGTGACGAAGTGGCCCAGTTCGTGGACCATTACCAGCACGAGCAGCACCCCGAAGAACGAGGCGAGGGTTAGGGCCAGCCCCGGTAGGGAGGAGGCCGCTCCGGACAACAGGTCAGACATGAATTAGGGCCCTTTCGGCCATCGTTAGGGGAGGGACTGGGGTAAAGGTAGGTCGGTATCCGCGGCGCGGCAAGGGCCCACGGCGTCCCATACGCCCGCGAGCCTCTTCGAGAACGAGTGGGTTTGTCGGGGAATGAGAACGATGCCGGTTTTCGCGGTAGGGGCACGTTGCAACGTGCCCCTACGATGCAACGCATCCCCACCGTGCACCGTGCGCCCACAACCACCCTGCCGGCTCTCGGCCACTTTCCTGGTCAGGCCGCGCGGGTCGAGGCGAAGCGGCGGGCCGTGGCGTCGGCAGCAAGGATCTCGTCGAGGCCGGGCATGGTGATGGGCGAGTGGCGATCCAGCGCCTCGGCCACGGTGTCGTAAATATCAGTAAACCGGATCTCGCCGTCGAGGAAGCGGCCCACCGCCACCTCGTCGGCCGCGCTGAGGACGGCCGGGTAGGTGCCGCCGGACCTCCCCGCCTGCAGCGCCAGCGGCAGACAGGGGAAACGCCGGGCGTCCACCGGTTCGAAGGTAAGGCTACCCAGCTTGAGGAAATCGGTGGCGGCAGCGGGGGAGGGCCAGCGCTCGGGATAAGTCAGGGCGTACTGGAGCGGCACCCGCATGTCGGGCACGCCAAGCTGGGCCTTGATGCTCCCGTCCCGGAACTCCACCATAGAATGGAGGATGCTCTCCCGGTGCTGCACCACCTCGATCTGCTCGAAACCGTAGCCGAACAGCCAATGAGCTTCGATCACCTCGAACCCCTTGTTCATCAGCGTGGCAGAATCCACCGTGATCTTGCGCCCCATCTGCCACGTGGGGTGGCGCAGCGCCTGCTCCGGGGTTACCGTGGGGAACAGGTCCGGGTCCATGTCCCGGAAGGCGCCGCCGGACGCGGTGAGGATCAGGCGGCGGATGGCGGGCCAGGGGTTGCCCGGCTCGCCCACCAGGCACTGCCAGATGGCGCTGTGCTCGCTGTCCACCGGGACCAACGTGCCGCCGTAACGGCGGGCGGTCTCTTGGACGATAGCGCCCGCCATCACGAGCACCTCTTTGTTGGCCAGCGCCACCGCCTTACCGGCCCGCAGCGCCGCCAGCGTCGCCGGCAACCCGGCCTTCCCCACCGTGCCCACCATCACCAGGTCCACGGAGGGATCGGCCACCATCTCCTCCATGGAGCAGAGAGTGACGGTGTGGCCGGGCCCGGGGTCGAAGGGGGCCTCCTCCTCAAAGGAGACCATGGCCGGGCGGAACTCGCGGACCTGCTTCGTGAGCAGCGGGAGGTTGCGGCCACCGGCCAGACCGGCGACCTCGAAGCGATCAGGGTAGCTCCGGATGATATCCAGCGTCTGGCATCCGATTGACCCGGTGGCGCCGAGCACCACGAGTCGCTTCACGGGGCGGAAATCAGCCATCGCACATAATAGTAGACGAGCGGCCCAACGAAGACAAGGCTGTCCATGCGGTCGAGGATGCCGCCGTGGCCAGGAACGAGCCGGCCGGCGTCCTTGACCCCCGCAGTGCGCTTAAGCATCGACTCCACCAGGTCGCCTGCCTGGGCAAACACGGAGATGGCGAATCCGAGCACCCATAGCAGCGGCCCGCCCGGCAGGTGGAGCAGCCAGGCGAGGGCGGGGGTCAACAACGTGGTGAAAACCAACCCGCCGATGGCTCCCTCCCAGGTCTTGCCCGGGCTCACCAGTGGGGCCAGCTTGCAGCGTCCGGCCGCCCGCCCGACCGCGTAGGCGGCAGTATCGCTGATTACCGTGGAGCAGAGCGCCACCAACACCCACTCCAAGCCGCGCTCCTCGGCACGCAGCGTCACAAAGTGGCCGGGGAGCCACCCGGTGTAGAGCGCGCCGCCCACCGTCCACAGCCAGTCGGTGCCGGTGCCGCCGCGGCGGAAGCGATAGAGCGACCACATGAGCGCAGCCAGGAGGAGGACCGTCAGCGCGGGCGCTACCAGTTGGTGCCCGGAGACCACCAGCAGCCCGGTGCCGGCAATGAGCACCGGTTTGGCCACAGCAGTCCCGGTGGCCTCGGCGAGACGGCCGAACTCCCACGCCGCGAGCAGGGATGCCGCCAGCACCAGGGCAGGAAACACCCATCCCCCGAGATGGGTCGCGCCGATGAGCACCGGCAGCGCCACGATGGCGGCGATCAGCCGGAGCGATAGGTTCGACAGGCGCAGGGGCAGCGTCAGACGGATAACGGGGGCACGGTCGCTTGCTGCCATGAGGGTGCGGCCGGACCGCTATGGCCGCGCCGGGGCGGGCTGGGGGGTTCCGCCCGGGGTGATATTGATGAAGGGAAGGGCGCCACCGCCATTGAATTGCGGCAGCTTGCCGTCCCATTTCTGGATCGCTTCCCATTCCACCAGGCGCTGGTTCTGCGCCAGCGCCTCCGATCGGATGCGGATCGATTCCGCCTCGGCCTTGGCCCCCTCGATCTTCTGTTGCGCCTCGATCTTGATGCGTTCCAGGTCGTTCTTGGCCTGGAGTGCCCGCTGTTCCGCCGTGACCTTGGACTCGATGGCCCGGTTGAACTCGGCGCTGAAGTCGAAGTCCGTGATGTTCACGGTGCTCACCACGATTCCGTGGGGTTCGAGGCGCTGCCGCAGCGATTCGGTGATGGCGTCCCGCACTCCCGAACGGTTGGTGATCAACCCCTCGGCGGGGTAGCGGGCGGTGGTGGACTTGATGGCCTCCTGAATGGCGGGAGCGATCACCCGCAGTTCGTACTCTTGACGCAGTTCCCGGTAGATGGTCGCCACTCGGGCCGGATCCAAATGGTAGTTGATGGTGATCTGGGTGGCCACCGATTGAAGGTCGTTGCTGGCGGCGCTGGCCTTCGCCGGGAGAACGTGCGTCTGCACGCTCATGATCTCGATGGTCTGGACGAAAGGGATGACCGCGTGCAGCCCTTCATTCAGCACGGTCCCGGTCACGGCGCCGAACTGAAGCAGCACGCCGCGCTCCCCGGCGCCCACCGTCCGGAAGGACATCCCGAGAACGATGACAGCAGCCACCAGAATCGCAATGCCACCGCCACTGAGCAGCCGGACGGCCGACTGGCGCTGGCTAGCCGGCTGGCGTTGAGCGCTCATCCTGCGTCCTCCCTATGAGTTGTTCCGGGGCGAGCGTCCAGGGAGGCGCAGCCTCCTTGGCGGGGTTCAAGGGGTGACCCCTTGAACCCATAACCTCTCCCCCTAAACCCCCACTCCTAAAGGAGAGGGGGTTGATGAAGCACCAAGGTGAAGGGACACCCCCACACACCCTGCCAACGGGATAACCCCGCTGGACCCCCGGCCCGCCGAGTTCGGCGACACCAAGACTGCGTTCTTACGATCGATCCTCTGCATTATACCGGCAACGCATCGTGCTATACTTGGCGGCAATTACCGGGTGAAATGCTCAGCCTTGGGGTGGCGAGTCAGCGGAGGGGTGAGCGCAACCGTTCTGTTGCCCCACCCCCGGGAAAAAGGAGAGGTTTGGTTGTTGGGGGACACCCCCAAATCCCCGGCAAAGGGCTGACGCCCTCTGCACACCTGCTCCCAAAGTCTCTGGCCCCTTAACGCTGAGCAGTCGCTTACCGGCAGGGTTCAACGAGACGAGGACCGCACCATGAACGACCCCATCCACTACACCACGATTGAAGGCCCCAAGGGCAAGGCCGAAGTGTTCATGGTCCCCCAGCACAGCGAGGACTTCTGGGACCTCGACCTCGACGAGTCGGCCCGCACCGGCGACACCCAGTGGGAAGTGCGGTTCAAGGGGACCGTCCAGGTCTTCTGGCAGGAGGGGGCGGCGGCCGCCACGGCGTGCCAACTCGTGGGCGTCCCCTACGGCGTCGACCCCAACCCCCGGGTGGCTGGCCCCCGCCGGGGCGTGTCGTTCTCCTTCTTCCCCAAGTCGAAGGAGTAGGGAGGCCGGCGAACAGCAAAACACGCTGGATGCCACAACGCGCCCAGCGTGTTTGAAGAGTACCCGCTCTTTGGGGCAGGCTACGCCTTGGCCTTGAGACGGCTCAGGAGGTCGCCCATCCCTGAGGAGATGTCGGTGTGGTGATGCACGATCTTCCACCCCCCGGCCTCTCTGCGGTAGATGTTGGTGACCCGCTGCTCGATGTTCACCAGCTCTCCGGCCAGCTTGAGTTGCCCACGCTCGACGCCCACCTCGTACGCCATGTCGCCTGACGCCTGAATGGCCTGGTCGTTCAGCGTCACCTGTCCGTCCGAGGCGAGTTGGGCTACCTGTGCCCAAGCACCCCCGACTTGGTCCCACCCGGTCTCTCTCCCGCCGATGGGGTGCATGGTGGTGACCCCGGCCCCGTGGGACCAGATATCCCCCAAGAGCGCCGCATCGCCGTTCACCATACGGTTCAGAGCGGAATAGAACCGCTGGGATGCGCTGCGGACCTCATCAACAGTTGCCATGATCATATCTCCTTTGGTGAACTTCTGCCCGTAGCTGGCGAAGGAGCTAGAACGGGTAGCCCTTGAGCTTCTGGCAGCCCTTGACCGTGGATATCTCCCCGGTGTGCTGGGCGGCGTGGCCGATGATGAAGTTGTAGAAGGCCCAGTTCAGAGTCTGGACGCCCAGCCCAAACCCGGCCAGGTCGACCGGGCGGTCCAGGTCTTCCGGCTTCAGACCAGCGACGAAGGCGTCGGAGGCGGCATGCACGGCCTTGGCGTACTCCCGGAGTTGCGGGAGGTCCACCTGGACCGACTTTATCCATTGCTCCCAGCCGGGGCTGCCGTGCGCGCCTCCCGGCACCGAACTCAGGCCGGACTTTCCGGCCATGGCGCCGGCCGCGAGCGGCGTCTTGGTCTGGAACACAGCGTGGAGGATCTAGTCCTCGCCCACCACGGTGTGCAGGTAGTTGTCGGCAATCGTCGCCGCCGAGCCGGGCGGCTGCCAGGTGAAGATGTCCGGCGTGACCCCGTTCATCGTCTCTTCCAAGAGCCAATGTGCCGAAGCCAGCTGCTCCTGCAATGCCTTGCTGATTTCCATTGTCGTGCCCTCCCAACAAAGATTTGCTTCACGCGGAGCATACCAGACCGCCCGGCGGGGGGAATCGCCAGAATGGGATATTCTCCCGCAAGAGAGGTGGATATTTGTGGGTGAGCGGGGGATATGCCAGAAGCGGCGCTGGCGATTAGGTTCGGGGTGCACCGGCTTGGATTGTGGTCAGGTCCCGTTCCACCGCCCATGCCGCAACTTGCGCCCGAGAGGTGAACTCGAGCTTGGCCAGGATGTGTTTCACATGGAGCGCCGCGGTCCCCTCGGTGATGAACAACGCCGCGCCGATCTGGCGGCTGGTCATGCCCCGCGCCACCAACAGGGCCACATCAAGTTCCCGCGGGCTCAGGGGGTGCTGCTCTCCGGCCAGTGGCAACACCTGGCCCGCGCGCTGCGGTGCTGCAACCCCCTCCTCGACGGCCGAAGCGAGGGCCAGCGCCGTCTCTAGCTAGGGACATGACCCGTCCCTCCCCGATCGCGACGTTCAGGGTTTTTTCGTCCAGTTGGGCACGCATCAGTTCCACCTGACGCTGGTGATCCGCCTGGTTCGCTGGCCACATGGCAGTACCGGAGCTGGCAAACAAGGCTTCGGCGGATCCCAACAACCGGGCGGCTGCCAACGGTTGACCGAGCGCGCCCAGCGCCGCCGCCACTCCCGCCAGGCATTCGGCCATCCCCCGTTGGTCACCCCGGGGAGCGAATAGTGCCAGGCTCTCCTGGAACAAGCGGCGGGCCCGTCCGGGATCGCCCTGTCGCAGCGTGATATGCCCCAGGTTATGCAAGATGCTCGGGATGCCCACTTTCGTTCCTACGGCCTGGTACAGACGGAGGCTCTCCTCGTAAAACGCGGTGGCGGCGGCGTCTTTGCCCTGACTGCGTTGGACATCTCCCAGTATCGTCAGGATACCGGCGGCCTCCCAGGAGTCTCCCAACACCCGGAACAGCGCCAAACTCTGTTCGAGTCGGCTCGACCCTTCTGAGTACTGGCCCTGCTCCAGGGCCAGCAACCCGGAAAAATGAAGAGCGTGGGCCAGGCCCCAGCGGTCGCCCTCGGCGCGGAACAGGGCTTCCGCTTCGGCTATGAGCGCCCCTCGGGGCGGCGCAGCACCCTCGGGCTCCTGTGATACGACATCCATGAAAACAAGGGCATGGGCGAGCCCATGGTTGTCGCCCAACTGCCTGTTGAGGTTGACGCATTCCCTCATCGTCGCCCTGGCCACCACCAGGTTGCCCGTGGTCATCGCCAGAGCGCCTGCAGTGAACAGCGCCCCGGCTCGGGCGGCGCCCAGCGGACGGCCCTCTGCCATGGCGAGCGCCTCTTCGGCCAAACGGAGCCCTTCGCTCCGGTTGCCATTCCAGAACCAGAACCAGAACAGGGCGCCCACCAACCGAAGGCCCAACTCGCCGGCATCGGCGGCCGCCGAGGCTTCATTCACAAGGCTGCGGCTCCAGACAAAGACCGCCCGGAAGTTGGCCTGGTCCGGCTCGAGGCGGTCCAGCCAGTCCTTGC
>SHYD01000059.1 GCA_009692945.1 Dehalococcoidia bacterium | reverse complement strand
ATGGTGCTCGCACGGTCATGACCCTGGTTCTTGCCGGACGAAGGTTCGTGGACGGGATCCTTCAAACAGAGGAGGTAAACACCGAAGCCGCGGCCTGATCAGACGACGATCCTGGAAGGGTATTTACACAAGATTTGACGAGAGCTCCCTGCCGATGTTGCCATCGGCGTCCTGCAACATACACTGCCTCGTCGATGCCCATCTGGTTGTCATGGGAGGGGACGCCAAAATTTGGTTCGGGAACTGGTCTGATTGCTGGTTGACGCTCGCGCCGGTAGAATAAGTCACAATGACCAAACCGGTCAAACAAGGGGCGAAATGGCCAAAACCAAAAGGGTGAGCGCAACGCAAGGCCAAGGCCCATTTTTCGTCACTCTTACTCAGGGCGCATCCGGCGTCGACGAAATCCCCCTTGGGTGAGAAGGTCGTTTTGCGATACAAGAATCGTTGGCCGTTCCCCTGCCATTTCCGGCAGGGCTAGCAACAGGGAGGACACATGGCAGAGCTAGACGATCGGAATGCCCGCAACGCCAAGGTGATCGAGGAGTTTCGCTCCGGCCAAGGCAGGGTAGCCGGCAGAGAGAACATGATGCTGCTGACCCACACCGGGGCCAAGAGCGGCAAGCGGCGTACCAACCCCCTGGCGTATCTTCCCGACAACGGCCGGGTGGTGCTGTTCGCCTCGAAAGGCGGTGGCCCCACCAACCCCGATTGGTACCACAACCTCGTGGCCAATCCCATTGTCACTGTGGAAGCCGGCGCTGAAACCTACCAGGCCAGGGCCGTGGTGGTCACCGGGAAGGAGCGGGAGGAGTTGTTCGCGCGGCAGGTCAAGGCCATGCCCGTGTTCGGCGAGTATCAGGTGAAGACGCCGCGTGAGATACCGGTGATCGTGTTGGAGCGGATCTGAGGTCCGGGTCCACCTCGCCGGTTCAGCGGTCGAAGCCACCATCAACCATAGGTCATTAGGAGGTGGTACGGACGAGACGGCAGCCCCGGCATCCGGGGATCGGGCGTCGCGCCGGGCATTTCTGCGGGTAGCGGGAGTTGGCGCGGCCGGAGTCGTGGCCGCCGCCTGCGCGCCCGCGGCCACGCCGTCCGGCGGTAGGCCCTCGCCCGCCCCGGCAACGGCGAAACGCGAGCTCTGGCAGTGCTACTTCGCCGGTCAGGAGGCCACCTACGCCAAGCAGCAGGAGACCCAGGCCATGCTGGCCAAGCTCCTGGGTTGATCGAGGCGATTTGATGCGCATTGCCGTCATTGGCGCGGGCGCCGTGGGCGGGCATTTCGGCGCGCGGCTGGCTCGCGCCGGTAATGACGTCAGCTTCATCGCTCGCGGGCGAACGCTGGTTGCGCTGCGAGACGCCGGGATCCGCGTCGAGAGCCCGCTCGGAGACTTCGCCGTCGACCCGGTAAGCGCGACCGACGACCCCTCCCAGCTGGGCCCGGTGGACGCGGTGCTGGTGTGCGTCAAGGCATGGCAGGTGCCGGAGGCTGCTGCCGCGATCCCGCCCCTGCTCCGAGCGGACACCTGCGTGGTTCCATTGTGCAACGGCATCGAGGCAGCGGGTCAACTGGAGCAGCGCCTGGGCCAAAGACCGGTGGTGGGCGGCCTCTGCCATTCATTCAGCATGGTGCTGGCTCCAGGGCAGATCCAGAACTATGGCGGCCCCCTCCTGATCGAATTCGGAGAACTGTCGGGCGGTCCCAGCCCGCGCCTCGACCGGCTCGCCGCCGCCTTTGAGGGAACCGGCGTTCAGGCGTCGGTCTCGGCTGACATCCAGCTTGGCCTTTGGGCGAAATTGCTTACCGTCAGCATCAACACCGGGATGGGGGCGGCAACCCGAAGCCCGGTGGGCGTGTGGCGGTCTCATCCGGAGACCCGGCGTTTGGCGCAACAGGCGATGGACGAGATCATGGCGGTGGGTGCGGCGCGGGGCGTAGCCTTTACCGCAGCTACCAAGGACAGCGCCTGGGCATTGTGGGATAGCATGCATCCCACTGCCGCAACCTCCATCCAGCGGGACCTTGCCGACGGGCGGCCTTCCGAACTGGATGCAGTGCTGGGCGCGGTGGTGCGGTTGGGTGAAGCGGCGGGGGTCCGTACCCCGGCTGTCGGGTTCCTGCACTCGATTCTGCTGCCCCAAGAGCGGGCCGCGCGAGCGCAGTGAACCAAGCCTGACCCATCAAATCCGAATTCATACAAAAACCGACATCTCACGAAAAACCGACCTGGGGCCCTCCAGGGGCCCTCCTCGTATCTATTCAGTGCCAGGGGTTCGGGGGTATGAGCCACTCCCCCCACCCCAGGAAATAAGAGGAGAATTTTTATGTGGAGGCACCCCCACGCCCCCGGCCCTTCGGCAGGCTCAGGACAAGCATGAGGGCTGCCGCCCTCATGGACTCCCGCTCCTGAGCCTGATAGTGCCTCAATTGTGAACTCCTGCATCACTGCGGACCGCGTTGTCCGGCGGGCGGTATTCGCTTATTCTGGCTACTGAGGCGTAACAACAGCCGGAATGCCATCACCACCGCGAGGACCATCACTTTGATCGAAATCAACCTGGATCCCAAGCTGTTTGCGCTGGGACCACTGCTCATCACGTGGCACGGCTTCTTCAGCGCTGTGGGTTTGGCGGTTGGCTTATGGCTCATCATACGCATGGTCCGCGGCAGTGGCGTGACCGCAGACGATGTGTATGCCGTCGCAATGCCGGCGGTGGTGGGCGGCATCGTGGGAGCCAGGGTACTGTTCGTTCTCGAAAACCTGCAACTGTTCGCCGAACGTCCGCTGGGAGTCTTTGCGATCAACGAGGGGGGTATTTCGATCTACGGAGCGGTGATCGGAGGCAGCCTGGCAGCGTGGGTGTATGCACGGTTCACCGGGCGGCCGGTAGCCTATCTGGCGGACCGAACCGCCATCGGCCTGATCATCGGCCAGGGCATCGGACGGATTGGTGACATCATCAACGGCGAGCACCATGGTGTGCCGGCCCCCGGTTTTCCATTGAGCGTCACCTACACCCATCCGGCCACCCTGGGCGAACTGGGAGTCCCGGCGCATCTGGCGGTGGGATACGAGTTGCTGCTCGACCTGGTGCTCGGCGGGGCCCTCTACCTGCTGCTGAAACGCCAGCGCCGCTCCGGGCTGGTGTATGTGGCCTACATCTTCTTTTATGGACTGGTCCGGCTCGTGGTTGGCTTCTACCGGCAGGACGTGATCGTCCTGGCGGCATCCCCCACGGGAGAGATAGGGCTGGGGATGGCCCAGGCGCTGGGCCTCAGCTCGATGGCCGCGGCCGTTCCATGGTACCTCTGGCTGATACGGCAACCGCAGCGGGCCGGAAGGCCTGCGGCGCCACCTCCGGTGCAGCGGGCCAGCACCTAGGCCGCCGGGCGAATCGCCGCCGCGAGAACTCCTATGCTCACGAAGTTCGAAAAGGTGACCACCCGGGATGGGTTGGAGGATGGAAAGGCCTTGGTGGTGCGGTTCGGGCGGGAAGAAGTGTGCCTGGTCCGTTGGGACGGGAAGTTCTTCGCTTTCGCCAACCATTGCCCGCACATGGACAGCCCCATGCAGTGGGGCTACATCGAACAGGGATTTATTGAATGCCCGTGGCACGGGTTTCGCTACGACCTGGCCACCGGCGCCCGTCTCCGCATCCCCGGGGCCGGCGGGCTCGACCTGTACCCCATCCGGATTGTCGGTGACGACGTGTATGTTGGCCCCCGGCCGCCCTCGCCGGCGCCCGCCCCGCGGACCGAATATTACGGGTAACCGGCGTCCGGCCCAGCCCGCCTCCTGCGCCCCCCGGCCTCCCCACCAGCGATGAACTCACGGAAACGGCCTCGCCGCAGGGTGACCGCTGCCACGTTGTTGGCGCTGCTCGTTGCGGTGCTTGCGGTGGGGCTTTCCCAGACCGGAGCGATTCCCGGATTGGTGGCGGACGGCAAGGAACAGGGTCCGGTGGTGCGCGTGGTGGATGGCGATACCATCCATGTTCACCTGAGAGGCCGGGAGCAGACGGTCCGGTACATCGGCGTCGACACGCCAGAATCGGTGGACCCGCGTCGGCCGGTGGAGCGGCTCGGCAGGGAAGCCTCCCAGCGAAACCATCAGCTTGTTGAAGGAAAAATGGTGACGCTGGAGAAGGATGTTAGCGAAACGGACCGGTTCGGCCGGCTGCTCCGATACGTGTATATTGACGGGCGGATGGTCAACGCCACGCTCGTCGAAGAGGGGTTCGCCAATGCCTCGGCCTTTCCTCCCGACGTGAAATACCGGGACCTGTTCGCCCGGCTCGAACGGGAGGCGCGTGCGGCGAAGCGCGGACTCTGGGGTTCCGAGTAGTCCAAGCGCGCCCCATCCGGGGCCGCTCCTCCCGAACTCCTCCCGCGTGAGAGGTCAGAGTTGAGGGGCTATCGGGCTCAGGGGCGGCAGTGCACGAGGGCGGCGGCCCTCTGCCGGGGGCGTGGGGGTGCCCCCCACAGAGAATTTCTCTCTCTTTTTCCGGGGCTGGGGGAGTGGCTCACGCAAGCTGAATCCTGGGTCTGAATAGGTACCTTCCCGCTCACAGGCCAAGGCTTGCATTAGACATGCATTAGAATAGAAGGACAAATCTTTTCGCCGGGAGCCGCACTTCGTGCACATCGCCATCAAGGGATGCAACTTCACCGTCAACGATGCCATCGAGACCCACCTGCAGAGCAAGTTCGATCGCCTGCAGCGTCATCTCGGCCAGCCCGCCGCCGAAGCCGTGGTGGAGCTGTTCCAGAACCAGAGCAAAGCGGCAGGTCAGAAGGTGGGGGTGCAGGTCACCGTTGCCGTCAGCGGGGCATTGCTGCGGGCGGAGGAGCACGCCGCCGACTTCTTCTTGGCCATCGACACCGTTACCGATGCCCTCGACCGCCAGATCGAGCGCTACAAAGGCAAGATGTTGGACCGGCACAAGGCGGGCAGCGCCGCAATCCGGTCCGAGGCGGTCACCGAGTCCCTCATTGCTCGGACCAAGCGGTTCACCGCGGCCAGCATGGAGCGTGAGGACGCCATCGAACAGATGGAACTGCTGGGCCATAACTTCTTCCTGTTCGTCAACAACGGCACCGGCGAGATCGAAGTGGTTTACCGGCGCAACCAGGGCGATTACGGCGTGCTGGTGCCCGAGCGCCCATGATCATCACCCTGACGCTGAACCCGGCCATCGACCATGCGGTCACCCTGGAGCAGTTCGTTCCCGAAGACGCCAACCGCATCGTCTCCAGCCGGAGCGATCCGGGCGGCAAGGGGATCAACGTTTCGCGGGTGTTACTTGAACTGGGCTGCGAGAGCCTGGCGATGGGATTTGTGTCGGGGAGCCGGGGCCGCTTCCTGGAGCAGGGGCTGAGGGAATTGGGGGTCTACACCGATTTCATCCACACCCCCGGCCAGACCCGTACCAACATCACCATCATCGACCGCAAGAACAACACGACCACCAGCCTGAACGAGCGGGGTCCCGCCACCACCCAACACCACGTTCATCTGCTGTATCAGCGGCTCAAGCGCCAGCTCACCCCGGGAGACTGGCTGGTCATCGGCGGCAGCATTCCACCCGGCCTGGATGGGGGCCTCTATGGCGACATCATCACCTTTGCCAAAGAGCGGGGCGCTCATTGCGTGCTGGACGCCGACGGCCAGGCGCTCACCCTCGGGATCGCGGCCGGCCCGTTTCTGGTGAAGCCCAACCGGACGGAGGTTGAGCGCATCCTGGGCGCCAGGCCAAAGCACCGCGTCTCGCTGGTCGAGGCGGGACAGCGCATCCATCAGGCCGGAGCAGAGGTGGTGGTGCTGTCCCAGGGTTCCTGGGGAGCAACGCTGGTGAGTGACGGGGGATGTTGGCGCGTCTACCCGCCACCGGTACCGGCGGTCAGCACGGTTGGCACCGGCGATGCCATGGTGGCGGGGTTGGTCCAGATGCTGAGCCGGGGGGGGTCGATGCCCGAGGCGCTGAGACTGGGCGCCGCAGCAGGGGCCGCGGCGGCCCTCACCGAGGGCACCCAGCTCTGCCATCAGGCCGACGTGATGCGCCTGATTTCCCAGATTCAGGTGCAGAGTATCGAGCCGCCCGCCCCGGCGCAACAGCCTGCGCTGGCGGGAGCCCGGGCCGATACTTCACGATGACCCCGTAGGCGCGCCCCGATGACCCCGGAGCCAAAGACCCCTGGGGGTTCGGGCGTCTATTGGACCGCATTGACGCTGGCCGCGCTGACCGTGATCACCCGTTGGCCCTTGCGGACCCAATTCCTCTACAACTGGGACGCCGCCAATTTTGCCCTGGGGGTCCGCCACTACGACGTGACGCTCCATCAGCCCCACCCCCCCGGCTATCCCTATTTCGTAGGACTGGGCAGCCTCTTCACGCTGTTCTCCGGCGACCCCAACGCCGGCCTGCAGGCGGCTGCGGTGCTGCTGGAGTGCGTCGCAGTGGCGGCGCTGCTGCTGCTCGGAACCCGGATGTTCTCTTTTCGGGCGGGGCTGGCGGCTGCGTTGTTGCTGCTGGGAAGTGTGACCTTCTGGACCTACGGCGAAGTGGCACTGGCCTACCCGGCCCTGGCGGCCTTCAGCACACTGACGGCGCTGTTCGCCTTCGAAACCATCTTCCTGAAGCGGAACCGGGCAGTAGCCTGCGCCCTCGCCTACACGCTGGGCACCGGGTTCCGGCCGGACCTCGCGCTGTTCCTGCTGCCGCTTTTGTTGGCCTGCTGCTACCGGCGTCCCCGCGGCGTTGTGGCAGCGACCCTCGCAGTGGCCTTTGGCGGCGTGGCCGTTTGGCTGCTGCCCGCGGCGCTCCTCTCGGGCGGTCTCGACAAGTACTGGTCGGCGTTCACCGCGTACGCGAGCGTCGATGTCATTGAGCGCTACGTGCCCACCAGCACCGGGTTGACGGGTCTGGCAATCAACCTGCGGGACACCGCGCAGTACACCTTCTATGCCCTCTATGCCGAGGTGCTGGTGGTGGGCGCCGGGGCGCTGCTCTGGCTCAGGCCCCGTCCCACCAGGTACGAGTGGCGCGTGCTGCTGTTCCTGGGTGGTTGGGTGGCCCCGATGGCGGCGTTCTACACGCTGGCTCACGTGGGCGACCCGGGCTACGTGTTCAGCGTGCTACCGGCGGTGCTCCTCTTCGGGGTGGGCGGGGTCTGGCGCTGGCTGCGGACGCGCGATGAGTACGTGCACGGTCTGGCGGCGTGTGCGCTCACGTTGGTGCTGCTCGCCAACACCCTGATCTTCTTCGTCCACGACCGGCCGCTCACCCTGCCCGGCCTGCGGGCCTCCGACCGGGCCGCGGGAGCGCGGCTGGACTACCTCCGGAGCTTCAAGCCGGACGAGGTGATGGTGCTCTCCTACGACAGCTTCAAGCACTTCCGCTTCTACCTTCCGGACCAACCGCACAGCGTCTGGCTCGACACCAGCACGCTGCGGCGCCAGGTGGTGCCCGTTCCCAGCGGCGTACGTTGGTTGGTGCTCACCGACCCCAGCGTATTCGAGCTGGCCATGGGGCTGCGGGCCGAGGCAGTATTCCTACCGGGCAACGCCTGGGCGGCCCAACTCCCGGTGCAGCCGGGTCAGTCGCTGGCCTACGAGAACCGTCGTCTCCGCGTGGAGGAGTGACCTCGGCTCAGTTCGGGCAATATCGGGAGTGCAGGGGGGCGAAGCCTTCCTGCCGGGGGCTTCGGGGTGGCCCTGGGTGGCCCCCTTTTTCTGGGGGTGGGGTACCCGAACGAATGCGATCGCCTTCCCGGCGACCGTTTGTCACAGCATCGGACTCTTTCCGGTAAGAGTTCACTGTTGAGGGGCGGCCGGGCTCAAAAGTGGGAGTGCATGAGGGCGACAGCCCTCTGCCGGGGGAGTGGGGGTGCCCCCCACATAGAATTCTCCTCTTTGTTCCTTGGGTGGGGGGAGTGGCTCATACCCCCGAACCCCTGTAAAATCCCCTCATGATAACTCCCCACCTCACCAGTCAACTGACCGATCTGCTGGGCACCGATGGCGTTTCGACCGCATCGGCCGACATCCGGCTCCATGCGGCCGATGCGCTGCGGCCGGGACGGCTGGCGCCGGGGTCGGCGCCCGATGCGCCGGCTCCGCAGTGGGTGGTGTGGCCCGCCACGGTCGACCAGGTGCAGCGCCTGGTGCGATTGGCCAACCAAACACGCACCCCACTGGTCCCCTACGGGGGAGGCACCGGGTTGATGGGCGGCGCTCTGCCGGTCCACGGCGGGATCGTGGTGGACCTCACGCGGATGGCAGCGGTGCGCCGCGTCGACGCCGAGGACCGCCGGGTCGTTGCCGAAGCGGGCGCCGTGCTGGCCGATGTGGACCGGGCGCTCGATCGCGAGGGATTGATGCTGGGGCACGACCCATGGACGGTTAGCGTGGCCACGGTGGGCGGGACGATCTCCACCAATAGCCTGGGCTATCGAGGCGGGCAGTATGGGTCGATGGGCGAGCAGGTGCTGGGGATCGAAGCAGTCCTGCCCGACGGCAGGCTCGTCTCGACCCGTCCCGTCCCCAAGTCCTCGACGGGTCCGGCGCTGCACCACCTCCTCATCGGCGGCGAGGGCTGTTTCGGCATCATCACCGCAGCGACGCTGAAGGCGTTCCCACAGCCCGAGCAGCGCCGCTTCCACGCCATCGCGTTCCCGGACTTCGAGTCCGGCTACCGGGCGGTGGATGACCTGTTTGCCATCGGCCTGGCCCCGGCCCTGCTCGAGTATGGAGAGGACTTCGCCGCGCCCACCCCCGCCGGTTGGACCGGCGCCGAGGACGCCGATGGCTCCACCGAGCTGTTCCTGGTGTTCGAGGGCTATGCCGAACTGGTGGCGGCCCAGGAGCGGCGGGCGCTCGCGGTCTGCCGCAAACGACGCGGTATGTCACTGCCGGAATCGTCGGCCCGCGCATTCTGGGACCATCGCCACCGTGTGGCCGATCGCTTCGTGGCTCAACGCCGGGATACGGGGCTTCCGCCCTACCTCCAACCTCAGGAACCCGGCCCCATCGCGGACTTTGTCCACGTGGCGCTGCCCGCGTCCCGGGTGCTGGAGTACCGGAAACGTTGTCTGGACCTGGCGGCCGCGGCGGGCGTTTGGGTGCGAGATTGCGGGCTGTGGAACCGGCCTGAGCTCTTTTCATTGGCGCTGGTGGATGGCGATGGCGACGCGGCCCGGTTGCACCGGGCGGCGAACGCCGTGATCGAACTGGCGCAGGACTTGGGCGGCGCCATGGAGTATTGCCACGGGGTGGGCCTGCGCCTGGCCCACCTGATGGCCCGCGAGCACGGGGAGAGCCTCGAAGCGCTGCGGGCAATCAAGCGGACCCTGGACCCAGCCGGGATTATGAACCCAGGCAAGATGGGGTTGTGAAAGGGCCAGACCCGACTCCAGCCGCCGCCGCGCCCCGGCCCGCTATTCCACCTCTTGCTGGGTTGGTGCTGGGAGTGGCCGGCGTCGGGTCTGCTGCGCTGCTGGTCCGCCTGGCAGGAGAGGCGCCGCCGCTGGCCATCGGCGCCTACCGGATGCTGATCGGGTCGGTGGTGGTGGTGCTGGGCGCCCTCCTGTTCGCCCGCCACGACCTGCGGGCTTACCGCCGCTCCGATCTGCCGGCGCTGCTCGGGTGCGGCGTGTTCCTGGCGCTGCATTTCGCCGCCTGGATCGCGTCGCTGCGCTACACCTCGGTGGCGAGTTCGGTGGTGCTGGTCACCACCAGCCCGCTGTGGATCGCCCTCGCCGCCCCCTTCACCACCGGCGACCCCACGCCCAAGCAGGCCCTCGTGGGGGTGCTGGTGGCCATGACCGGCGCAGCGGTGATCGCGTTCGGCGACGCTGGGGTCGATCTCGGCGCATTGGGCGGCAACGCGCTGGCCCTCGTCGGCGCCCTGGCCATCGCCGGGCACCGGCTGACGGGACGCCGCCTGCGCACGCGACTATCGCTGATGGCGTTCATATCCGTGGTCTACCCGATTGCAGCGTTGTGCCTGCTGATCGCCGCGCTCGTCACCGGTGAGGCGATGACGGGTTATGGCCCGGCCACCTGGAGTGCACTCGCGGCGTTGGGGCTGGTGCCCCAGGTGGTGGGGCACTCGGCCTTCAACTGGGCGTTGGCCTATCTCAGTCCGGTGACGGTGAGCACGGCGCTGACCGCCGAGCCCATCGCCGCGTCGCTGCTGGCGTGGCTGGTCCTTGGTGAGCCGCCCACCCCGACCCAGGCGGCCGGCGGGCTGGTGGTGCTGGCAGGCGTGTACACCACGCTACGCGCCGAGGGGCGCCGTTAGCGGCGCCCCTCGGGTCGATCCCGACTGTCCTGTTTCCGACCCTTACACCAGCACCAGCGCCGGCAGCGGCACCGGCAGCCCGAAGGCGAAGGCGCGAAAAACACAAAATCGAACGGGGCCAGCGAACCCCAGAGTCAGCGCGTCAGCCGCGGCCCAGCGCCGTCGAGGACCTAGAACTTCAAGAACCCCCGTGATCGCCCGGCCGGCGTATCATAGCGGATGGTTCGGCGCTTGGTGTTCCTCAACAGGAACGCCCTGAATCAGATTTTGCGGGGCTCGACGGCCATCAGCGGGGATAGTGACCGATGTTGAACCTCTACTGCGAACGCCTTGGCTCGGGTCTGTGGGCGGAGCCGTTCAACGCACTGTCGAACCTCGCCTTCTTGTTCGCGGCCTGGGCCGCATGGCACTCAGCCCGCCGGCCGGATTCTGTACGCCCGCCCGGCGGGCTGATGTTGCTCATCGGATTGATCGCGTCGATCGGGGCCGGCAGCGGCCTGTTCCATACGTTCTCAACGCCGTGGGCCTACATCCTGGACATCGGCCCCATCTTCCTGTTTCAACTCTGCGCAGTCTGGACCTACCTGCGCAGGGTGGCCGGGGTCAGCAGGATGGGGTCGGGCTTCGCGGTAGCGGCGTTCTTCGGAGCGACCATGGCCGCACGCCAGTTTCCCGATCTGATGAACGGCTCGTTCCACTATCTCCCCGGGTTCGGGGTGCTGCTCGGTCTGGGCGTCTACCACCACAACCGGCGGCTGGAGGAGCGCTCGACTCTCTTGGTGGCCACCGGGGTGTTCGCCGTGGCGTTGGCGACGCGGACCGTCGATCAGGCGGTTTGCCCCGCCATCCCAATCGGCACTCACTTCGTGTGGCATATCCTGACGGCGTTGACGACCTACCTCGTCATCAGGGCGCTCATCCCGGCTTGGCGTGGAGCTGGGACCGCTCCTACGCCTCGTAGCGCTTGAGCACCACGCAGGAGTTGTGGCCGCCGAAACCGAAGGAGTTGCTCATGGCGACCCGCACGGGGACGTGCCGGGCTTCGTTGGGCACGTAATCCAGGTCGCACTCGGGGTCGGGGTGCTCGTAGTTGATGGTGGGGGGGATCGCGCCCTCTCGAATCGCCAGGGCGCACACGGCGGCTTCGAAGGCGCCCGCCGCCCCCAACAGGTGCCCCACCATCGACTTGGTGGAACTCACCGCCACCCGGCGGGCGTGATCGCCCAGCACCCCTTTGATGGCCAGCGTCTCGAACTTGTCGTTCATCTGAGTGGAGGTGCCATGGGCATTGATGTAGTCCACCGCTTCCGGTTGCAGGCCCGCCCTCCTCAGCGCCAGAGTCATGGCGCGGGCACCACCCTCGCCGTTCTCGGCCGGTTGTGTGATGTGGAAGGCGTCCGCGGTGGCGGCGTACGAGGCCATTTCAGCGATGATGGTGGCGCCTCGGGCCTGGGCGTGGTCGAGCGCTTCCAGCACCAGCACGCAGGCGCCCTCACCCATCACGAAACCGTCGCGCTGGGCGTCGAAGGGGCGGGACGCACCCTGGGGGGCGCTGTTGCGGGTGGAGAGGGCCCGGGCGGCGTTGAAGGCGCTGACACCGATGGGGCAGATGGGCGCCTCGGCCCCCCCGGTGAGCATGACGCGGGCGTCGCCGCGGCGGATCGTTTCGAAGGCCTGGCCCACAGCATCGGCGCCGCTGGAGCACGCCGAGACCGTGGCGAAGTTGGGCCCCTTGGCGCCCGTGACAATCGATGTCTGGCCCGCCGCCATGTTGCCGATCATCATCGGGATGAGGAACGGACTGATCCGCCCGGGGCCCTTCTGGGCCAGCACCTGCATCTGCTCCGACAATGTGATGATGCCGCCGATGCCGCTCCCGATGATCACCCCAACATCGGTGGCATTCCCATCGTTGATGACGAACCGGGCGACTGCCATCGCCTCTTTGGTAGCGGCAATGGCGAAGTGGACGAACCGGTCCATGCGGCGGGCCTCTTTGCGGTCGAGGTAGTTGGTGGGATCGAAGCCCTTCACCTCAGCGGCGAAGGTGGTCTCGAAACCCTCGGTCTCGAAGGCGGTGATGTAATCCATCCCGGAGCGTCCGTTCAGCAGCCCGTCCCACGTGCTCGGCATGTCCAGCCCCAGGGGCGTGACGGCCCCCATGCCGGTGATCACAACCCGTTCGCTCATGATTTCCTCCTTGGATGCCCTTCGTAGGGCTGTATTGATGGGGTCATGCGAGTTGAAACGCCTTTAGCTCCCCTCCCCGGAGAGAGCAAAAAAAGAAACCAATTATGAGGGGACACCCCTCGCACCCCGCCAGCGGGAGACCCGTTGGACCCCCCTTCGATGCGATGTTCGTTCCGGCCCGACCATCAGCAACTCGCTACATAGAAAAACACCGGAGAGGCCCAACAGAAACGGGCTCTCCGGTGTTTTTTCGATATTCGGTTGGGTGGGGCTCCGGCCGTTCCGGTCCTCACTGTGGCATCGGCCGGCATCAGACGGTGGCAAGCACCTTCTGGGGGATGGCTCCCTCGCCCTGCTCGGCGCGATTTCGGATGCGCTGGAAGATGCGCTGGTACAGCCGGTCCACCGGGCGCAGCCGGTCCGTATAGCGGATGTACAGATCCTCCGACTCCTGCATGGTCCACCGCTTGTCGTAGTGCACCAACCGCTGGCCGGTGTACTTCTCGTAGGGCCGGATCTTGCCCGGGGGCAACAGCGAACCATCGTCGTCCAGCGGCGGCAGCAGGTCCCAGTTGATGGTGGCAGGGAGCGGCGTCAACAGATTGGCGGTCTGGTACTTGCTCACGGTCTTGACCCAGTCGGCCATCTCCATGATCTTCTCATCGGTGTCGTGGGGCAGACCGATGATGGTCATGGCCACGTTCGTGAAGCCCCATTGCTGCAACGAGCGGAGGTCGCTGTCCACCTGGCCCGGTTCCTGGCGTTTGCGGACCGCGGCCAGGTTCTCGGCATTGTTGGACTCCACCCCCACGTAGAGCATTTCCATGCCGAGAGAACGGAGGCCCTCGCACATTTCGGGGTCCTGACCCAGTTCCGCGCGGGTCTGGCAGATCATGAACATGTCGTCGGTGCGGCCCTTCCAGCCCTTCACCCGCTCCATCCGTTCGTTACGGAACTTCACCGCGCGGGAGGGAGGGGGGTGCAGGTCGTCGGTCACAAACACCGCGAACCGGCCGTCCTGTGCCGAACTCATGATCAATCCGTCGGACGCCAGCCGCTGCAACTGCTCAAGCCGTTTCCACTCCACCTCCCGGCCCACCATGCGGTAGCCCAGGAACTGTTGGATCACTTCGCAATAGCTGCAGTTTTCGGTGCAGCCCCGCACCGTTTCCAGCACGCCCGCCGCCCACGGGGTCTGGGGCGTGAGGCCCACCACCGAGTGATAGTCGGGCAACTCCACGTAGTCCGACTTGATGGTGCGGCGGTTGGGCGTCGTCACCACCTGCCCGTCCTCGACGAACGCGACACCGCCGAACTTCTTCAGTTCACCGGGCAACTCCCGGCGGGGGAACGACAGCAGGACATCCGCCAGCGGCCCGATGACATCTTCGCCCTCGTGCTTGACGATGGCGTCGAAGTCGCCGTGTTTCATGGCCTCGTCGGGGAGCATCCCCATGTGGGGGCCGCCGCCCATGATGCGGATGTCGGGGAACAGCTCGCGCGCCTTCCGTGCGAGCTCATAAGCCCGTGGGATCTCATTGATGAGCCCGGTGATGCAGAGCAGGTCGACCCCCTTCAGGTCTTTCTCCACATCGAGCCGCCCCACTTTGTCCTCGAACCAGATGCGGGTGTCGTAGACCCAGTTGGCAATGCGGGTGGCGCCCTCCTTGGCTCGCTCCACGTGCTGTTTGAGGGCCGCAGAGAGGAACAGCATCCCCTGCCGGGGGATCGCCACGTACTCAAAATTGCCGCCTGCGGACTTGGGCTGGACAAACACAACGTGTTTGATCATTCGGATGGTGCCCTTCCTGGTTCCTTTCGCCGGCGCCGCGCGCCGCGTTGTCATAAGTTTAACACCTGCCCGCCCGCAACGTTACTGCAATCGCTGTCAGGTTAGAGTTCAGACGCCCATGACCATGGGGACACCACCGGTTCATGAAAAGGCTAGGGCAGCGACCTCCCCCCAAGATGACTCATGGCGGACTGGGCACGCCCCTTGACCCCTCCCCGCCGGAGGAGAAATAAAGAGATGGATGGTGAGGGTACAC
>SHYD01000058.1 GCA_009692945.1 Dehalococcoidia bacterium | reverse complement strand
ACCACTGCTACTCAAGCAACGCGCTTCCGGGCGGGCGTACGACGACTGGGATAGGGCCGGCTCCCGGCGACGCTGAGGTGGCTATCCTGGAGTCTTCCAAACCCCGCTTCACCATCCATATTCGCCACGGCGAGCGGGCGGACGCCGTCGAATTGGTCGACGAAATCCCTGCCATCGACCCCAGCCAGGAGACCCTCATTTGGCTCGATCTCGAGGACCCGAACCCTTCTGACCTCGCCGAACTGGGACGCCGCTTCGGCTTCCATCACCTGGCGGTCGAAGATGCGGTCAAGCAGCACCAGCGCCCAAAGGTAGACTCCTACCAGGGCTACGAGTACATTACCTTTTTTGCGCTGAGTTACACTGGACCCGAGCGCGGCCTGGTCAAGCGAGAGCTTGGGATGTTTGCGGGCCCGAATTACCTGATCACGATCCATCGCGGGCCGATGCCCGAATTGGTGCTGACCCGTGAGCAGTGGCACAACCAGGAGGGGCTGCAAGGACCGAAGGGCATCGGGTTCCTGCTGTACAACCTGCTGGATACCCTGGCCGACGGCTACTTCCCGGCGGTGGAGGCCCTTGGTGGCGCCATCGACGAACTCGAGGATGACCTGTTCGAGCGCGGGGGCCGGGACGTGCTGCAGCGGTCCATCACCATCCGGCGGCAACTCCTGGATGCCCGCCGCATTGTCAGCCCGGAACGGGACATCCTCAACCTGCTGGTGCGCACCGAACAACCCTTCTACGAACCGGGGCTCCTCATCTACTTCAACGATGTCTACGACCATCTGATCCGGGTGAACGATGCCGTGGACCTGCAGCGGGACCTGTTGTCGGGGCTGATGGAGGCCTACTTATCTGTGGTTTCCAACAACCTGAACCAAGTGATGAAGGTGCTGACCGCCTATGCGACGATTCTGATGGCCCTGGCACTCATCACCGGGGTTTTTGGAATGAACTTCCAGCAGATGCCTGGACTCGACGCACCCTGGGGCTTTGCCGTCGCCATGCTCGGGATGGCGGTCGTTGGGGGATTGATCGCTGCGCTTTTCCGCAAGCGAGGGTGGCTGTAATCGCTCAGGGATACCCGCTCACAAGTGAACACGCATACGTGTGCACCCGCGTGGACTGGGCGCCACAGGCTATCCCCGGCTACGAATGCCGGGCCATGGCATAGTCGGTCAGCCGTTCCAGGCACGACCGGGCGCCCGCGTTAGGCAACCCGGCGACCGCCTGGCACGCCTCGACCCGGAATCTGTTGGCGACCTCGTAGCAGCGTTCGATGACATCGGATTCCCGTACTGCCCGCAGCACCGTGTCCAGGTCTTCAGCGGTCCGCCCGCCCTCCAGGTAACGGCGGACCGCGTTCCCCTTTGCGTCCCTTTCGACGAGCATGATCGCGGGGAGGGTGACGGTGCCCTGGGCCAGGTCGCCGCCGACCGCTTTGCCCATCGCAGTTTCCTCGCCGGTGAAATCAAGGATGTCGTCGGCTACCTGAAACGCCATGCCGAGGCTGTGCCCGTACCGCTTGAGCGCCTGGACCTGCGGCTCGGGGAGACCGCTCAGCGCGGCCCCCGACTCGGTGGCCATGGAGAACAACGATGCGGTCTTTCCGCCGATGCGTTGAAAATACTGGTCGCGCCCCGCGTCCCACTGGTACGCAGCGAAGTTCTGAGCCAACTCACCGTCGCAAATGATACGAAGCGTCTGGGCGAACAGCCGCATGACTCGCACGTTTGAGGTGCGAGAAACCATCTCGGCGGCCGCGGCGAATACGTAATCGCCGAACAACACCGCGACGTTCTTGTTCCACAACTGGTTCACCGTCGGGTTGCCCCGCCGCATCGACGCCTCGTCCAGCGTGTCATCGTGGACCAACGACGCCGTGTGCAGCAACTCCACCGAGGCGGCCATGGGGACCAGCAGATCGAGGTTGTAGTCGGCAAACTTTCCTGCCAGCAGGGTCATGGCGGGACGCATCCGTTTGCCCGTCTGCCCCAGCACGTGCTTTACCAACGTCGACAGCCAAGGAAAGGGGACATTGCCAACTTCCAGGATCGCCGCCTCCACGCGCGGCATGTCCCCCAACACCGGTCCGTACAGTTCTTCAAACCCAGCGGAACGCCCGATGTTCATCGCGCGACCGCGACCGGGATCGAAAACAGGGCCGCCGCGTTCAGCGCAGTTTGGGTTGCCACCACCTCCGGCGCGACGCCCCGGACCGCGGCGATCTGGTCGACCACCGACGCCACAAAGGCCGGCTCGTTGCGCTGGCCGCGGCGGGTTTGCGGAGGAAGGTAGGGCGAATCGGTCTCGGTCAGCAACCGGTCCAACGGCAGTCCGGCGGCGACGGCACGGGTGTGGTGCGATTTGGGGTAGGTCACGGTGCAGGCCAGGGAGATGTAAAACCCAAGTTCGACGTACCGGTGAGCCGCTTCCAAGTCGTCACTGAAGCAGTGCAGCATACCGAGAGGACGGCCCTGATAGTGTGCTGCCGCCTGTGCGGCCCATCCCGAGAGCAGCGCCCACATGTCCTCACTCGAGTCGCGGTTGTGGACCACCACCGGTAACCGAAGTTCCGCCGCGAGGTCGAGTTGCGACCGAAACGCCGCACGCTGGACGGCCCGCGGTGAGTGATCGTAGTGATAGTCGAGCCCGATTTCTCCCACCGCAACCACCTTGGGCTGGCCGGACAGGTCTCGCAGCCGCGTGAGATCGCCTGGAGAGAGCTTCGATGCCTCATGGGGGTGGAACCCCACCGCGGCGTAGACCTCCGGGAAGCGGCCGGCGAGTTGGACGGCCTGCTGGCTCGATGCGAGGTGGACTCCCGCACAGAACATGGCGGTCACCCCCGACGAGAGGGCGCGTCCGACGACGCCCTCGATCTCCTCTTCGCGGTATTTGAGGTCGTCCAGGTGGACGTGACTATCTACCATCCCGGCTTCCGGTTGAGTTGAATTGGGGAAACGGCAGCGCGGCGCCGGCCGTGGCCGGTTTCACCGCGGCTGCCCCAGCCTGGCGGTTTCTTCCTCGATGATCTGCTCCTCGAGTTTGACAAACAACGGAGCGGGTTCGGGAATCGCCTGGCCCGGAATCGGGATGACCACCCGCCTACCCTCCGCTTCGGGGGTACCCTCTCGTCCCAGCAATTCGTGGAGCTTTTGCGAGCTGAAGGGCAGGAACGGCGAGAACAACTGCTTCAATCCGGCGATGGCCGTCAGCGCCGTATGGAGCGTGGTGGCGGTCGCGGCCCGGTCCGTCTTCAGGGTCTTCCAGGGCGCACGCTCATCCAGGTAACGGTTCGACTCCCGCGCCAGGTCCATCGCTCCCCGCAGCGCTTCGCGGAAGTGGCATTCCGTCAGGTGTCGACCGACCGCTGGAATCACTGCATCGACCCGCCGCAGCAACTCCTGCGAAGGCTCGTCCAAGGGCCCGGGGGTTGGAACGCTGCGGTCGAAGTTGCGGTAGGTGAAGGTGAGGACCCGATGCACCAAGTTCCCGTAGGTGGCGACCAACTCATCGTTGTTGCGTCGCAGGAACTCCCGCCACGAAAAATCGGTGTCTCCGGTCTCCGGCATGTTGGCCGTGAGCAGGAACCTGAGCGGGTCGGGGTCGTACCGGTCCAGGTAGTCCTGCGCCCACACCGCCCAGTTGCGGCTGGTGGAGAACTGCTTCCCTTCGATGCTCAGGAACTCATTGGCCGGCACGTCGTAAGGCAGGTTCAGCCCGCCGTAGGCCATGAGGATGGCGGGCCAGATGATGGTGTGAAACGGCGTGTTGTCCTTGCCAATGAAGTTGTAGATGCGGGCGGTGGGGTCCTGCCAGAAGGACTTCCACCGGTCGGAAACGCCCTGCCGCTCCGACGCTTCGATCGCGGCGGAAAGGTAGCCGATCACTGCCTCGAACCACACGTAGATACGTTTGTGCTCCCAACCGGGTTCTGGGACCGCAACGCCCCATTCGATGTCGCGGGTGATGGCCCGGTCGTGGAGGCCTTCGGCGAGGAAGCGCTCTGAAAAATTGAACACCGCCGGACGCCAGAACGACCGCTTGGTCCGGGCGCCGTTTATGGCTTGGTATTGCCCTTCGTCTCGCAGCCAGTCCAGCAACTGCTGGTTGAAGGCGCTCAACTTCAAGAAGTAGTGCTCGGACTCACGGACCTCCGGACGGGCACCGCAGAAGGTACACTTGGGGTCGATGAGTTCGACGCCGTTGAGGGGCCGGCCGCATTCGTCGCATTGATCGCCGCGGGCATGGTCTGAAGCGCAGTTCGGGCAGGTGCCGGTAACGTAACGGTCGGGCAGAAAGCGTTGGTCGTTGACGCAGTACATCAACGGCATGCTGCCCCGGTAGAGGTAGCCCCGCTCTTTCAGGGCAAGGAAGATGCGGTGGACGGTGGCTTCGTGGTTCTTGGTACCAGTGGTGGTGAACAGCCCGTGCTCTTCGAAGCTGATCCCCATGCGCCGCCACGTCTCAAGAAACTCGGCGTGGTACCGGGCCGCGACTTCGGCGGGTGAGCTGCCTTCCTGCTCCGCCCGCACGGTCACCGGGGTTCCGTGCTGGTCGCTGCCCGAAACCATGAGGACGTCATTCCCCGCAGTGCGATGGTAGCGGGCAAAGATGTCAGCCGGGAGGTAGCAGCCCGCCAGATGGCCCAGATGGATCGGACCGTTGGCGTAGGGCCAGGCCACGCAGACGAGTATGCGATCAGCCATAAACGTGCAGGGATCCTCTGCATCCCGAGACGCGCGGCGAGCCGCTCCGCTCCGCCTACCGGGGGAATTGGGTTCCGTTATTGTAGCACAGCGCTTCGGATCCCCGGCCCGGTGGTGGCCAAGGGGTTGGCACCCGTCTCACATAGGCCGAGAGCAGGTGGGAACAAGCAAATCTTAACCACAAATCACCGCACCAGCGACCAAGGCGGGCATCGTTACCTCCGGCAACAGCATCCGTTCCTGCCGTTCCGGCGGCTCCTGCGACCATGAACGGGGCGCAAAGCCCAGTGTGGTATGCTGATTGCAGTGGTACTCATCGGCGGCTCGTTTTCCTCAGGGTTCCTGCGCAGGATTTCTTCGCGGCGTTCTGTTCTCCCTCCTTTCGCGCTGACCGACCAGACCAACTTTAGTTCAGGAGTCAGCGCGTTATGCTGTCTGGAAAAGCGGCCCGTTTGAACGGGGCGCCGGTTTCTCATGCAGGAGGGCGCCCATGGTAACCATTGCGGCACCCTCGTTTTCGGATTTCAAGCTCTCTCCCGGTGTGCAATCTGCCATCGCAGAGATGGGCATCGTTTCGCCCACGCCCATCCAGTCCCAGGTGATCCCTGCAATGCTGGCCGGACGGGACGTCATCGGCCAGGCCCGCACCGGGTCCGGCAAGACCCTCGCCTTTGCGGCGCCGGTGGTGGACCGGGTGGACCCCCGCCAGCGGGAGGTCCAAGCCCTGGTGCTGGTGCCCACCCGTGAGCTGGCGCTTCAGGTGGGTGAGGTGCTGGATCGGTTGGCCCGCTCCCGTTCACTGCGGATGACGCTCCTCTATGGAGGCCGGTCGTTGGAGCCGGAGAAGCGAGCGCTGTTCAGCGCTCAGATCGTCGTCGGGACTCCCGGCAGGACGTTGGACCACCTGCGGCAGGGAACGCTATCCCTCGCCGGATTGAAAATGTTCATCCTTGATGAAGGTGACGAGATGCTGGACAAGGGGTTCGGCCCCGACGTCGAGCGGATCCTATCCGGCGCCCCGGCGGGACGCCAGATAGCGCTGCTATCGGCCACCGTCCCCGACTGGGTGACCCGCACCGCCGCCCGCTATCAGAAGGATCCTGTACTGGCTCGAGTGGACATGGAGATCGCGGCTCCCCCCGAGATCGAGCACATCATCTACACCACCGACCTCGACTCCAAGTTCGATGCGCTCCGGACGCTGCTGAACCAGCAGGGACCGGACCCCATCATGGTGTTTGGCCGTACCAAGCACGGTGTCAAGAAGCTCGCCCGCAAGCTTGAGGAGTTGGGATACCATGTTGCCCCGCTACAGGGCAACATGAGCCAAAACGCCCGCGAGCGGGTGATGACAGACTTCCGGGCGGGCCACGTCCGGGTGCTGGTGGCGACCAACGTCGCCGCCCGTGGTCTGGACATTGCGGGCGTAGAGCAGGTGATCAACTACGAAATGCCGGACTCCGCCGAGTTGTTCACCCACCGGGTGGGCCGCACCGGCCGCATGGGGCGCTCCGGTGAGGCCGTCACCTTCGTCACGCCCGATGAGGCGCCCAAGTGGCGCCAAATCCAGCGTGAATTGGGCCGGACGTTCACCGTGAAGCCGTGGCCGAGGAACGCTGACCTGGGCCAATCGCCCGAACCCCGCCCCATCGCGGCGGAACCGGCGCGGCATCAGCCGGCGCCGCGGCGGCAGCCGACCATGGCGCCCCGCCAATCCGACCGTGCCTCCATTCCCTACCGGGTGCCAGGGGCAGGATCGGCCTTGCCCGCATCGTGGGGGCTTCGGGCCGAATCGCCCCGCCATGGACGGTGGGCCAACAGCCGCGACGACCGCCGGTTCGGGGCCGGAGACGACCGGCGGCCCGACGGCCGGCCTGCCGCCCCGCCTCAGCGGGACTGAATCCAGCTAGAACAGACAACAAAGCGGGGTGGGCTCTTGCCCACCCCGCTTTGTTGTTGCGGTCAGCGATGCCGCGCCGGACTCACCGGACCAGCTTCAACAGGATTTCGGTGGTCTTCGTCTGCTCGACGGTGGAGGCTTCGTCGCTCAGGTTGTACACCACCTTCTTGCCCTCCACCACCACCGACTCGGGGTTGCCCGGAGCAACGTCCAGCCGCCGGCTGTTGGTCTGGGCCGCCTGCGAATGGGCGGTCTGGCCCTCCTTGGTGAGCAGCCAGTTGATGTAGAGTTTGGCGGCGTTGGGGTGCGGGGCGTTGTGCATGAACCAGGTGTAGTTGCCGATCACCGTGATGCTCACATCGGGCAACTCGATGGCCTTGACGTTGTTGCCCAAGCCCTGGGCACGGAACTCCCGCAGGTTGGTGTCGATGGGTCCCAACGAGATGGCCCGCTGACCCCGGACCATCTGTTCGGCGATCTGCCGTACGTCCTGGGTATACACGGGTTCCATATCCACGAACAGGCGTTTGAGGTATTCCTCGCCGTAGGCCAGCCGTATCGCCGCCGCAAATACGTTCGTGCCACCGGACCGGGGATCGGTGAACAACAGCTTGCCTTTCCACTTCGGGTTGAGCAGATCGGCGACGGTCTTCAGTTCACCGTCCTTGACCTGGTCGGTGTTGATGAACACCGGCCGGTAGTTTTCCTGGCTGATACCGTAGCCGTAGGTGCGATCGCGATCGCCGTAGCCGGCCTCGAAGCCACCGGACCACGCCTTGGTGTCCATCGCGTCGGGCCGAAAGATGAGGGGGCGCATCGGGTCCAGCGCCTTCCCATCCCGCATGAGTCCGCCGTGGGTGGTTCCACAGTTTGAGATGTCCCAGGTGTGGACCCCGGCCTGCTGCTCCTGGATGGCCCTCGGCACCAGCAGGCTTCCCGAGTTGAAGGAACTCACCTCCACCTTCACCCTAAAGGTGTCGGTAAACTGGTCGAGCGCCTTCCGCGGCAGGGCGCCCAGCGAGTTCGCGTGGGCATAGTTGAGTTGCCCCTCTTTCTTGGCGGCGGCCACCAGATCGTCCCAGTCCTTCTCCCACTGGGCCTTGACGGCGGGCGCCGCAGGTTGCGCCGCGGGGCCAGCGGCAGGCGCTGCCGCTGGAGCGCACGATGCCCCCAGGGCGGCGGCGGCGCCCAGTCCGGTTACCCGGAGGAATGTCCTGCGAGACGGGTCAGCGGTTTCCATGCGGCCTCCATGCTGCCTGCGTTCACACGGCCACGGCGGCGGGTCGCTCGACCCGCTGGAAGGCGGGGAGGACCTCCCTGCCCATGAGCCGCAGCGACTTCATCTGCATCTCCCACGGCATCTCGCCCAAGCCGTGGCTGCCGCAGAAAATGTCGTACCTCATCAATTGGCGGTTCTCTTCGATCTTCCGTACGACCGTCTCGGGGCTGCCCACGATGGCGAGGCCATTCTCGATGGTGTAGTCCCACGACTGCGCCGCCATCTTGTACGACTCGCCGCGCAGCTTGTTATCCTCGCGCTCGCTGAAGATGCCCTGGCCGCGGGGGTTGCTGCCCCAGCCGATCCGGGTCTGGCTGACCCGCCCGCCGCCCACCGCCGCCCTGCCGGTGATCAGGAACGGCTCCGCCTCCTCCCGTGCCTTGGCGTCGGTCTCGGCCACGTGGATGGGCCGCATGAGGAACACCCGGGGACGCGGCCCTGAGTGTTTCGACTCCTCCCACACCTGCCGGTAGTACTGGAACTTTTGGGTGATGAGCGAATCGATGTCGTTGTTCTGGGCCACGTGGTAGTTGCCCTTGGCGGCAAAGTCCAGCGCCGCCTTGCCGTGGGCCCCGACCCAGATGGGAGGATGGGGCTTCTGGTAGGGATGCGGTTGCGGCAGCGCCTCGTTGAAGGTCCAGAATTCACCCTCATGGTCGACGGTCTGTTGGGTCCACGCCTTCTTGATGATCTCAGTCGCTTCCATGGAGCGTCCGCCACGCTCCATGAACTCCATCCCCCACCGGATGAACTCGTGCTCATGGGTGCCGATGCCGGTACCGAACTCCACCCGACCGTGGGAGAGCTGGTCGAGCATCGCCACTTCCTGCGCCAGGCGCATGGGATGGTGAAACGGAAGCTGCCAGATCATGGCGCCCATGCGGATGACGCTGGTGGCACGGGCGATCGCGGTGAGCCACACGGTGGGACCGGTGAGCACCCCAACGTCGGCATTCTGGTGCTCGATGGTGAAGTAGGAGTGGAACCCCATCTGTTCCACCTCCTGGGCCAGGTTCAGATGACGCTCGTAGAGCTCGTGGGTCGGCAGCGTGAGCGACTCGGTGTAACTCAGCGGGTCCCAGATAGCAAAATCAAGTTGAGGCATCGGGGGTCGCTCCTTTGGGCGTGGGATGGCGGCGGGCCGTCACCCGTGATATTCCAGGGTCAATGTAGTGGGATTTCGGGGCGGTGTCCAGCACCTGACCTTGCCGGGGAGCGCCGCTCGATCGACCGGTGTGTCAGCGCCGGCCGGAACCGGTGGCGATCATCCAGATGGTCTCAATGAACGAAGAGGTTGCCGCCGTTCACGTTGAGGATCTCACCCGTGACGAAAGACGCTTCGGGCGAGGCGAGGTAGAGCGCCGCGGCGGCGATGTCCTCCGGAGTTCCGGGCCGGCCCACCAGCGTCGCGGCGGTCTCGGAGGCCCGATCCTCGGCGGTCCACGCCTCGGTCATGGGGGTGAGGATGAAGCCGGGGGCGATCCCGTTCACGGTGATTCCTTCGGGGGCGAGCTCCCGAGCCAACGAGTGGGTGAGGGCATTCACGCCACTCTTGGCCGCCACATAGGCCATGCCGCCGGGCTTGCGGCCGCCCCGGAAGGCGCCGATGGAGCTCATGTTGATGATGCGCCCTCCAGGCCGGGTCAGATGCGGGGCGGCGGCCATCACCATGAGGAACACGCCGGTGAGATTGGCGGCGATGACCTCGTCCCAGTGACGCACCGCTTCGTCCATCGGGGTGGTGGTCACGATACGCCGCTGAAGCGCGGCATTGTTGACCAGCACGTCCACCCGTCCGTAGCGGGCCACCACCGCGCCCACGGCCTTCTGGACCTGGTCCGGGCGCGCCACATCGGCGGCGAACCACATCGACCCCTCGCCCAACTCCTCCGCGGTGGCACGCAGCGTCGCTTCGGTCCGCCCGATGATGGCGACGCAGTCCCCCCGCGCCCCAAACGCCAGAGCGATCCCCCGGCCGATGCCGGAGCCGCCTCCGGTGATGACCACGACCCGCGGTGATGGCGTCACGATCTAGTGTACTGCGTCAAGCAGATCAAACATTATCTTCGGTGCCTTGACTTGGCTGCCAATAGACGGGGAGTGCAGGGGGGAGACGCCCTCCTGCCGGGGGCTTGGGGGTGCCCCCCAAGAACAAAACCTCTCTCTTTTTTCGGGAGGTGGGGCAATAGAACGCTGGAGCCTGAATTGTGGGTAACGAAGCTCATTCAAGGAGAGAGGTAGCAAGAACATGAGTGAGGGGGCTCCCCTCACTATCCTCGCCAGCGGGAGACCCGCTGGACACCCCCTTCAGAGGGGTGTCGATAATATGCGTTATTTCTGACGAGGTGCACTAGAAACTAGAGGCCGTACAGCACGCGGGCGTTATCGTCGAGGATCTTGTCGATGGCCCGGGCCGGCACCTTGCCGTCGGTCTTCAGTTTGCGGATAGCGTCGATCTCACTGGAGGTGTCGGCATGCCCGTAGTCCGAGCCGATGACCAGGTTATCCTCGCCCGCGTACTGGAGCACATACGGGAGGTCGTCATCGGTCTGGCAGGCCACCCAGACCCGGTTTTCCTTGAGCAGATTCCCCTCGAACTTCCGGCTGAACATACGCTGGTAGCGGGCAGCCAGATCATGGCTGAGATAGGGTACCCAGGAGGCGCTGGTCTCGATCATCCCGATGCGGAGACCGGGGAAACGCTGCGGCAGGCCGGCCAGGATGATCTCGTGGAACGCGCCCAGCGCGCTGAACTTGGCTCGGTACATGATCGCGGTGTCGGCGGCGGCCATGTCGTCCAGCGCGAAACTGCCATTGCCGGAGTGGATGCACACGGGAATATCCAGCCTGACCGCTTCCTCATACAGCGGGTAAAAGTAGGGACTGCTGAGGACCCTGCCACCCTCCAGGCCACGGATGAAAATGGCGCAGGCACCGTTGTTCTTCGCCCAGCGGACCTCCGTCAGTGCTTTCTCCATGTCCAGCGTCGGAGCCAGCGCCGCCCACAGCAGGCGGCCCTCCCCCTTGCTCCAGATGTCGGCCATCCAACGGTTGTAGCTCTTGTGGAGCGCCACCTCCACCTCGGGCCGGGTGGTGATGGGAGAGAGGAAGACGGTGGGGTACAGGACGTGGACATCGACACCCAACTGGTCCATGTGGCGCAGCCGCTTCTCGATGCTCTGGAGTTCCCTGGTCTCATCGGTGGTGCCGGTCTGCTCGACATCGAACACCCGGCGGGCAAAGAACCGGCCGTCGATGCGCCAAAACTCCCGCAGACGCTTCGGGGCCTTGGGGTTGTTGCTGACCACCGTGTCAGGCCGGAAGGCCTGATCCGTTTCATCCATGAAGTCCCACGTACGATCGGTTTCTATGACATGGGCGTCGGAATCAATGACCGGCATGATGTTCCTCCTCGCCTCGAAAGGGCAACTGCGGCTGGCGGGCAGCGCGTGCGGGAAACCGAACCCGAGGAGAGGCGCCGGAGCCCCCAGGGGCAACTCCGCCGCCCTACCTCCGTGTTTAGACGTACTTCTTCAGCCAGGCGATGGTGCGGTTCCAGGCGTCGGCCGCCGCCTCGGCATTGTAGACGTCGGGGCGCTCTTCGTTGAAGAACGCGTGATCGACGCCGGGGTAGATCTTGAAGTCGGTGGTGATGCCGGCGCCCTTCAGAGACGCCTCCAATTGGCGCGCCACCTCAGGCGTGACGTACCCGTCCTTCTCGGCGAACCCGCCCAGCACCGGCGCCTTGAGCCGGCTGAGGTCGGGGTGCACGTTGGGGTGGGCGCCGTAGAAGTCGGCCACCGCCCCGATCTGATCGGGACTCACAGAGGCCGCATACAGGGCCAGCGAGCCGCCCATGCAGAAGCCGACCGACCCGACCTTGGATCCCGTAGCGCCCTGTCCCAGCAGATAGGTCACTGCGCCCCGGACATCCTTCGCCGCCTGATCGACGTTCAACGCCATCATCAACTTGCCCGCCTCGTCGGGTTCCGTGGCGACCTTGCCGTGGTAGAGGTCGGGCGCCAGCGCCACATACCCGGCCTCGGCGAAGCGATCACAGACGTGCCGGATGTGGTCCACCAGCCCCCACCACTCCTGGAACACCAAGACGCCGGGACCGGTGCCCGACGCAGGCTTGGCCAGATAACCCGGGGTGGTGCCGCCGTTGCTTTGGAACGAAACCGATTGACCCATGGGTCTCCTCCTTGTGCTTGAAACATCGAACCATGCGCATTCTACGAATTCGCCGGTCCCCCGGCAACCTTTCACCTGCAGGGACGATACCTGCCGGAAAACCATCGGTGTTGATCGAGTAAGAGTTCACAATTGAGGGTACTATCGGGCTCAGGATCGGGAGTGTACGAGGGCGTCGTAGGGGCACCTTGCAACGTGGCCTCTCTACCGGGGGCGTGGGAGCGCCCCACACAGAGAATTCTCCTCTTTTTTCCTGGGTGGGGGGCATGGTTCATGCGGCCGGCCCCGAGTCCGAACTCATACTTGTTGGAGCAAGACGTTGGTGCACAGGCGGGCGGGGTATACTGTCTGGGTAGCAGCGGCGCCCCCTTAACCGACCCCGCCGATTTAGGATCTCCTTCGACCTCATGAGAACCACCGCTCCATCGCCTCCATCGGAGGCTCACACGCACCCGCCCGATTGGCAGGGCATTTCGCGCAAGCGCCTCTACTTCGCCATCGCCGGACTGCAACTGGGGCTGCTGCTGGCAGCGCTGGACCAGACCATTGTCGGCACGGCCATGCCCAGTATCGTCGCCGACCTCAACGGTTTCGAGCACTACGCTTGGGCCACCACCGCCTACATGCTGTGCAGCACTGCGGTGGTGCCCATCGTCGGGAAACTGTCGGATATGTACGGCCGGAAAATCTTCCTGACCGGGGGCACGATATTCTTCGTGCTTTCGTCGGTACTCTGCGGTCTGGCTCAGGATATGTTGCAACTCGCGGTGCTCCGGGGCCTCCAGGGCATCGGTGGTGGCATTCTTATGTCAAGCGTATTCACCGCGATCTCGATCTTGTTTCCCCCCGCGCAGCGAGGCAAGATCCAGGGGCTGTTCTCCGCTGTGTTCGGCCTGGCGAGTATCATCGGCCCCTTGCTGGGCGGTTTCCTTACCGACACCTTCAGTTGGCGCTGGATCTTTCTGGTCAACGTGCCGGTTGGCCTGGCAGCGCTGGCGGTCCTCTGGTTTGCGTTTCCCGACTGGCGGCCGGAAAGGCGGGGGCACAACATCGATTACCTGGGTTCCGTGACGCTGGTCGGTGGCATCGTGCCGCTGCTGCTGGCGCTGACCTGGGGCGGCCGCGAGTTCCCCTGGGCCTCGCCTCAGGTGGCGGGGCTGATAGTGTTCTCCCTGATCATGCTGACCATCTTCGTCTCTATCGAAAGGCGGGCGAGCGAGCCCATCATCCCGTTGGGCATGCTGCGGAACCCAGCCATCCTGTCGCCGCTGCTGTCCCTGGTGTTCATGTCCGCCGGGATGTTCGGGACCGTGCTGTTCGTCCCGTTGTTCATCCAGTCGGTAGTCGGTTCTTCGGCCACCGAGAGCGGCACAGCGCTCATGCCGATGATGATGGCCGTGGTGATAAGCAGCATCGTGTGCGGCCAGATGATAAGCCGCACCGGCCGCTACAAGTGGGCGGGACTGCTCGGTCTGGGGCTTTCAGCCGCGGGGTTGTTCTTGCTGAGCGGGATGGGGCCGGAGACCACCTACTTCACGGTGCTGCGGAATATGCTCATCGTGGGCGTCGGCATGGGCTTCTGCATGCCGGTGTACACCCTCGCCGCTCAGAACTCGGTCACGATGGCTGAAATCGGCGTGGTAACGGGACTCACCCAGTTCTTCCGTTCCATCGGCGGCACCCTGGGGGTGGCGCTTCTGGGCAGCCTGTTAACCAATGGGTTCGCCACGTCTATCCGCCGCGAATTGCCCAGTTCCGTGTTGGACCAACTCCCCCCCACCCTGATGGCCCAGATCGACAACCCCCAAGCACTGTTGAACCCAAAGGTCTCCCAGGGCTTTATGTCGGGGCTGGAGGGTGGCGGGGCGCACGCGGTTACCATCGCCATGGACGCGGTCCGGCTATCGCTCGCCGACTCACTGCAAACGGTGTTCTTGGCGGGAGCGCTGATCGCATCAGCAGGGGTGATATCGACCCTATTCCTGCGGGAGACCACCCTCCGCAGCAGCTACGCGCCCGCCCGGCCCAGCCCGGAGCAGCCAGCAGCGGGCTGAACCGCAGAGCGCACCCTCGCCCGAGCCATCTCGCCAGTTGGAGATCACAGGGGAGTTTTGGGTCAGACATCCCTGCCATCCGGCTGCCAACTGCCGCCGCTTTCCGAGCCCCTTGGCATCAGCTCCCCCAAGCATCTGCCCGCTGTATTAAACCCACCCAGCCAGCGTTTACTAGGTTGGAGCGTTGGCGCCCAAAAGTAACCCCTGCTCTTGCCATAGATTCCGACGCCCCGGGAATTCGAACTGGGAATGTTGTCCGATGCAGCCGATATGACTCGCTCCATCGCTGCCCTGGCTGCGTTAGCCGGTGGCGACCTCGAATCTCCGATACCACCCACCGAAAGCCCGGAATTTGAACCCTTGGCGGCCGGAATCGAGCGGCTGAGGCACCGGCTGCTGCTGCAACGGCAGGCAGTCCATGCGCGGGAGGAGGACCGGGAGCAATTGCTGCACAATTTGGCCCATGAGATTCCGGACGCCCTTGACCGCGTTGGAAAACGCCCTGGATATCCTCGCCTCTTCCTTCGCGGAGATCACCATCAAGGAGTCCGAACGGCTGCTC
>SHYD01000005.1 GCA_009692945.1 Dehalococcoidia bacterium | reverse complement strand
CTCGGAAGGGGTGGGCTACATTCAACTCGACGCCCCACGCTACAGCTATTTTGTTGACCCCAAGTGGCGGGAGCACCTGCGGGGAATGGGCGAGGACCCCGACCGCTTCTTCGATGCCGCCATTGCCGCCGACAACGAGGTGCTGGCGGGTGCCCGGCGGCCGGAGGTGGCCCTGGCACTGCATGTGTGCCGCGGCAATAATCAGAGCAAGTGGTACGCCCAGGGCGGCTACGACGCCATCGCCGAGCAGCTGTTTGGCGGGCTGCAGGTCGACCGCTTCCTGCTGGAATACGACACCGAACGCGCCGGCACCTTCGAGCCCCTACGCTTCATTCCCCGCGGCAAGGCGGTGGTGCTGGGGCTGGTCAGCAGCAAAGACCCGGCGCTGGAGCCGGGCGGCCTGCTGCGCCGCCGCATCGACGAGGCCGCCCGGTACGTCCCCCTGGAGGACCTGGCGTTGAGCCCACAATGCGGCCAGAAGCAGCCTCGGCCGGTGTTCAGAAAGTACGCTCCATACTTGACCCGCCACCGCCGCGTCATCCGTGTCTTTTGCCCAGATGCTGGGACGATACTCATGCTGGCCAATGGAACGGTCAAACATCATCCCCAACTTGTTCTTACCAAGCACCAGCCAGGCGTCCTCGGCTCGAAAACCGAGTTCCCGCAGCGCTCGCTCAAACAGCGTCTGATGGGAAAAATGTCCCTGTTCCTCGCCATAGACTTGCTCTTCCCATCCAGTCGCAATGGTCGCATGCCCGCTTACCGTCACCGTATGTCCAAGGTTAGCGAAGTTTGTCATCAACAGACCCCGAGGGGCGAGGTTTTCAGCCATCTCAGGTACGTGGCGTCGCTCCGGGTCTCCGAAGGTGTGATCCTAGCGAGCCCCCATCCATGACTAGGATAACGACGTGCTCGGCGCCTGACGGCTCCTGCGCCTGCGCACCGACGACCCCTGCAGGCTGCGGCGACGATACGCTGAACGACGGTATGGAGTTACTCGCTGTGGCGGCCAGCTGGCCAAAGAGTTGAGAAGGTTCACGAAAGCCGGTCTGCAGGAACAGGATGACAGCCAGCACCGCCCCGAAATTCGCCATACTTAGCATTCTTCCCACGCCTATCTCCTTGCCCTAGCTGATAAGAACTGTGCCGGCTAAGCCCTGCGACTGCTCGCGATGTTCCGCGGGCCCAAGCCGACCGTGTGACTTCGTGGGTTTCATGCTAGCGCCCCGTTGCATTCTCTGACGGGTTTCGAGCGCCCGGACGTGAGGAATCTCGCCGGCGTTCGTTCCGGCGGCCGGCGAAGCCTCGCTCCAGTGGCACGATGCAAGACCGCTTGTGCAGCGCCTCAGTTTTTGGCACACTGCCACCGAAACTCATCGCACCGCGGTCCTGTGGGTCACGACGCCGGAGAACCCAAGAAGGAGCATCACCATGGAAGTACCACTGCTGGTCAATGATTTCCTGGCGCGGGCCATCAAACTCTACGGTCCCAAAGAGGCGCTGGTGGACGGCGACAAACGCTTCACCTACGCCCAGTACGGCGCCCGCTGCTACAAGTTTGCCCATGCGCTGAAGAACCTCGGGGTGGGCAAGGGCGACCGGGTCGCGATCCTCAGTCCCAACAGCCACCACTTCATGGAAGCGTTCTACGCCACCGGCGCCATCGGCGCGGTGCTGGTCCCCATCAACTACCGGCTCATCGCCTCGGACTTCGAGTTCATCGGAAACCACTCGGGCGCCAAGGTGTTCCTGGTGGACAGCGACCTGACCGAGGTGATGGATACGCTGCGGTCCAAGCTGCCCACCGTGCAGCACTACATCGTAGCCCGCTTCGGCAACGCCGGCCTCCCCCCCGGCTGGCTCGATTGGGAGGCGCTGATCCAGGGGCTGCCAACCACCCCGCCGCCCGATCCCGGCCTCAAGGAGTCCGACCTCTACAGCATCAACTACACCTCGGGCACCACGGCCCGGCCGAAAGGGGTGATGATCACCCACCGCAACAGCTACATCAACGCCTACAATTTCATCGCCCACCTCCGCATCAACCACCACGATGTGGAGATGTGGACGCTCCCCATGTTCCACGCCAACGGCTGGGGCGGACCCTTCGCCCTGACGGCCATGGGGGCCAAGCATGTGGTGCTGCGCCGGGTGGTGGGCGCCGACATGTACCGGCTCATCGAAAACGAAAAGGTGACCTTCGCCTGCATGGCGCCGGCGGTGCTGGCGGCGATCTTGGACTATCCCGATAAGGACAAACATAAAATCACCACGCGACCCCGTTTCACCATCGCCGGGGCTCCCCCGCCCCAGCGGTTTGTGGAGCGGCTGGAGAAGGAGTTGGGCTGGGAGTTCATGCAGATCTACGGGCTGACCGAGACCTCGCCCATCCTCACCGTGGCCGAGGTCAAACCCCACCTCAACGTGCAGGGCAACGACGTGTACCGCCTGAAGGCCCGCGCCGGGCACGACGCGGTGGGCGTCGATATCCGGGTGTTCGGCGCCAACGACGAGGAGGTCCCCTGGGACGACACCGCCATCGGGGAGGTGGCGGCGCGCTCCAATGTGGTGTTCGAAGGCTACTGGCAGCAGCCGGAGGAGACCGCCAAGGCGATACGCAACGGCTACTTCTTCACCGGCGACCTGGCCACGGTGAACTCGGACGGCTACATCAACATCGTGGACCGCGCCAAGGACGTCATCATCTCGGGCGGCGAGAACATCTCCTCCATCGAGGTGGAGGACGTGCTCTACAAGCACCCCTCGGTGCTGGAGGCGGCGGTCATCGGCGTGCCCTCGGAGAAATGGGGCGAAACGGTGATGGGGCTGGTGGTGCTGCGGGAGGGGAAAACGGCGACAGAGAAGGAATTTATCGACTTCTGCCGGGACAACATGGCGCACTTCAAGGTGCCCACCGGCGTCCGCTTCGTCGACGCTCTTCCTCGTACCGCTACTGGCAAGCTCAAGAAGTTCGAGTTGCGGGAGGAGTTCTGGGCAGGGGTTGCGCGCCGGGTGAACTGAGGCGAAGCCAGGGGGCGACCGATTCGCCACAGGAGGGGCCAATGAAACCTGAAACGACTCTCTTGCAAAGGGGCACATATTCGCCGCGGGTAGCCGCGCGCATTGCCAAGATCAGGTACCAGAGCTTCCAAGCCTGGGCTAAAGCCAACCTGCTGAAGGCGTCGCCGTTTCGTGTATCTCCGAAGACGACCGAGAACACCTACAGCTACCAAGACTTGCTGCTCATTCGGTTGATCGTGCGGTTAAAACAGGCGGGGGCGAAGGCGAGGGAAATTCGGACCGCGTTGGAAACGTTGCGGTATCTCACCGGCGCCGATGATGCCTGGATGCGGTCCGCCATCGCTGTCCAGGGTGGCGTGGTGGTGGCGATACTGCATGAACGCCCCGAAGTGAACCCGATTGCGGCATCCCGTGGCCCTCAAAAAGGGCTCCACATCGTCTTTTTTCCAGAGTTGCTTCAAGAACTCAAGGAAGAATTGGTTCCTCCTGCTAGGTTCCCTTACATCGACGTGGATCCCGCGGTGCTTGGTGGCCTGCCGACCATCAAAGGAACGCGCATTCCCACCAGAGCGGTAATGTCGGTGCTCCGCTCCGGAGGAGAACCACTGGCGGCCTATCCCTCGTTAACGGAAGCCCAGGTGGCGAACGCAGAACAGTATGAGAGGTTCTTGGAAGACGCCGCGTGAGTCTCATCGCGGATGCCGATGTTCCCGCGCCGTCACCAACGGCGCTCAAGGCCGTCCGCTTCGACATCAAGACGTGGGAAGAGATTGGCCTGCCGATACGGCCCGACGCCGAACTGATGGCGGCGCTGCTGGAACGTGGGCACCGGGTATTGATGACAAGGGATACGGGAATCCCGTCCCAAGCCTACGCTTTCGAGCACGCGAAAAACGGACTGACGTTGGTCGTCCTGCGATGGAAAACCCAACATCCGGCAGACTGGCAGACTGGCAGACTGGCAGCAGATGGTGGTGAGGGCTCTCGAGGATGGTGCAACCTGGGAACGAGTAGCGGCCATGACCCCCTCGGTTATCAGTGCCAGCCATTCAGGATCACGTGCCCGCGCCTGGAGCGACATTCCCGAGGGAATCGCCACCAAGAGTAGAGGCTAGCCCCGTTGCCGCAGACGAGGGCACCGCCCTCACATAAACCCCAACCCATACCCTCCCACCGCACAAAACAGCACCACCACCAGCGGCGGCACCCGCCAGAACATCAGGAGCCCGAATGCCGCGATGCCCAGCGCGAAGTCCGGGGGCCGGACGATGGCACTGGTCCACAACGGGGTGTAGAGAGCGGCCAGCAGAATCCCGACCACGGCGGCGTTGACGCCGCCCAGCGCGGAACGGACCTGCGAGCGCGCCCGCAGGTCGTCCCAGAACGGCAGGATGCCAAAGACCAAGAAGAACGATGGCAGGAAGATGGCCACCAGCGCAATGGCCGCCCCCTGCCACCCGTTCGGTTCCGGCCCCATCACGGCCCCCAGGTAGGCGGAGAAGGTGAACAGCGGGCCCGGCACCGCTTGGGCTGCGCCGTAACCCGCCAGGAACTGCTCGTTGCTCACCCAGCCCGGCGGTATGACCTCGGCTTGGAGCAGCGACAACACCACGTGCCCGCCGCCGAATACGAGTGAGCCGGAGCGATAGAAGCTGTCGAACAGCGACAATGCATGGCTTGGGAACAACTGCCGCGCCACGGGCAGCGCGATCAGCGAGGCGATGAAGACCACCAGGAGCGCGGCTCCCAGACGGCGACCGTAGGGCACCGGCAGCCGCACCGGCTGCAGCTCCTCCGCCGTCCGCAGGAAACGCCAGCCGATGACGCCGCCCAGAGCGATCACCATCGCCTGTATGAGCGGCAGCGGCCACGCCAGAATCCCTATGCACGCAAGCAGGGCTATAGAGATCCGCTCGCGGTCGGGACAGAGCGTTCGGGCCATACTCCACAGGGCCTGCGCCACCACCGCGACCGCCACGATTTTGAGGCCGTGAATCCACCCGGCGCTCTGCTCGGGGGCAAGCCGTTCGACACCGTAGGCGAAGGCAACCAGCGCCACCGCCGAGGGCAGGGTGAACCCGAGCCATGCAGCCAGGGCTCCCAACGGGCCCGCCCGCAGCAACCCCAGCGCGAGCCCGATCTGGCTGCTGCCCGGCCCAGGTAGGAATTGGCAGAGCGCGACGAGGTCGAAGTAGGTGTGGTCGTCTAGCCACTTGCGGCGGACCACGTACTCCTGGTGGAAGTACCCGATATGGGCGACGGGACCGCCGAACGAGGTCAGCCCGAGCTTGGTGGAAGCCGCAAGGACTTCCAGGAGGTTGTTCACCCCGCCCACGCCCGCACCGTCTCGTACACCCGCACCATCTCCTGGTCCCCGGGGTCCGGCTCACCGTAGGGCAGCACGTGCACCCCGCCGAACTCGGTGACCACCTCGGGGTAGTCGTCCACGCAGAAGTCAGGATGGACCGGAAACCCCTGGCGGGCCAGCGCCTGCCGGTGGTCGTACAGCGGCTTGAAGAAGCAGTCGGACACCCACTCCCGCAGGCCAAAACGGTCCACCACCGGCCACCGGATGCCATTGCCGGACCACAAGTAGACCTTGTGGCCGTCTTCCACCAGGCGGCGGAACACCTCGGGCACCCTGGGACGCAGTGTGCCGTCCTCGCTGATGATGGTGAGGTCGACGTCGAAGAAGATGTTCATTGGGTGGTCAGGAGCCGGCGGCATGAACCTCCACCCCCAACCCCAGAAAAAGAGGGAAGAATTCTCTTTGGGGGACACCCCCACACCCCCGGCAGAGGGCGGCAGCCCTCGTGCACTCCCACTCCCCAACCCAACGGCCCCTCTGCAATGAACTCATCCATGAAGCAATCTTACATACATCCTCAATCTGTGGATGACTTTGGGCGGGCCGTCCGACGCCGCGGCGGATTGCGGCCACCATCTCAGACGGCGTCACCGTTTTTTGGAGGCAGTCGGCCGCGCCCGCCCGCAGCATCTCGGTCACCAGAGGGCTGTCCACGAAGCTGGTCAGGCCGAGGATGTGGACCTCGGGGTGGCGCTGCTTCAACAGGTGCGTCACCTGCGCCCCATTGGTGGTGGGCAGGATGAGGTCCAGCAGCACCAGGTCCGGGAGCAACTGGCCGCACGCCTCCAGCGCTTCGGGGCCGTCCACCGCCTCCCCGACAACTTCTATGTCGTCGAAGGCTCTGAACGCCAGTCTCAATGCGCGCCGGACCATGAGTTGGTCTTCGACAATCAGCACGCGGCGCGGCCTTCCGGTCACCCCGGTAACCGGAAGGCCGCGCCGCCGTCTCTGTGGTGATCAGTCGCAGCGGGACCCTCGGGACCATCCCACTGCAATTGCACCGTGGCGCCGCCGCCGGGCCGGCTGCTGACCTCTAACCGTGCGCCGATATCCGAGGCCCGCTCCTGCATGAGTTTGAGGCCCCAGTGACCGGGCCGGATGCTGGGTGGGTCGAAGCCCCGGCCATTGTCACTGATGGTGAGCACCAAGCCGCCGCCGCCATAGGGAGCCATCGTGACGGTGGCCTCGGTCGCGCGGGCGTGTTTAACGATGTTGCCCAGGGCTTCCTGGGCTACCCGAAACACGGCCCGCTTCACGGCCACCGCCACCGGCGGGGGCGCCTGAGCCTGGAGCGTAGCTTGGATCATGGAGCGCGCTTCGAAAGCTGCGCACAACTGAGAGAGAATCTCTGCGAGCGACATCCCTTCCAGGCTTTCTGAACGCAGTTCCAGCAGCAGCGACCGCATTTCTATCAGGGAACCGCGGCACAGGCGCCCGATCTCCTGGGCCGCTTCACTTGCCTGGGCGGGGTCGGGCGCCAGGATGGCGGGGAGGGTATCCGCCAACAGCGACGCCGCGAACAGCGTTTGGGTGGCGCCGTCATGAAGATCGCGGGCCAAGCGGTTCCGCTCCGTCTGGCCTGCCAGCATGGCGGCCTGCTGTTGCAGGCGATGGTGCGCCAAGGCCAGGCCCACCTGGTCGGCCAGCGAACGGCCCAGCACCAAGTGATCCCTGAGCGGTTCCGGCGAGGTCTCGTACCAGAACGAGATGGACCCCACGGCGCTTCCGCCGTAGAGCACGGGCACGGCCAACTCGAACCCGAAGCGCGCCGCAAGCGCCGAAGCCGCCAGCAGCAGTTCGTCGTCCGGTTGCCGTTGCGATGCCAGTTCATCGACCGTTTCATCGCAGCTCGCAAGAAAGCAGTCGTGCTGGGCCAGCGCAGCACCGGTCGGGCCCAGGCCAATCGGCCAGGCAAGACGTGCCGCCAACGCCGCATCGAGTCCTGCGGAGGCAGCAAGGTGCAGGGAGCCGCCGTCGTCGCTCAAGAAATAGATGCCCACGGCGCCGGCGCCCAACGCGGCGGTGGCATTGCCCGCCACCGTGCCCAGGAGTTCCGAGAGCGATATGCCGGAGTCGAGGAGCTCAATGGACTCCTGCAAGCCCTCCGATATGCGACGCCTGCGCTCGGCCAACTCGTGCTCCCTCCGGAGCTGGACGATCAGTTCCGTGTGTTCGAATTCGTTGGCCACCAGGCGCCCGAGCTGGTCGAGGCGGTCCAGCTCCTCGGACCCGCCGCGGCGCGGCAGGGGATGGAGGGCGCCCAACACACCGAACACTTCCCCGGAACTCAACATCAGGGGCACGGCGATGACGCTGCGGAATCTCCGGTCCGGTCCGGCCGCCTCACCCCGGCGTTGGGTCCTCAAAATGGGCATTGTCAACCGCCAGGGGCGCCCCGGTTGCCACCACCCGTGCGCAGTAGGTTGCCGTTGAGGGGCCGAGGGCGATAGCTTCGGGTCCCTGCCCATCCGCGGACAACCCCGTGAACTCAAAGGTTCCCTCATTGGTCTGAGCAATGAAGGGCCGTTCCATGCCCGATAGGGCTTGGACCAGTTGCAGCGTCGCAAAAACCGCTTCCTCGGAAGGGGAGGCGGCGGGCCTGGTGTTAGTGCGCGCCATCGGCTCCTGCATGCTCATCGAAATACCGCCGCACATGGTTGTGACTCAGTGGGTTTGGCGAATGATCCCACGAATTCACTGTAGCGGAAGCGGACCCGACGGAATAGGTACGAAAGTACGGGGTTGCCCGGTCTTTTGGCCGGGCCTGCGGACGAACCCAATTGCAACACATCGGAATCGGCTCGGTGCGAACGTCGATTGGCGCCGGTGTTACACCACACCCAACCCCCGCCGGTCGAGCCGCCGCGCCACCTCGGCCACCCTCCGGCCCAGGATGCGCGCCTGCTCCAGGTCATCGACGGTGGCCGGCCCGACCGCCACCGGGCCGTAGTAAGAGCTGGAACTGAACCGCATGACGTTGCTCCAGGGCAGGCCGACTGGGATCATGCCGTTGGCGATGAGGGGATGCCAGAGTTGCAGGAGCGTCGCCTCGTTGCCCGCGGCGCGGGAACGGGCATTGCTGAAGGCGCCGAAGGGCCGGCCCACCAGCATCTGATACTCCCAGAGGTCCTCGCCGGTATCGAGCCACTCCTTGATGCGAGCCGAGATGCCGCTCCAGTTGGGCGAGCCGAGGATGAGCCCGTCGGCGTTGAGCACATCATCCAGCGTGGCGTGCTGGATGGCGCGCACGATGGCTTCTGCGCCCGGGATGGAGCCGGCCCCCTCGGCGGCCGCTTCGGCCAGCGGTTCCATGGCCCGGCCGCGTTCATCGTAGGCGATGAGGATGGTGATCATGGGGCCTCGCGAAATCACCGGTTGCGCTCGGCCCGGAACACCTCCCGGATCAGCGCCTGTTCGTCCTGCAGTTCCGGGGTGCGGTCCAGTGCCGCATCGACTCTGGCCTTTGCCTCGGGCCGGCGGTAGCCCAGCCCCACCAGCGCCTCGATGACGACCCCGGTCAGTTCGCTGCGGTCCTCTTTGGCGGCCTTGGGGATGGTGTCGTAGCCCTCATCCCGCAGCAGGGCCCATTCTGCCACCTTGCCCTTCAGGGTCGCCACGATCTTGTTGGCGGTCCGCTCGCCGATGCCGGGCAGACGCCGCAGCATGGCGACATCGCCGTCCTCGATGGCGGCGGCGATGGTGGAAACCGAGAACACCAGGGCATTGGCCGCCTTGGAGGGGCCGATGTCCTCCACCGCCAGCAACTGCTCGAAGAAGGTCTTCTCGTGCTCCCGCAGGAAGCCGATGAGGATGGGCGCCGGGTGGCGGTCGGTGGCGTAGTAGTAGGTCTCGAACTCGACCCGCTGCCCTTCCTTGCCCTCCTCTTCCAGCGCCCGCTTCACGAAGAAGGGCAGCAGCACCTCGTAGCCCACGCCGCTGTCGGTGGCCACCAGCACCCGCAGGCTGTCGGGGGAGATGCGCCGCAGCACACCGGAGAGATATGCGATCATCCGCTCACCAGCGGCGCCACTTCTTTTATGAAACGCTCCATGTTGTCCGCAAGTTCGTCCCTCGTCTCGCCGGGGAAGCGCACCAGCAGATGCTGGGCGCCGGCCTGCTCATATGCCCGGATATCGTCCGCCACCTCTTCCGTGCTGCCGGTCAGGGCCGCTCGCCCGCCGCCGGCCGCCCGTTCGGCCTTCCCCTGGTTGAACTTGCCGGTGCCCACCCCGATGTCGACGGTTGCCGGGTCCCGGCCCGCCTCCTCCAGCATGCGGCCCAACTGGGTTACCCGCACGGCGAAGCGCTCCGGGGTGTCCACCTCGCCGCTGCCGGCGCTGGGATACCACCCGTCGCCCAACCGCACCACCCGCCGCAGCGCCGCGTTCGACTCGCCGCCGATCCAAATGGGAGGGTGAGGCTGCTGCACCGGGCGCGGCTCGAAAACAAGCGCGGGGAACCGGACGTACTTGCCGTCAAAGGTGGGCCGGGGATTGGTCCACAGTTCCTTGAACACCCGGATGTACTCGTCCGTCACGGCGCCGCGGTCCTCAAAAGGAGGGGCGTTCAACGCCTCGAACTCCTCCCGCAGCCAGCCGACGCCGCAGCCGACCACCACCCGGCCCTTCGAAAGGTAGTCCAGCGTGGCGAACATCTTGGCGGCCAGCACCGGCTGCCGGTAGGGCACCACCAGCACCGAGGTGAGCAGGCGAACCCGGCTGGTCTGGCCAGCAATGAAGCTGAGCACCGTCAACTCCTCCAGGAACTCGCCCTCGTTGGTCTTCACCTGGAAGGCGGCGGTGCCGCCGTAGGGGTATTCCGATTCAGTCGCAGCCGGCATCACCACGTGGTCCGGCGAAGAGATGAAGGCGAAACCGAGGGCCTCTGCATGGCGCGCCAGCGCCGACATATGCTCGGGGGCGGTGAGCGCCCCCCGCACCGGGACCCGAAAGCCGTAATCCATGGTCTCCTCCGCGGTTAGTCCACGACGGCCAGCGCCGGATGCGCCGTCGCCTCGAGGTGAGTGATGGCGAGCGCGAGCGCATCGGCGACATCGGGGGGTTCGGGCGGCTTGGGCAGCCCGAACCGCACCGCCACCATGTGCTGCACCTGTTGTTTGGTGGCCCGGCCCTGCCCCACCAGCGACAGCTTGACCATGGTGGGGGCGTAGCTATGCACCGGGATGCCGGCCCGCGCCGCGGTGAGGCAGACCACCCCGCGGGCGTGGGCCATCCAGAGCGCCGCCATGGGGAACTTACTGTGACTGAAAACCTGCTCCAGGCTCATAGCCTCGGGGTGAAATTGGGCGATCACCGATTCGAGCCCGGTGGCCAGCACATCCAGCCGCTCCTCCAGGGGGTGATCGGCGCGCCCCGGGCGGATGACGCCCGCTTCGACGATGGACAGGCGGCGGCCGGTGCGGTCCACCACGCCATAACCGGTGATATTCAGCCCAGGATCAATGCCCAGCACGCGCAAAGGGCGGTCCTTCGGAACGGATGTTCAGCCCGGATTATAGCACCTGAGCGCCGGATCAAGCGTGTGATGGCAGGTGGGGCAAGAGTCACAGGTGAGGGACTGCCGGGCTCAGAAGCGGGAGTGCATGAGGGCGGCAGCCCTCTGCCGGGGGAGTGGGGGTGTCCCCCACATAGAATTCTCCTCTTTTCTTCCTGAGGTGGGGGGCGTGGCTCTTACCTCCTGATCCCCTGACACGGAATAGATCCCCAGGCGGGGTGCCGCCACGCCCGCGTCATACCGTGTTCACACCATGGTAACCAGACCGTAACCGTATGGTAACCGGACTGTAACGGCGCTGAAAACTTGGGCGGCTACGCTGGTAGTGAACAAGCGGCGCCTGATGGGCGCCGGAAACCATCGGGTCCAAATGCCCACGAAAAATGGAACTGCTGAGTGCCGGGAGCGCCGAAGCGGCGGCGTAGCGGCGGCGTAGCGGCTAATTGGCAGGCGCCGGCCGGCCCATCGGAGCGACGGACCAGACGGGTTGTCTTGGCGCGCGGATCGGGGAGCTGAACATGGAAGGGGCGTTCCAGCCTTGAGAACGCCCACTGACCGAATCATGCCTCCCGGCGGTGCCGGGGGGGGACTCTAACCCACCGCAGCCGGGCGCCACGAGGTCTGCGCGCCGTCGGGCATCAGCCAGCGCATGCCGTAGCTGCCGAGCGCCTCGATGACGGGGAGAGCGTCCCGGCCCTTCAGGGTCAGTTCATACTCGACGCGGGGCGGGATCTCGTTGTAGCTGGTGCGGGTGACCATGTCCCGCTCCTCCAGGGCGCGCAAGCGCCCGGCCAGGATGCTGGGACTGATCCCCTCGCCCCGACGCTCCAGTTCCTTGAACCGTTTGGGGCCCGCAGCGAGGTCCCGGAGCACGATGAGCGTCCACTTGTCTCCCAACAGTTTTGCCGCCTCGGCCACCGGGCACATTTCGTGATCCATGTGCGTCGCCTCCTCCACCCCTCAGATCCTCAGTATAGCAAAGGGAGGGTGGGGGCGTCGGCAAAAGGGTGGGCGAGGTTCTGGACTCGACGCTTATGAATCCTTTCGGCCTCAATGGGGGATCGACGCCCCCAATTACATCTGAACGGTTACTTGTTGGGGGGTTCTGTGCCGGACTCCCCCACCCTCACACCGCTCCCAGCGCCGCCAGATCGTCCTCGACCGTCATCAGGTCCGGCAGCACCATCGCTATCTTGCCCTGCTCGTCGATCAGCACTGCGGGGCGCCGGCCGCCGCCGTTGTTGGCCACGTAGCGCTCCGCCCCGTCCTCCCAGATCCCGTACGCCTTGGCGATGGCGCGGTCCGGGTCGGAGAGCACCAGGAAGGGCAGGCCCTCCCGCTCCACCCACTCCCGCTGCTCGGCGGCGGGACGATCATTGAGGGCGACGATCTCGATGCCCTTCGCCGTGAATTGCGCCAGGTTGTCGCGGTAGCCGCAGGCGTGGGCGGTACAGTTCTTGCCGCCCGGCGAGGTGTAGAAGTAAAGCCAAACCTTTTTGCCCCGCATCCCGGCGAGGTCGAAGGCCCTGCCGGTGTGGTCGGTGGCGGTGATGCCGGGGGCCTGCTGGCCGATCTCAAGCATGGGCATCTCCTCGGTGTCGATTGCTTCACCAATGATAACGCACGTGGGGCCGTCACATCGCCGTGCCCCCTCGGAGCTGAGACCAATCGGCGGGCGAGGCGAGGCAAGTACTCTGTCTTCAGGTGATGACTTGTCAGTGAAGAGCGGCTCTTGGTCTTCCGGAGCCCCACCCCAAGAGAAAAAGAAGAGCGTTGTTCGTGGGGGGCACCCCCACAACCCCTGGGAAAGGGCTGCCGCCCTCTCCACACCTGCCCCGATGGACTCCGGCAACTCGCGACACTGAGAAAATACGAGGCGAGCCGTGTCCTTGACGTTCCTCGGAAGAGAGCCTACCGTTTGGGCAGTCGCCTGCTCCCCAGACCGGGAGCGCAACGGGCAAGGAACAATGCAGGAGGCCCCTGATGGCTTCGATGATGAATAGAAGAGGGTTTCTTTCGGCCGGAACCGGGCTATTGGCGGCAGCCGGCGCCATGGCGTGCAGCCCGGCCGCCGCGCCACCGGCAACGGGCGGGAACGAGGCACGCCCACCGGCTCCAGCCGCCCGGGCGGCCTGGGAGGACGAGTGGGACAAGTTGGTGGCCGCGGCCAAGCAGGAGGGGAAGCTGAACCTGCTGGGCCTCTCCGGGCCCGGCTATCAGAAGGGTGTCGACGCCTTCATGGCGGCGTTCCCCGGCGTGACGGTGGACATGCAGCAGTTCACCTCGGCCACCCTGTACATGCCCAAGGTGATCGACGAGCGCAAAGCGGGCATCTACAGCTTCGATGTGGCGCTGACCGCGGTGCAGAGCATGCTGCTCACTCTGCGCCCGACCGGCGCCTTCGATTCGATCCGGGAGGTGATCTTCCGTCCCGATGTGAAGGACGACACCCTCTGGCGCAACGGCTTTGAGGCGGGCTTCCCCGATACCGATAAAAAGGTCGCCTACGTGATGTCCGGCGAGCTCATCCCCCGGTTCATCATCGACACCAACCAGGTCAAAGACGGCGAGATCAAGAGCGCGCGGGACCTCCTGAACCCCAAGTGGCAGGGCAAGATCATCATGGCGGACGTCCGCACCGGTGGGTCCAACCCGATGTTGGCGTCGCTGCGGGACAACTTCGGCGACGATTTTGTGCGAAAACTGCTGGTGGACCAGCAACCCACCTTCACCCGCGACGACCGGGCGATTGTCGAGGGTGTGGCCCGCGGCCGTTACGCCTGGGGCCTGGGTGCCATCGAAAACTTCCTCAAGTCGTTCCGGCAGGAGGGGATCGGCGCCAACGCCCGGGGCCTGAACCTGGACGACGCGGGCTCGGTCAGCACCGCAGGCGCCCTGTTCCTGATCAACCGGGCGCCACATCCCAACGCCGCCAAGCTCTTCATCAACTGGATCCTGACCAAGGAGGGCCAGACCATCTGGTGCAACGCCAACAGTTGGAACACCCGGCGTCTGGACGTTCCACCCAGCAATCCGGAGATCGTGCCCCAGCCCGGCGTGAAGTACTTCCTGGCCGCCAACGAAGCCGCTATCGCCCGTCAGGACGACACGCGCAACTTCTCGGTGTCGTTGATCCAGTGATCTGAGGGAGTTGATGCCAGAGCTACCTGCAACGCCCTGGCGAGCGTTGCAGGTAGCTGTTCAGGGTACGAAGTGAAAGCGGGGGAACATCCCCCGCACCTCCTGCCAGAGGGCAGCGCCCTCTGGACTCCCGCCCCGAGGCGGGGCGTAGTGGGGGAGGGAGTGGATCATGGAACTGCTCGGCTTCTTGATGTGGCACCAGACGAGGGACGCCGGCCGGGCAACACCGGCCACCCGGTCCGACCCGCCGGCCCGCTCGGCACTCCGCGTCCCTGCGCCGCTCTGGTGCGGCATGCTGGCCGGCTCGCTGGGAGCTGGGCCCGTGGCCCTGTTCACCATGGCGCATGCTTTTGCTCCGCTGCCCGCGCCGGCCGTATGGCTCGAACTCATCGCCGCCGGGATCGCGCTGATCGCCGTGCATGCAACCCACCGTAAGCGGCTATGGGCGCGCGCCATGGTGGTCACGGTACCGGTTTTCGTGATGGCGCATTTCTTGGCATTTTTCACCACCGCCTGCCTGCACGGCTGCAGCTGATGACGGCTTCTGAGGGTTGGGGCGATGCGAGCGACTCCCCCCACCCCAGGGGAAAGAGGAGAATTCTGTTTGGGGGCGCCCCCACGCCCCCGGCCCTTCGACGAGATCAGGACAACCAGGCGGGCTACCGCCCTTGTGCACTCCCGCTCCTGAGCCCGGCAGCCCTCAACTCTGGCCGACGCACCATCCATTAGGGTTAGACAGCGGAACCCCCTCCGTACTAAGCTGTGACCGCGGCGGGAGAGCGCGGGCGCGGCAATCTTTTCGTGAGGATAGCGGCATGGATTTCGGCTGGACCCCTGAAGACAACGCGTTTCGCAGCGAGGTGCGGAGCTTCATCCGCAAGACGATTCCACCCAACTGGGACGAGATGAACCTGGATGAAGAGGAAGAGGAGGTCTACGCCCAGGAGTTTGCCCGCAAACTCCTGCCCACCAAGTGGCGGGTCATGCACTGGCCTGAGGCCTACGGGGGGCTGGGCTACGGGGCGTGGCGGCAGCTCATCTTCAGCGAGGAAGTCACGTACCACCGCTTCCCCGGCGCCTGGGACGGCGGCAACATGGTGGTGGCGCCCCTGCTGATGCATGCCGGCACCGACGACCAGAAGCGCCGCTTCCTCGGTCCGATTGCCAACGCCGACTACTCCTGGTGCCAGCTCTTCACCGAGCCCGAATCCGGCTCCGACCTCGCCTCGCTGCGCACCCGGGCGGTGCTGACGGGGGACGACTACGTGGTGAACGGGCAGAAGGTGTTCAACACCGGCGCTCACTTGGCTGACTGGGGCCTGCTGGCCTGCCGCACCGATACCGAGGTGCCCAAGCACCGCGGCATCAGCTTCCTGCTGGTGGACATGAAATCGCCCGGGGTGACGGTGCGGCCGCTGATCAACCTCACCGGCGCTCACGCCCAGAACGAGGTGTTCTTGGAAGACGTGCGGGTGCCCAAGGACCATCTGGTGGGGCGGGAGAACGAGGGCTGGTATCTGCTGGTGTCGGCGCTCTCCTCGGAGCGGGGCGGCATCAACCGCGCCACCCAGGCCAAGCGGCTGCTGGACGACGTGACCGGCTTCGTCGCGAGCACGGCCTACAACGGCCGACCCATCGGGAAGCGGCCCGAGGTGAGGAACCGGCTGGCCGAACTCGCCATCGCGATCGACCTGGCGCGCTGGGTGTTCTACCGGGCCATCTGGGCGCAGGTCAACGGCATGGATCCCACACGGGAGAACTCGGCCTCCAAGATCATGGGCGGTGAGGTGAGCCAGCGTTTGGCCAGCACCGCCATGAACATGATGGGGCTGTACGGCCAGTTGAACCGCCGTTCCAAGTACACCCCGCTTCAGGGCCGCATCGAAATGATGTATAAAGAAACCGTTTATTACACCATCGGTCTGGGGACGTCGGAGATCAACCGCAACGTCATCGCGCAACGGGGCCTTGGCCTGCCGAGGGGGTAGGGCACGGGGAAAACGTACGAGTTCACTGTTGCGGGGCGGCCGGGTTCGGAAGTGGGAGTGCACGAGGGCGACAGCCCTCTGCCGGGGGAGTGGGGGTGCCCCCCACATAGAATTCTCCTGTTTTTTCTGGGGTGGGGCGGGCGATCAGGCCGAGGCTGGTTCCGAGCGCCGCACAGTCCCTTAAACTACGACCAAAATACGGGTACAGGAAACGTCTTGTAGCACGGTTAGGGAGGGTTAACATGGCCACCATCACCCAGGCAAACAACGTCAGGGAGATCCTGGCCACCGAAGCCATCATCTCCTCCGATTCCCACATTATCGAGCCCATCGACCTCTGGGACCGGCAGGTCCCGGCTTCGCTGAAGGACCATCTGCCCAAGCTCAACCGCGCCGGGGCCGACGACAAACCCGGCGGCATCGACGCGACGCAGCGGGTGCAGGAGATGGCGCGGGACGGCGTGAGCGGCGAGGTGCTCTACACCACGCTGGCGCTGCGGCTGTTCGCAGTGGAGGACCCGGCCTCGCAGGAGGCGTACTTCCGGATCGGCAACGACTATATGGCGGAGTACTGCGCCGCCGCCCCCGACCGGCTGTGGGGCATCCCGATGGTCTCCTGCTACAACATCAAGAACGCCGTGAAGGAACTGGAGCGCTGCAAGAAGATGGGGATGGTGGGGGCGCTCATCTGGCAGGTGCCGCCCGAGCACCTTCGGTTCACCGGCAATCACTACGACGAGTTGTGGGAGGCGGCCGAGGCCCTGGACATGCCGGTGAACCTCCATATCCTGAGCGGCTTCAACTACAGCCGCCTGCCCGCTTCGTCCGTCGGCATCGAAACCCACCGCAACAGCGTCAACACCAAGCTGCACGACGCGATGACGGCCGTGTTCGACCTCATCTTCTCGGGAGTGGCCGAGCGTTACCCCAGGCTCAAGTTCGTGCTGGTAGAGAACGAGATCGGCTGGATCCCCTTCGTCATCTCGCAGTGGGACCGCTACGTCCAGCGTTTCGCGCAGCGCCGCCCCGTCCCCTTCAAGGAACTGCCCAGTTTCTACTTCAACCGCCAGTTCTACAGCACTTTCTTCAACGACCCGCCCGGCGGCCACCTGCTCTCGTTTTGGGGCGAGGGCAACTGCATGTGGTCGAACGATTACCCCCACGGCAATTCCACCTGGCCCGGCTCACGCCAGGTCATCGAGCGGGACCTCGGACACCTCGCTCCAGACAGCCTGCGCAAGATCCTGCGGGAGAACGTGGTGGACCTCTACCATCTGAAAACTCCGGCCCCTCTAGCCGCCGTCTGAGCCGTAATCATCGTGGATTGCAGGTAGTCAGCAAGGAGCACCCCGCGACTATCCAGATCGAGGCGAAGCCGAAGGCCACCACCTTCTCCCTCAAGACACCGTATCTGTCCGCCGGACGGGTCACCACGCAGGTGAGCCAGACCGACGGACTGTGGATCCACACCAAGATGAACGCCGAGGGAGGCGAGAACGCGCTGCACGCGCACCTGGACGAGGACCACGCCTTCATCGTGCTGGAGGGCGAGGTCACCTTCTACGACGAGAACGGGGGCGAGACGGTGCTGGGGGCCCACGAGGGGATCATGCTCCCCAAGGGGGTTTTCTATCGCTATCTGAACACCGGCCCCGGCAACCTCATGATCATCCGGGTGGGGTCGGGATCACGCCCCAAGCAGGAGGACAGCGACTCCCGGCTCGGCCTCGACGGCAAGCCCCTATCTGCCTTCTCAGAAGCCAACCACCACATCAAGGCAGTGCCTATCCCCGGCAAGTTCTTCGGCGGGTAGGGATCCCGAATTTCGGTAGTGTCTTAGTTTGAACGGTCCGCTTTTTAGTTGCCGTCAGATGGCGAAGCTGGCGGCGTCGAACGCGAGGACCAACTCCGGTTCGAGGTCGACGATCTCCGGGAGCGTCAACAGCGAGATCATCACGACTGCCAGGAGCAGCAGCGGCACACGGGTGACTCTATCCAGACGGGCGAAAAGGCGGGATCGTGTTTCGTCGTTCATGGGTTACTTCTCTAGGCGCCTCCAGCAGGCGTCCGTCTGCCCGGGCGATCCGGTCGCACGTCATTTGGATGGCAGCTCAGCCTTGACATGGCTTCCAAGCCCCCATAGGCTACAACAGGTAAGTCGATGGACACCAAACTTGGGGGTTTCATGGATAACCTGCTCGCGAACGCATCGGTTTCGGTCATCTTTTCGCTGTTGGGTTTTGCGCTCCTCTTCATCGGGTACAAAGTCCTTGACATGCTCACTCCGACCAAACTCAGTGAAAGCATCTTCGCACAAGGCAACATGGCTGCCGCCATTATGGCGGGGTCGTTCATCATCGGGTTGGCGTTGATCATCGCCCAGGCGGTGTCGTAGCGGGTTTCTCGGGCGGGGCTGGATGCGGCTGAGCTAGCGCCCCTTCGGCTGGTTCCGGAACACGTTGGCTATCTGTTCGGGACGCAGCGGCTTGCCGAAGGACAGCGAGATGTGGCTGACCCATAGGCCCAGCACCACCTCGTCCTCGTCCTCCACACCTACCATGCCAAAATAGACGTTGGCGCCAGGGTCTGTGCTCAGCTGCTGCCAGGGGATCAACGCCGGGCCGGGGCCATCCTTCGAGAACTCCAGGGTGCCGGTGCTGGCGACCCGGTACTCCTTCTCCTCGATGGTGATGTGCACGGGGCTGCGGCCCACCGTACCGTCCTGCACCCTCCCCTCGAACCGGACCAAAGCGCCATCACGCGCCGCCATCTCTTCGTAGAGCGGCGTCCCCTGCTTGATCATCACATGGTCGCGGTAGAGGTAGTAGCCGTCGGGTGATGTTTCGATGAGGGAGCCGTCGTCCAGGAAGATCCAGCGCCATTCCGTGACGAGACCGTCCAGGCGCTCTCGGCAGCGGTACACAGTGCTCACGAGGTAGGAATGCTCCATCCATATCTCAACGAGGTCGCCCGGCTGCAGAAGCGCCAACTGCTCGAGGTTGCTCGATTCTCCGAGGGGTTGGTTGTCGGTCATTCGGCTTCTCCTGGGGGATCGGTGAGGGTGGCGAACCAGAGGGCACGGGAGTTGATGATCCGCCCGCCGAAGCGGGAATAGTAGCCGGCAAAGCGTGATCCCGCGGTGTAGGCGCCCACGGTGACGCTGCCGGTGCGGATGCCCCGTTCGCGGTCGGTCACGACGGCGGCCGAGAACGGGGCCACATCGATGCGGGTCTGCACGGCATACAGCCCACGTCGGGCCAGTGCGTCCCACTGTACCGCGGTCAGGTCATCCCCAAAGAAGACCTCTTCGCCCTCGCGTCCGAACACCTGCTTTACCACCAGGCCTCCTCGTTCTGAGGGCGACCGCTTGCCCTCAATGTACCACGTGGGAGCAAGATGCCCGGCGATGGCCGAGCGCTGGGCCGTCGTGAACAGCCGGTCATCGCGGTGCTCCCACAGCCAGGCCATGAGCCCCTTGTGTTGCAGCAGCAGACCGAACAGTCCGTTGACTAACTGGAGATGGCCCGATGCCACGGCATTGCCGATGGCGGCGAAGGCGGGCGTCCCAAACATCGCCTCGAAGGGAACGTAGCGGTAGAGGGCACTGATGGGCTCTCCGCCCAGGCTGACGCCGGAACCCTGCGGGCGCAGGTTGTCGACGTCACCGAGGACCACCGGCCGGCCGCCCCATTCCGGCATCCCATCGAGCAGCCGTTGCAGCGCGGCCATCTGCATCAGGTCTTCCAACTCGCTGGCCACGGTGACCAACCCCAGCCCACCGGAGTGTTCGTCCAAGAGGCCGGGGCTCTCAGCAAAGGCGGTGCGCAGGCGCTCCGGGAGCCGGAGGTTGGGCCGCTCCATCTCTGCCGCCTGGGGCAGCAACCGGCACAGTTGCGCCTCCCCACCGGTGGACTCCCGCACGCCGGAGGGGGTGTCGGCATTGAACTCCAGCAGCCACCAGTGCCCGCCGCGGTCCTGCACGTAGTCGAACCGGCCCGTCACCGGCAGGCGGGGCGCCTCGGCCGCCAGCAACTCCGCGGCCACCCAGGGGAAGCCCATCTCCTCCAAGCGGGTCACGTCTTGGGCGAGCACCCGTGCGGCCAGAAAGAACGCCCCGACGAAAGCTTCCGACAGCGCTCGAAGCTGCCGGTCCTCCCCGTGGGTGAGCACCACAGCGTTCATGGCGAGATACGGCTCCCCGTTGGCCAGATAATCGGGCAACATGGCCAGCAGGGCGCAACGGCGGACGAACCGGCCGTAGGTTGCTGCCGTGAGGGCGTCAGGGTGGCCAAGCAGCGGTCTCAATGACGGTTGGCTTCAGTCATCTCCGAGAATGGGGAACGCGCCGGGGTTCGGACGCCTTCGAACATTGTACCGGGTGACGATCCTCGGGGCGGGCATGCAGAGGGCCGCAGCCCTCTTCTGCCGGGGGAATGGGGGTGCCCCCGGGCCAGGCTAGGAGTCGGAGTGCACGAGGACGGCCTGGAGGTCCCCTCGGAACGCTACGCGTAAGAGTTCACATTTGAGTGTACGCGAACCAAGATAGCACAACGAACAACGGAGGCTGTGGAACCTTCTCGCAGGGCTCGAAGAGTATTGAAGCGGTTCGCGCGTCGGCTCGTTACTGTTCGAGCGGAGCGAGAATCTACGTCGCACGACACTGATCTATTCGAATGTGAACTCTTACCGCTACGCCCCCTCCCTCGCGTCGGTTGCCGTCGACCTGTGAGAATGGGGAGCCGCCACCGAACCTGCTACGAGCGACAGCTACGCCCCCTTGGTCCCTCGTCCCCTCCCCCGCTACAATGGGCCGTGATCGATCTCCCACCCCCGAGGTCCCGCCCGCATGACCACCATCACCCGCTGCACATGGTCCACCAACCACCCGCTGATGATCCGGTACCACGACGAGGAGTGGGGCGTGCCGGTGCATGACGACCGGAAGCTGTTTGAGTACACGTTGCTGGACGCGATGCAGGCGGGGCTGAGCTGGCGGACCATCCTGCTGCGGCGGGAGGGGTTCCGGCGCGCCTTCGACAACTTCGAGCCGGCCCTGATCGCGGGCTATCGGGAGGAGGATGTGCAACGGCTGCTGGGGGACCCCGGCATCATCCGCAACCGGCTCAAGGTGCGGGCGGCGGTCAGCAACGCCCAGCATTTTCTGGAGGTGCAGCGGGAGTTCGGCAGCTTCGACGCCTACATCTGGGGCTTCGTGGGCGGCGCCACCATCCGCCACGACCTCACCACGCTTTCGGGCATCCCCGCCCGCAACGAGGAGTCCGACGCCATGAGCAAGGACCTCTCCCGCCGCGGGTTCAAGTTCGTGGGATCGGTGATCTGCTACGCCTTCATGCAGGCCGCCGGCCTGGTGAACGACCACACTGTCGACTGTTTCCGCTACGCCGAGGTGTGAGGGGCCGGAAGCGGTTCAAGGTGCAAGGTTCGAAGTGCGGGAGACATCGCTGCGCCCATGCGGTGGGGGCCACGAATCGTAGGGGCGGGTTTGAAACCGCCAGCGGGCCAATGTTCGAGGAAGGGTTGCCCCAGATTGACCTCGGCTGTCTAAACGATGTAGGGCCGACGCATGCGTCGGCCCTACATCGTTCCCTTGCACCCCCGTGTCCGGCCCCGTACACCGACCGGTTGTGACGTTAACCACGCGCACCTCATCCGACATCGGGCGGGTTTGCAACCCGCCCCTGCCCCGAAGGGCGCGCAGTCGTTGCGTCGTAGGGGCACGTTGCAACGTGCCTCTACCTTCCGCCAAACCCTTCGGCACGGTGCTTGAGCGTGTCCCCCCCAAGGGCAACAACCCTTTCTTCATTCTCGGTGGGGCGACGCATGCGTCGCCGCGACACCCCGCTTCCGGGCGCAGCATTCCGGTGCTGCCGCACCCCTTGACCCGTCCGCGCGGCGCCGATACGATACTGATGGGAGCGTTTACAGTCCTGCTTCCGGGTTACGGACACCGGCCGGCCCATTATTCACTCAGGGTTTCGGGCCGTCCCACCGGGCAAGGGGCCCAATGGCCCGCTCCAGGAGAACCCCGCCGGCCAAGGCTCACGTGCCGCTGACCCGCGCCCGTCGGTGAAACCTGCTCCCGACATTAACCGCCAAGGTGGGATTTTTGATATGCGTTTCGTAACGACTAGGGCATCGATTGTTGTGCTCAGCGCCCTGCTGTTCGCCGGGTGTGGCTTCGTGGGTGGGCCGTCCGGCACGCCGGCGCCCCGCCCCACCGCCACCGCCACGCCAGAACGGCCAACGCCCACCCCCACGCTCGCGCCCGCCCCACCCGGCGGAGCCTGCGCCTTCACCTTCCATCCCACCGCTCAGACCAAGTCCGGAGATCCGCCCGCCGCCAGGGACCCTGTGATCAAGGGCACCATCAACGACGGCTCCAACAGGATCTACTTCGTGCCGGGGATGCGCCGCTACCGCGTCGAGCAGGTGGACGAGCAGCAGGGAGAGCGGTGGTTCTGCACTGAGCAGGAGGCTGTTGCCGCAGGCTGGAAGGCCTCGGCCGCGCCGCGTTCGTAGGCGGGGCGGCGCCCGGCCCGCCCGCGATGGGTGGCGGCGCCAACTGGGGCGATGTCCCAGGCTGGTATGGGGTGCGCCGTTGGCGCGGCCTGATTCGGGGGAACCCCAGCACAACGTGCCGGCCCGGTCATCGGCTTGATCGCCAGGTCGGGGCGCGGATCAGGAGGGCCACCGGCCCGTTCGATACCAGCCTGGGGCATCGCCCCAGGACAACGTGCCCCGCGCCGCGGCCCGCGCCAGCTGGTTAGTCCGACACGTAACGTTGGTCAGGGAGGGCCACCGGCCCATTCTATACCAGCCTGAGGCATCGCCCCAGGACAACGTGCCGGCGCCCGCACCCCGCCTCGTGGCCGCCACCATGCGTCGCCGCCGTCCCGTCCGTGCGACGCATGGGTCGCCGCTACCCGGATTCCCGCTCCCCCACGCGTATCGCACCGGCGTAGGGGCACGTTGCAACGTGCCCCTCCCTGCCCGCACACCGCGTCGGCGACCTGTTTGCCAACAGATCGCCTCGACCCTCCAACCCTTCCCCGAACCTGCGGCCATCTGTGTCATCTGCGGATAACCTTCCGGGCACGTCAGAGGGGCTCCCCTTGCGGGGAGCCCCTCTGCCTCACTCCTGAGGTCTGTTGCCAGACCCGGTCCCTTTAGGTCAGTTTACTGAACCACGAAGGACTGGGCGGGCGACCACGCGATGCCGGTTTCGGTTCCGCCCTTAGGCGTCGCCTGCACCCGCTGGCGGAGGCGCCAGAAGTAGGTGCCCTTGGGCAGCGCCGAGGCCTCCGGCACCGTCCAGGTATTCTCAGGCTTGGCCACGCCGCCGTGGATCAAGTTGGTGAACACCGGGGCGATCGCGCCCGCCTCGCCAAAGTTCTTATCCGAGCTCAGCTGGATCTCGTAGTAGAACATGGAGGAGTTGCCGTCTTTCCACATCAGCGTCGGTGTGGTGTCGGTGATGGCCGCGCCGTTGATGGGAGCGACCAGTTGGATCGTGCCCGCATTCGGCAGCGCCGTGGTGAACACACGCGGGTCGGACCATTGGCCCCAACTCGCATCGCCCTCACCGATGGCGCTGGTAGAGTTGCTGACCCGCAGCCGCCAGGTGTAGCTGGCGCCCGGCAGCATCACGTACGGGCCGGTGCCGAACACCGGGGCCGGCACGTCGTAGCTGCTGACGGCGTTCAGGATCAGGTTGATCGCAGGTCCGTCACCATTCAACGGGGTGACCTGGACGTGCACCTGAGTCGCGCCGGCGGGGTTGTTCCAGCTCAGCGAGGTGCCCGCGCCGGGGAGCATGGACCCGCTCAGCGGCAGCGAGGGCTGCGGTGCGGTGACCTGGTTGCTGACGCTGCTCACCGCGAAGCTGGCGCCCTTGGTCCAGGGGCCCTGGTGCGTGACGGTCGCCGCCAGGGACGCGTCCGTGGACCGGACCCGTGCCCGCCAGTAGTAGGTCTGGCCCTGGACCAGGCCGAAGATGGTCGAGGTGACCTGGAGCGTGGCTCCGGTGGTGACGCCGTTGGTGTTGGCCGGGCAGGCGCCGGCTACAGCGGTGTTATCCAGAGCCGGGGAATCGAAGGTCGGCTCCAGGCTGATCTGCACGTCGTAGCAGGCCGCCTTGGCGGTGCTGTTCCAGCGGAAGATGGCCGGAATGCCGTTATCGCCGATGTTGCTGGCCACGCTGCCGCCGTCCATCGGCGAGGTGACGCTCACCCCATCCTGGAAGGCTTTGGTGAAGGTGTACTCCTGGACCCGACCACCGTAGGTGATCTGGAGGCTGTAGGTGCCCGCCGCGGTGATGGTGGTCCCCATCGCACCGCCCATCAGCGGCGGGGCTTGGGTTGTCAGTTTTTGCTCGGCCCAATCGCCACTGGTCGTGGAGAACGGGTAGTTGGTGCGCCACAGCACCCCGGCTGACGTCAACATGAAGAGCTCTTGCCCATCGCCAACGCCGGGGGTTTTGGTGAGGGTCAGGGTCTTCCACTTTGTGTCCGTGCCGCCGTCCACCCATACAGGGGTGGCCGCGCCGGCGTCAAAGCGCCACAGGTCGTCGTTGCTGGCGCCGTTGGTGCCCACCAGCAGCACGCCCTTGGTGCCGTCGAAGGTGCCGGTCAGGGTCGTGAAGTCGGCGGTGGTGCCGCCGCCCCAGGCGAGGGCACCGTTGCCGATCTCGGTGAAGGTTACGCCGCTGTCGCTGGTCAGCCACAGCCGCATGATGGTGTCGTCGCCCATCGCTGTGACGATGAACATGGCGACGCCACTGCCGATGAAGTCGAACTCATCGATTTGTCCGCCGAAGTCCTTGGCCAGCACCCTCCAACTCACGCCGCCGTCTTCGGTGATGGACACGTGACCCTTGTCCCCGCCGAACACGTGAGCCAGTGCGGAGCGGCTGGAGGCCGTCTTGATCAGCTCGGTGGTCTCCGGGCCGTTGGCGAAGGGATCGGCGCTGGTCTTGTCCCAGGTCCTGCCGCCGTCGGTGGTCTTCAACACCGGATCGACGGTCGAGAGCGTGCGGTGGATGTAGGCCGTGCCCGCCGTCGCCCAGTCGCCCGGGAAGGACGAGGGGAGGGTCAGGTCAGTCCCGTCGAAGCGCAAGACCTGCGTCCAGGACGCGCCGCTGCCGGAGTTGTTGGTCATCCACAGCGCCTGGGCCGAGTTGACGGCCCCCATGGAGAAGGACTGGCTCTCAGAGGTCTCCAGCGGGCCTCCGAAAACGTACGGGTTATTGGTCAACCCGGTATCCGCCCAGGAGCTACCGCCGTTGGTGGACTTGGACACTCCGCCGCGCGCGCCGGAGGTGGTCCAGTACACCGTGTTGGAGCTGCGGTTGGAGGCCACCCGCGTCTCGGAGCTCGTCTTTGCGATCTCGCACAGGTCGCACCCAGTCGCGGCGTTATCGACGTCGTTGTCGCTAAAGGAGCCGCCCTCATTGGTGCTGCGGCAGACCTTGTTGGAATTCCGCAACGAGGAGAGCAGGCGGGCGTTGGAGCCGTTGCCGGACACCGACAGAGAGTCGGTGGGGCCATTGCAGTCTGCGTTGCCGGTGCCGGTCTTCTCCAGCCAGGTACCGTCAAACTTGAACACGCCGCCCACGGTAGCGTTGCCAACCGCGGCGAAGAACGAGCCGCCGGCGGTGTAGACATCGTCGAACGCCACCGCACCCATGGTGGCGTTCATCACCGCGGCCGCGCCGCTTGCGGCGTCCTTGATCTCCGCGGCGGCGGCCAGCGCCGGCCACCCTGCATCGCCCTTGATCTGGGCGTAGGTTCCCACCGCACCCGCGGTGTGGCCAACGTCAGTGGTGTACAGCCGTGCGAGGCTGGAGGGCTCCTCGCTGAAGGTGTACGCCAGCGACAGCGTGTTATCGTGGGCGCTGTTAGGCGCGGTGCCTTCAACGATGGCCACCACGATGGGGTCAACCGTCGCCGACAACAGGGCGTTGGCGGCGATCGTCACGGTGGTGACCGCCGTGGCGACATAGACGCCGCCGAGGGCCAGCGTCCCACTCCCGTCGTTGTAGTTGAAGTTGGGACTCAGCGCCGCGGTGCGCCAGAGCACGGCGTTCCAGCTTGTGGCTGCTGCGCCCGTCTTGCACTGGCCCTCAGACCAGGTCAGCCCCTGGTTGATGGACCAGCAGAACCCGTTCCCGGTCGAGTTATTGGCGCCCCCGCCAATCACCACCCCGACAAAACCGTCGCTGGGGTAGTCAGGTGAAACCACGACCTGCTGGATCACGGCGGTAGCGCTCACGCCGGTCGGCATGGCAATCCCGCGCCACTTGGCGCCGCCGTCCGTGGAGCGGTAGATCGCGGGCTGGCCGCTGCCGTCAAAGTTATTGCCTGCCGCTTGGCCAGTTATGGTGGGGGAGTCCTCGCCTTTGCCGGCGACGAAGAGGTCTCCGTTCGGCGCAACCACTAGGTGATGGGCCTCGTTGCCCATGTCCGGGAGGCGCTGAAAACCATTGGTGTCGTCGGTGTCAGCTTCGCTGGTGAGGGGCAGACGCGCGTCCGACCACTCCATGTCCTTGGCCTCGACGGCCCGGGGGGTAGCGGGCAGCGGGCCCGCCGCCATAACAAGCAGCGCCGCGGCTGCGAAGATGCGGGCTGCATTACCTGCGGTTGTTTTAAATTTGTTCAATTTCTTCCAGTGGATATCCACTTTTCCTCCTCGAGGAGAAATACTTGACGATTTGGTGCGGCGCTTGGCACCGCGGCACGGCACGTTGCGTTTCTTGTCCTGCTGCCGGCCTCCTTTCTTCTTATCCCGTATTTCGTTGTGTGCAGTTACGGCGAGCGGCTGGCGGAGCCGCGTTATTCCGGTTTCCGCCCCTCATCCGGCTGCTGTGAGACCTGCTTTGCTCCCCCGGGCATCCACGGGAAACGGATAGGCTCCGCCCCCGTCAGAGGCTCCTCTGAGGGAAAACTCCACAATCGGAAACGCCGCTATGGGTGGGCCGTTACAGTCCGTCCGGCCGTCCGGCGGAATTTCGTAGGGGCGGGTTTGCCCTTCGACGGGCCCTTCGGCAGGCTCACGGGAGCCTCAGGATGAAAACCCGCCCTCCCCTCGTCGAAATCTCGCCCCGCATTGCCGCGCCCCGGCGGCGTTCACACGAGGTATAGAGTAAACACAATGGGGGGCATTTGTCACGCGGGGGAAAGTTGGTTGAATCCGACCGAACGGATCGCGCGGGCCGCCCGGCCACACGACGGCCCGCGAGGGGGGCGCAGGAGGCGGTGCCCCTACGACGGATCCTGCTGGCGCGAACCCCGTGGTTCGCGCCGCATCCCCCAGCCGGTGGGGCCGCCGTCGCCCAGGGCCGCGTTCGCTACTACCACGAAGCCAAGGCATTCGTGGTAGGCCAGATTCCGCGCTTCGCTGGTCTCGAGGTAACAGGGGCAATCCGCTTGGCCGGCCCGCGCCAGTCCCTCCTCCACCAGCGCCGTGCCGAGACCGCGGCCCTGCAGTTCAGGATCGACCCGGAGCGACTGAGCCCGTTGCCCAGAGTCCGGGAACATCCACGTGAACATCGGGTCGGTGGAGAACGCTCGCTCGAGCGAGGTCGCAGCCCGGTCGATGGCCTCTCGCCTCAGGGGGCTCGAAACCATCCATCTCGAAACCCCGCGTTCTAGTTCGTGGGTTTGCCGGCGTGCGGGTGCGACGCATGCGTCGCCGCTACAGGCATCGCGACCCTAACCCCCGGCGGCGCCGGCCGGCTCCCGTTGCGAAACCAGCGTGTCGCCCTCCACCCAGCTTGAGCCGTCGTCCCACACTTCGCGCTTCCACACCGGGACGATCTCCTTGATCCGGTCCACCGCCCAGGCGCAGGCCTCGAAGGCCTCCTTGCGGTGGGGCGAGGTGACCAACACGAGCAGGCTGGTCTCCCCGACCTCGAGGCGGCCGGTGCGGTGCCACACCGCGAAATCGGTGATGGGCCAGCGGGCCTTGACCTCCTCGCCGATCTGCGCCATCACTTTGGTGGCCATGGGGGCGTAGGCGTCGTACTCCAGATAGTCGACGATGCGGCCGCGCGACTGGCGGCGCACCACCCCCTGGAAGTTGATGACCGCACCGTTCTCGGGCTTGTCCAGGAAGCGTTCCAGTTCCCGCGGGTCTAGGGCCTCGTCCGTGACTCTATAGTGCATCGCTGCCTCCACTCACCGGGGGGATGAACGCCACCTCATCGCCGTCGTGCAACACGGTAGCGCGGGGCGCGTACTCCTGGTTCACCGCGGCCATCAGCGTGCCGGTGTGCCCGGCCAGCTTGGGATAGTCCGAGACGAGCCGTTGGAGCAGTTGCTCCACCGTATCGCCCTCGGGCGTCGCCACGGCCAGCCGCCGCTGTCCCACGGCATCCCGCACCGACGCGAACAGCAGCACATCGATATGCATGGCTTGATCTTACAGGAGGAGGCCGAAGGTGATCCACAGATTCATAGGATTTTCACAGATTGGGAGGCGGATGGGCGTGGTCTGTGCCGTCGAGCCGGCCGGCAACCGCCTCGGGTCTGCCGGGCGAATGGTGATTCGCCCCTACACCGTACGCGCCGTTCCCGGGATGGCAACGTATTCATTGCTGCCACGCCCCCACCCCAAACCACTCCGGAATCTCTGCAAATCTGTGTAATCTGTGGGTACTCCGGGATCCCGTCACTCAAACCGCAGTTCGAGGCCCGCCAGCGGCAGGCCCTCGAGGCGGGTCGACCAGGTCTCACCGGCGGTCACCGGCAGCGCCTTGGTGAGGGTGCCGGTGGTGATGATCTCGCCGGCGGCCAGTGGCGGATGCCCGGGCAGCCCCTCGATAGTCTCGATCAGGAAGGCCAGGGCGTTGAGGGGGCTGTCCAGCACGTTGGCCCCTCCGCCCTCGGCGGCCGGTTCGCCGTTCTTGAGCAGGGTGATGGTGAAGGCTCCCAGGGCGGCGGCCAGCGCCTTCGGATCCCCCTCAGCGACCGCACGCCGCGGTCCGAGGATGTAGCGGCCGTGCAGCCCACCGTCGGCCACGGCATCGGCGGCGGCGAACTTCCAGCCGGGAAAGTGGCACTGCACCACCTCGAAGCCGTGGGCCACCCACTCGATGTGCCGCAGCAACTCCTCGGGGTCGCGGGTGACCGGCGGGCGGCTGCGCAGCCGGAACGCGATCTCGGGCTCGATCAGGGGTTGGGCCAGGCCGGTCAGCGGCAGCGATGCGCTGAACTGTCCTTCCCGTTCCACGGCCTCCCGCAGCGTGCGGTCGTACATGTAGCCGAACATCGGCCCGGCGACACCGTACTGCTCCAGGATGGTCCGGTTCGAGAAGCCGATCTTGCGCCCGATCCGCTGCCACCCGGCGCCCTCACGCACCGTCAGCACCTCCCGGGCGATGCGGTAGCCCTCGGCCAGGACGAAGCCGGGGTGGCGCTGCGAGAACGGCGTCGCCAGCGCCGCCCCATCGGTCAGCCGGATGATCTCCTGGGTGAGTTCGGCGGTAGGGATGGTGGTGGTCATGGGCGTAGCAACTCAGTCTTCGTGATTCTGGTGATCTGAGCCACTCCCTCAACCCCCCCGAAGAAGACCTTTGGGTGTGGGGGCCATCCCCCACGCCCCCGGCAGAGGGCTGACCGCCCTCGTGCACTCCCGGTCCGGAGGCCGTATCCCGAGTGTGAACAGTTACTCATGGCTACCCAGTATCATCTTTCCAATATCTGCGCAAATCCTGTCCATCTGCGGATCCTTCGGGGATCAGTGGCGGGGCAGGTCCACCCAGCGGCCCTCGACCGTCGAGGTGTACACCGCTTCGAGGTATTCCATGTTCTTCACGCCGTCCAGGAAAGTGGGCCCCATGGCGGGGACCTCGCCCCGGACGTAGCGGACGAAGTCCTCCTCCACCCGCCATTCGTCGTCGTACTCGGGTGGGATGGGGAGGGTCTTCAGCGTGCCCTCACCCACCTGCGCCCCCAGGATCTCGTCCTGCTGCCGATCGTCGTACATCCGCTCGCCGCGGGGGTCGTAGATGCGGCTGATGTAGACCAGCGTGCCATTCTCGCCGTAGATCTCGATGCGGCTGGGACCGAAATGGCCCGCCCACAGCTGGGTCTGGTTCACGATGGCGCCGCTCTCCATCTCGGCCACCGCGGTCACGGAGTCGGGCAGGCCCACCGTCACCCGGGGGCCGCCGGGGACCTCCTCCCGCTCGGTGGTGAAGGTGTGCGCCTGGGCCAGCACTCGCCGGGCATCGCCCACCCAGGGGTGCATGATGTCCCAATAGAAGCCAATGTGCATGGGGTTGATGGCGCCGAAGTACTTGATGTTCTGGCGCCGCTGCAGGGGGGCGGTGCTGGCGGCGAAGTTCGGCAGCACGCGGGTGGCCAGCACCTGGTGGATGCGGCCCACATAGCCCGTGGCCAGCAGATGACGGATGAAGCGGTCGCCCTTCAGGAAAGAGTCGGGGCGGCACAGCATGGTCTTGAGCCCCTGTTCACGCCCGGCCCGCACCGCCCGCTCGTGCATATCCCGGGCCTGCTGGGCGCTCTCCGCCATGCGGGTCTGGCACAGCACGTGCTTGCCGGCATCCAGCGCCGCCAGCACCGTCTCCCGGTGCGCGTAGGGCGGCGTGCCGATGAACACCGCATCGACATCGCTCCGGGCCAGCACCTCCCGGTAGTCGGTGGTGGCGTGGGAAATGCCGAAGGCCGCGGCGACCTTCCGGGTGCTCTCGGGGGTCCGGTTGCAGATGCTGACGACCTCGACGCCCTGGTCCGCCAGCCCCTTGAAGTTGGGCAGCAGCACCGACTGCGAGTAGTTGCCGGCGCCGATGACGCCGATCCCGAGACGTTTGGCCATAGCTAGCGCTCCTCAATGCGCCGCCGGGGGTCACGACTTTAGCGTGCGGCCATCCGGAAGGCGGAATGGAGCCATGATAGCCGCTGGAGGGCAGGGTCGCAACGCGAAGGGTTCCAGCCCGGATCGCCTCCCCGGTCGCCCCATTGTCCCATGCCCTCGGCTTCAGGGCATGTCGCCAACCCCCTCGCTCTGGGCTAACCCCACCGGTGTGTTCAGCCAGAGTTCGAACGCCCGCTGCAGCACGCGTTTACCTGGCAGATCCACCCCAACCAACTCCAGCAAGGGCCGCAGATTATCGGATATCGCCGGCCGCGGTAGTCGACCAGCTTCTCATCTGCGAAAATCTGTGCCAATCTGTGGATGATGTTTCTCTCAGGGGGTTACCATGCTGAGCCGAGCCGAGAACGAGCGCCTGACGCGGATCGGCCCGGGTACGGAGATGGGCGGCCTGCTGCGGCAGTACTGGCACCCGTTCCTGTTCCCTGATGAGCTGCCGCCAGACGGGCCGCCGCTGCGGGTCCGCCTGTTGGGCGAAGACCTGATCGCCTTCCGCACCGGTGCGGGCACAGTCGGGCTGCTGGGCGCCAACTGCCCGCACCGGGGCGCCTCGCTGTTCTTCGGGCGCAACGAGGAGGGCGGGCTACGCTGCGTGTACCACGGCTGGAAGTTCGAAGCCTCCGGCAACTGCGTGGACATGCCCAACGAGCCCGCCGAGAGCAACTTCAAGCACAAGATCCGCCACTTGGCCTACCCCTGCGTCGAGCATGGCGGCATGGTCTGGGCTTACATGGGCGCCGGCGACTCTGTGCCGCCGCTCCCCGAACTCGAGGTCACGCTGGTGCCTCCGGCGCAACGCTGGCTCTCCAAGCGGGTGCAGTACTCCAATTGGGTGCAGGCCATGGAGGGGGAGATCGACCAGAGCCACAACTCCTTCCTCCACACCATGCTCAACCCCGACGACGATCTCTCTCCCCGCAACGGCGTAGCCCGCATCCGGGCGGTGGACACCGCCCCCCAGTTCAAGATCCAGGAGACGGACTACGGGGTGCTCATCGGGTCGGGCCGGAAGGCCGGCGAGGGGTTGCGCTACTGGAGGCTCACACAGTGGTTGTACCCCTACCACACCATGACCGGGCCCTACGGCGAGAATCCGATGCGCACCTGGCGCTGCTGGGTTCCCATCGACGATCAGAACACGCTGGTCATGGGCGCGAACTTCCACCCGCTGCGGCCGCTGCTGGAATCGGAGCGAGGCGGGCAGAACCTCGTCAAGGGCGGATTCCGCATCCGCGGCAACGTGTTCTACATCGAGCCCGAGGACCGCGCTCCCGCCACCTCAGCGCCCTTCGGCGCCTGGCGGCCCAAGGCCACCCTGGAGAACGACTTCTTCATCGACCGCGCGGTGCAGCGCACCAAGACCTACTCCGGTATCCCGGAGTTCTGGGCCCAGGACGCGGGGGTGCAACTGAGCATGGGCCGGATCAACGACCGCACCATCGAGCATCTCGGCACCACCGACCTGGGCATCATCGCGGCACGGCGGGCGCTGCTGCATGCGGCCCAAGACCTCCGTGAGCGGGGCGCCGTACCGGCCACGGTGCACCACCCCGAGCTCTACCGGGTGCGGGGCGCAGCGGTGCTGATCCCTGAGGAGGTGTCCTGGATCGAGTCCACCCACGAACACCGCAAAGTCCTCGCCGGGGTGAACCACGCGGGGGTGTGAAGAGGTGGTCGGGCTACGGCTCCGTCAGCCGGTAAAGCCCGCGCTCTGCAATGTAGGCGATCACGGCATCGGGCACCCAGTAGCGGACCGATCGGCCGGACGCCACCCGCCTCCGCACTTCAGACGAACTGATGCCCACACCCGACATCTCCAGAACGGTGATGTGCTGACGGGCCTCCGGCGCCACCTGCTCCACCGCCGCCCAATCCACCCAGTACAACGGCCGGAGCATCGCCACAATATGGGCGCTCTCCACCAGCAGCCGTGGATTCCGCCAGTTGGGCAGATCCAGCAGCGCATCGTACCCCAGGATCAGGAAGAGGTCGGCATCCGGCTGCTGCAGGCGCACGTCCCGCACCGTGTCTACGCTGTAGGTCGGGCCGGCCCGGTTCAGATCGACTGCGGACACCGCAAAACACGCGTTGCCCGCGACCGCGGCCTGCACCATAGCGAGACGATCGGCCTCGGGGGCGATCTCACGCCCCTCCTTGCGCCATGGGTGGCGGCTAGGGATGAACAGGACGGTGTCGAGTTCGAGCCGGGCCCGCGCCTCCTCCCCAATGATGAGATGCCCGATGTGGATCGGGTCGAAGGTCCCGCCCAATAGCCCGACCCGCCTCCTACCAGTCAACCTGAACCTCACCCACCAGGACGCGGTCTCCCGCTCTGACACCCGCCCGCTCCAGGGCACGCCGCCAGTTGGTCCGCCGCAGCCGCTCCCGCATGATGAGCGCCAGCTCGCCCTTGCCCACGTCCCGCGCCACCACCAGCGCCGGGACACCGGACCCGGTCAGTTGGTAGGAGCCGTCCTCCCGGCGCACCACCCTTTCGCCATCCTCGCCGAGGGGGCGGAACACCTTGTAGTCCTCTCGCTGTGGCTCCGGCAGGGCCGGCTCGACCGCACTGGCCAGCGCCCCGAACGCGGCTCGCATCAATTGCGGCACGCCTTCCCCGGTTTCGGCCGAAATGAAATAAATGGGACGCCTGAGCGGCTCCAAGGCCATCCGCAGTTCGGCGGTCCGTTCCCGCACCGTGGGCAGGTCGATTTTGTTCACCGCCACCACCTGTGGCCGGCCGGCCAAGCGGGGGTCGAACGCCGCCAGTTCAGCATCGACTGCCCGCACATCCTTCAGCGGATCCTCAGATTCCCCGGAAACCATGTGGACCAGTACCTTCGTTCGTTGGATATGCCGCAGAAACTCGTCGCCCAACCCAACACCCTGGGCTGCCCCCTCCAACAATCCCGGAATATCCACCAGTACCAAACGTTGGTAATCGACCTCCACCACCCCCAATTGCGGCTCGATGGTGGTGAAGGGATAATCAGCTATCTTTGGCTTGGCCGGCGTGGCCGCGGCCAGCAACGTCGATTTTCCCGCGTTCGGGAACCCGATAAGAGCCACGTCAGCCAACAGCCGTAACTCCAGCCGAAACCACACCTCTTCTCCGTCGCCGCCCTTCTCGGCAAACCGGGGCGTGCGATTCACAGCCGTGGCGAAATGCTTGTTGCCCCTTCCTCCTCTTCCGCCCGTCGCCAACACCAACGTATCCCCTTCTTCGATAACTTCACCGATAGGCTCATCGCCTCCCTCAGCGTACACCACCGTCCCCAGGGGAACACCGATCGCCACGTCCTCGCCCCGGTGTCCATGCTTCTGGCTGGCCCCGCCATTCCCACCCGCCGTTGCTTTGAAGTGCTGCCGGTTGCGAAGATGTGCCAAGCTGTAATGGGCATGCTCTGCCCGCAGCGTCACATTCCCGCCGCGGCCCCCGTCACCGCCATCCGGCCCACCCCGAGGGACGTGGCTCTCCCGCCGGAGCGAAAATGACCCATTCCCGCCGGAACCGGCGGCCGCGAAAATCACGACGTTATCTATCAACAGCAGACCTCAGGTCCATTATAAACCGGAACGAAACTCAATCCATGTCGCTCTGATCATCAATACATAGTATGGAGCGTGGAAACTGGGGACGGAGGCACCGGGCACGCTTGGGGGTTTTGGGGATCAGGAGTCGATAACGATGGCCGCACGGGTTGTTGCCGCCGCGGTTATCCACCATATTGCGTGGTTATCCACGGGTGGGCGTGGGTTATCCACTTTCCGAGGGGATTGTTGGACCCGTGCCGTGCCACTCAACCCGGAGAAGTGGAGGTAATGCCCGCCCCTTCCCCCGGGTGTCAACGGGTCAGGCGGTCATGCTGTTCTGGCCCGCCGTGCCGCGCAGGATATTGGTGACTTCGGCCACGGTGCGCCGCACCGACGTGTTGGCTTCAACCGCGTCGGCGATCTTCTCGAAGCCATGAAGGATGGTGGAGTGGTCCCGGTTACCCAGCGCGCCGCCGATCGCCGCGAACGAAAGAGAGGTCTCCATTCGTAGGACATACATGGCGATCTGCCGGGCGAATGCGATGTCCTTCGACCGGCGTGGACCCGTCAGCTCCTCAATCGACACGTGGGTGTACTCGGCAACGGCCGTGATAATGCGGGTGGGGTTGGCGTGTTGCCGGCCAGCGCGGTGAAGCAATGGTTCCAACGCCTGTTCGGCAATCTCCAGGGTGGGGGCCGTATGTTGCAACTGGCAATAGGCGAGGACCCGGTTAAGCGCCCCTTCTAGTTCACGAATGTTGCTCTGGAAACGGTGGGCGATCAAGCTGATCACCTCACCCGGCAGGGCCAAATGTGCCTCCTCCACCTTGCTTCGGAGAATGGCCAGGCGCATTTCGAGGTCGGGCGGCTGCACATCGGCGATGAGCCCCCACTCGAAGCGAGACCGGAGGCGGTCTTCCAGGAGAGGCATCGATCGCGGGGAACGGTCGCTGCTTATGACGATCTGCCGGTTGGCGTTGTGCAGGTCGTTGAAGGTGTGGAAGAAGCTCTCCTGGGTCTGCTCCTTGTCCGCGATGAAGTGGATGTCGTCGATGAGCAGGACATCGACGCCGCGGTACTTCGCTCGGAACTCCTCGGTCTTGCGCTCCCGCAGGGCGTTGATGAACTCGTTGGTGAACTGTTCGGAGGTGATGTAGAGAACGTTATGCCCCGCGGCCCGGCAGTGTTGACCGATGGCGTGGAGCAGGTGGGTCTTGCCAAGGCCCACCCCGCCGTATAAGAAAAGGGGGTTGTAACTCCGGCCGGGACCCTCAGCGACCGCGGCGGCCGCGGCGTGGGCGAAACGGTTTGGCGCTCCGACGATAAAGGAGGCAAAGGTATAGCGGGGATTGAGGCGGACACCTTGGTAGCTCGTAGGCACGGAGGGTGGCACGCCGGCTTGCGGGGCTTCGCCGGAGGGCGACAACAATGCCGCGTTCTTGGCATCAAGCACCACGAAGCGCAGTTCGACATCCCGCCCCAGGATGCCGGCCACGGTCTTGCGGATGAGCGCGGTAAGGCGCTTGTCCAGCCATTCCATCGCAAAGGAGGTTGGAGCACCGACGGTGAACACGTCACCCAACAGGGACAGGCCTTTGGTGTCCTTCAACCAGGTGTCGTAGTTAGCTCTCGCCACCTGGACCTGGAGTTCACCGAGGGCAGCGGACCAGATATCGTCCGCAGATTGCTGTGTCATGCAAGTCCTCCAGGACCGGATGGGAGAGAGATGAATGAAATGATGCCGCGGACAGGGGCCACCAGCTGCGGACCGGTAGGTGCGCCGCGTCAAACAGGGAGGTGCTCGGAGTTCCTTGGAATGGCTGGCCGGTGCGGCAAGCCATCCTGCCGGGCGGACGTCTAAGGGTACCAAGGGGAGTACCTCCGAGCAAGGGCATTTAGCGGCCGATTTCCACGATTTGTTGACAATCCGTTGATGGGTTAGCTTAGAGGCCCTCTCGGCCCGTTGACATAAGCGCAAAACCCCGAGCGTCCCCGTGCGGTCGACGCTAAAGGCCTGTGCAGCTTCCACTCCGCGCGTGGCAATGGCACTATTGGGGGCGGCCGGGCGCAGAAGTGGGAGTGCATGAGGGCGACAGCCCTCTGCCGGGGCAGTGGGGGTGCCCCCCACAGAGAATCCTCCTCTTTTTTTCCCTGGGGTGGGGGGCGTGGCTCATACCCCCGAACCCCTGACACTGAATAGGTACACCCCGCCAGCAGCCTTGAGTAAAGCGGGGTGGCAGACCCGCTCAGGAGAGGGTGAGCAGGGCGTCTCCCCGGTTCAGGCGTTGGCCGGGGGTGACCGCCAGGGTAACGACTGATCCGGCGCGGGGCGACCGGATCTGGTTGTTCATCTTCATGGCTTCCAGCACCACCAGTGGCGCCCCCTGCTCCACATGGTCACCCTGGGCCACCAGCACGTCCTTGACCACCCCTGGCATCGGCGCCTTCAGGGTCAGCGGTCCGGAACCCGCCGAAACGGAGCCCTGACCACCCGGCCCGGGCTCCGCCACCCGGGCCGTGCTGAAGAGATCGCCGGCGACCAGCAACTCCAGGGACTGGGCATCCGCGGCGGCGTACACCGGCCTCCGGATGCCGTCAGCGGTCAGGAAATAGGTGAGGCCGTCACCGGCTGGGATGAGGGTGATCCGGCGGGTCGTACCGTTGATGGTCACCAGCAGGGAGTCATCGGCTTCGGGGGTGATCGTCACCTCAAGGGTGTCGTCGGCCACCTGGATGTGGTAGGTGATCTCGAGAGACATCAAACCTTCCAGTAACCGGAGTTGCGCATGCGGTACGCCGTGGCCCAGGCGCTCCGGGCGGCCGGCCCATCGGCGGAAGCCTGGCCGGGGGCAGCAGAGGCGGGGGACAGTCCCGAGTGGGCCAGCACGGCTGCGGTGATGGCGGCGAGGTCACGATTGGCCGTAGCGGCCTTGCCGAAGTCTTCCATCACCCCCTCCAGGAAGCTGGTGCTGATCGCTCCTGCCTGGAAATCCTGGTGGTCGAGCAGGTAGCGGTGGAAGGGGATGTTGGTCTTCACCCCCAGCAACACGAATTCATCCAGCGCCCGGCGCATGCGGGCGATGGCCTGAGCCCGGTCCTCCCCCCAAACGATGACCTTCGCCAGCAGCGAGTCATAGTATGGCGACACCTCCAGCCCGTCGTACAGGCTGGAATCGACCCGGACGCCCGGACCGCTCGGCAGCTGCGCCAGCCGCACCCGGCCGAGTGAGGGCAAGAAGCTGTTGTGAGGGTCCTCGGCGGTGATGCGGCACTCCAGCGCCCAGCCCCGCGGCGACACATCGTCCTGGGTGTAGCCCAGCGGCTGCCCCGCCGCGACGCGCAACTGGTCTCGCACCAGGTCCCGGCCTGTCAGCAGCTCCGTAACCGGGTGTTCGACCTGGAGGCGGGTGTTGACCTCAAGGAAATAGAACCGGCTGTCCCGGTCCAGCAAAAACTCGACCGTGCCCGCGCCCCGGTAGTCCGCGGCGCGGGCGGCGGCCACCGCCGCCGCGATCATGCGGCCCCGCAGTTCCGGACTGACCGCGACCGAGGGCGCCTCTTCGATGATTTTCTGGTGGCGCCGCTGGATGGAGCATTCCCGCTCGCCGAGGCCCACCACGGTCCCGTGGGAGTCCGCCATGATCTGGATCTCCACATGGCGCACCGGCAGCAGGTATTTCTCCAGGTAGACTCCGGCGTCGCCGAAAGCCTGCAGCGCCTCCTGGCTCGCCTGCTGCAGGGCGCCCGCCAGTTCATCGGGGGTGGCCACCACCCGGATGCCCCGGCCGCCGCCGCCGCCCGCCGCCTTCACCAGCACCGGATAGCCGGCCTCGGCCCCGAACGCCAGCGCGGCCTCGGGATCGGTCACGCGGTCGGTGCCGGGCACCAGCGGGATGCCCGCCTGCTTCATGGCCCGGCGGGCCATGGCCTTGTCGCCCAGCAGGCTGATGGCCGCCGGCGGGGGGCCCACAAACACCAGCCCCGCATTGGCGCAGGCCTGGGCGAACCCGGCGTTCTCCGACAGGAAGCCGTAGCCGGGGTGGACGGCATCGGCTCCGGAAGTGCGGGCCGCGTCGAGCAGGTTGGGGATGCTGAGGTAGCTCTCGGATGAGGGGGCGGGGCCGATCAGGTACGCCTCATCGGCGTAGCGTACGTGCAGGGCATCCCGGTCCGCTTCGGAGTAGACCGCTACCGTGGCGATCCCCTCCTCCCGGCAGGCGCGCAGCACCCGCAGGGCGATCTCGCCGCGGTTGGCGACCAGCAGCTTCTTGATGGGGCGGGTGACGGGCGGGTCGGCAGGCAATGCTCGTGGACCGTGCAGGGAGTCAGGGGCAACCAAAACGCCGCGGACTCTGGTCAACAAAGCCGCCGCGGCGCATCCCTACTATACCACCATGAGGGCTACGTTAGGGACGGGTGCTCATCTGCGAACGGCCCCACGGCGAGCCCCACCGGCCCGCCGCAGTCAGCCGCCTATTTGTCCTCGGTGTAGTTGTGGTGGCCGACCCCGTCCGGCCTCAACACGGCTGATATCCACGCGCCAACTTTGATGTCGGTTGGAGCCCCCCGGGCGACGATATTGATCACGGGTGTGCCGGCTGGTAGTTCGGCTTCTATCAATCCCCCGAGCATCCGGAGGGTGAGTTTCGTGCTCTGTAGGCTCACGAAGGCCGCGTTGGTCATCGCGTCTTCGGTGCCGGGCATCTTGGGGTTCTGGCGCTGCTCGACGGCGGGGCCAGCCTGCGGGAACGGGCAAACTCAGGCAACCGGATCAGACTGGTAAGTGCGTTGAGCGCGTCACCGCGGATGAGCAGGTTGTCCTTGGCCCGATTTTGGTTCACGGTGCCATAGGTTCCGGCATCGCGTAATAGCCGCACCTCTGCAACCCGGTAGTCCGAAGGCTCAACCCACTGGTACGAGCCATCGTCAGCCGCGAGCAGACGGAGTCGCTTGTTGGTCCATGTCAACTCCAACCGGCCTTCGTGACGTGCGAGGGGTGGAGTGTTCTTGGGCTTATCGGGGTAGCTGTTGTCGCTGATCTGATCGTCGGAAGTGGGGGTCCGGGCGGTGCGGCGTCGTCATGGGCGCCTCGGTTGCCAGCGTCGTGTCGGGGGGATTGTAATCCTAGATGGCCACGCAGCACCAGCGTTAGCGGCCTTCAAAACCGTTGGCTCCTCGCACCTCACCCTCTGATCGGGTAGAATCCCACCACGGGTGGCGCGGTCAGACGCCGGACGGGCCGGCGCCGGCCCGGCCACGCCAGCGCCGCAGCGCCAGCGCCGTCCAGATCGCCTCGATGACACCGAAGGGCCAGGCGCCCTGGAGGAAGCCGTAGAGCGATGAGGCGAGGCACGACCCGGCGAAGGCCAGCACGAACCAGGGCGAGCGCTGCTCCAGCCCGTAGAACAGCAGCATCGACCCCACCGCGAGGAGACCGTAGATCGTGAGCAGGTCCATGTCCGCTGTTGATGATAGCTGGTTCGCCGGCGCTGCGCCGGCGGTACGGCCTCGTTTCGCCGGCTTAATCGGCGAGCGGCCGGCTCTCCCGGCGCTCCCATCCCTACGGTGGCCCCACCCCCCAAGGGGAGAGAGTTGTTTGTTCTTGGGGGGCACCCCCAAGGCCCCCCGGCAGAGGACGGCTGCCCTCTGCACACCTGCCCCGAGTCAACTCCCCCGGCAGGCTCCCCCATGAACGCCCGGCCCGCCTTCGCCGATCTCCCCCTGATCGAGGGCACCACCGAACGGCACGCCTGGGACGTGTGGGGCCCCGGCGATGACCTGGGGATGCTCAACCTCCTGACCCCCGAGCGGGTGCGGCGCGCCGCCGGGTTGGTGGGCCGGGGCCGCGTGTTCAACATCGAGCCGTCGCGCGCCGTGCCCCACCCCAACCGGCCCGCCGAGACCCCGTATCAGCACCACACCCACGTGCACCGCGGCGGCCGCAGCGACACCGCCGACGCCTTCGAACTGCACGGCGGCGTTGGCCATCTGGACAGCCTGCGCCACATCCGTTACCGGGAGTTCGGCTACTACGGCGGGCGGCAGGAGGCGGACCTCGACGCAACCCCTGCGCTCGGTATCCAGCGCTGGGCCGAGCACGGCGTGGTGGGCCGCGGCGTGCTGCTGGATGTCGCCGGCCACCTGGCGCGGCGGGGCGCTCCCCTGGCCCCGTACCGCCGCTTCGCCATCACCGGAGAACTGCTGGACGCCGTCGCCGCCGCCCAGGGCGTCGCCTTCGAGGAAGGCGACATGATGCTGTTGCGCACCGGCTGGATGGACTGGTACCTCGGCATGACTCCGGAGCAGCGCGCCCCCCTGGCGGGCACCGTTCACAACCGGGAGAGCGGCCTCGAATGCCCCGGACTCGACGCAGGCCAGGGTACCGCGGCGTGGCTGTGGGACCGCGGCTTCTCGGTGCTGCTGGCCGACAACATCGCGCTGGAGGCGATGCGGGTGGAGGGCACCGAGTTCCAGCACCGCCGCATCCTCGCCATGCTGGGCATGGGCATCGGCGAACTGTTCACCTTCGCCGAACTCGCCGAGGACTGCGCCCGCGATGGGGTGTACGAGTTCATGGTGACGGTGAAACCGCTGAGCATCCCCGGCGGCGTGGGCTCGCCCGCCAACGCGTATGTGATCAAGTAGCGGCGCTGAGAGCACAGACCTGCTGGCAACCGTCTGCTACATGGAAGCAGGGCTTCTGCTTTGAGGACTCCTTCAAGTATGACGGCGAAAAGAGCGGTGGCTATAACTGCGGATACCAGGGTATTACCTCCGGCTGGGGTGACTGGTACTACAAACAACTGGGTGGCCAATGGATCGACATCACCGGGGTGTCCGAAGGCGACTACATCGTCCGGGTTACCATCAACCTTGGTAGTAAAAAGGGTGGAAAGACAGTCCCGATATTCGACGAGGGTAGCAACCGTTACCCCAACGTCGTCGAAACCCCTATTCACGTCCCTGATCCCCGTAACAAACTCACCCCTTGATCATCGCCGACATGGAGGTCGCGAACCGCGCGGTTCGCGACCTCCTCCACGTTGTGGTTGTTTAACAGTCGCGTGCTCGGTGCCGGGGCAGACGCGGTTCTCCGGATAGGATAATGAGTTCGGGTCATGGTAGATGGCGACCAAGGGTACCCGTTCCGAAGGCTCACCGGGCATCTGCGCAATCTGGGGCTCTCTTTGGTGGCGGCTGGGTCAGCGCGGGCGCCAGGGGTGCGGATCGATACCATGCGACCTGAACCAGTAATAGATCTGGTCCCAGTAGATCTCGGGGTCGATGTCCAACACATCGCCGCCTGGCTGGGCCCGTGAAAGCACAAGCTCGCCCCACTGGAGGGGATCGCGCTGGTCTACGCTGGTCTCCAGGCTCACCACGGCGGATTCCAGCTCCACCATCCCGTTCAGGAAATCGGTGATGCGTCCCCGGTCGGCGTCCCACATCTTCAGCACCGTATCGCCGGCCTCGCCGAACTCTCTCACGAACAGCAGGGCGTCGTCGCCCTTCCCCTTGGTTCTCCACTCGATTCGTGCAGTCATGATCACTCCGCCGATAAACGCCTGGCGTAACTGCTCAGCCTTCGGGGGCTACCTCCCGGTCGGTGGCCCCACCCCCCAAGGAAAAGAGAAGTTCTTGTTCCTGGGGGAACACCCATAGGAGTGAGCAGGTTTCTCCTCGGACAACCTCCAAGGCTGCACTTCCCACCGACCCACCCATTTCGTTTGTGTGTGGGGACACCCCAGGCCCCGGCAGAAGGGGCTTCGCCCCCTCTGCACACCCCCGTCCCAAAGCCCTCATCCAGGCATGAAGCAAAAAGGTGCCCACTCCTATGGGGAACACCCCCAGACCCCCGGCCCTTCGGCGGGTCCAGGACAAGCAGCGGGGCTTCGCCCCCTGCACCCCCGTGTCCGACCCCCGAACACTGAGCTCTTACCGCCTGGCCAGCGGCCACGGCCCAAAGGAGAGGGGAATCAAGAAGATGGAGTGAGGAGGCGCCCCCCTCACGCTCCCCGCCAGCGGGAGACCCGCTGGACACCCGGTTCAGAGCGGGGTCGCCATCATGCCCCACTCCTCGCGAAGTGCGCTAGAAGAAGGTGTTGACCACCTTGGGGAGCATCACATTCTGCGCGAGGATGATCTTTCGCTTGACGAGCTTGAATTTGGTGGCGGGGTCCCGCCGCAACAGGTCCTCTCGCCGCCCCACCCACTGGTTCACCTCGTCCTGGAGGCGGTTCTGGTAGCAGAAGAACTTGCTGTTGACGCTGATCTCGTCGCCTTCCACGCCCACCAGTTCCACGTTGCTGATGATGTGCTCGAACCGGGAGACCGGCTCTTCGGGCCAGTGGACCCCGGTGTTGATCTGCCGGATCCGACCCGCCAGGACGTCCTTCCCCTCATCGAACCAGTTGATCTCGGTCTCGTGGCTGGTGAACTCCAGGTCCCAATCGCCGAACTTGATGTTGCGGCGCATGGGCATCCAGTAGTGAAGCTCCTCGGCCAAGAGTTCCAACCACTCCTCCAGCCGGCGCTCGTCCAGCAGCCGAGCCTCTTTATACAGAAACTGCTCGACGTCGTGCTGCAAGATCACGCGCTGCAGCGATGCGGTGTCCACCGTGGTTAGTTCCAACATCAATGGTGCTCCTCAGGCGTTGCGGCAGGGGAACGGCGCCGGCGCATCGCCAAGCGCCGCCGCGCCGCCGCGCCGCCATCAGCCCGCTGCTGTTTGTACCTCGTTGAAGAATACGTACTCTTCCTGGCCCACCTTGGAGGGATCGTGCGGATGCTCCTGGAACTTGATCAGGACCCATCCGCCATCGTGGGGATTCGCGATGATCTCACCCACGGCCCCATTGAGGAGCGTGAGCTTGGTTCCCTCGGGCAGGCTGCTCCACGCTTGGATCCCACCCTTCCCCGTCAGGTCATACCCCTTCGTTTCAGCCATGGCGCTTCCCCTACCAGATGCGGTGGTTCTTCGATGTATTGACCGGGTAGAGGTCATCCCAGCTCTTGGCTTCCATGAACGCAAGCCACCGGCTGAAACGGGCGCGCTGGGCCTCTTCGGTGTACGCGCCGTTGACCACCACGCCCGGGAGCCTGTCGTCGTATTTCCCGTGACCCAGCCCGTTGGCGAAAAAGTAGTCCAGCTTCCGCGCCCGTACACCGCGGCTGGCGGGATAAACGTAGTTCCAGTTCTCCATATCGTCGGACTCGAAGAAGCCGGTCGGCCCATTGTAGCGCTGCACATAATGGCGCACGGCGTTCTTCACGTGCTTCGGAGCGTTCTTGTCCACGCCGCACAGGGTCCAGCGCTCCACCATGCCCGTCTCGTGCGGGTGGTACCAACGGATCCGCCAGCTATCCACCATCACACAGGGGAAGATGGCGAAGTGCCCGCCACCCCAGCCATGGGGCGCCAGGACCCGGTTGGCGTATAACTGGGCCTTGCGGCCCGCGGTCTCGCGGAAGTAGTCGTCGACGCCTGGTTCAAACCACTCGTCAGTGTAGTCGGGGACGCCAGGCTGGTTGTAGAAGGTGCATTGCCCGCCGTGACCGAGGTTATGGTCGCCGATGGCGTACATCTCTCGCGGAAAGGGAGTGCCAGGCTTCGCTTTACCCTGCCCCCGGTCCTCGTGCAGGCCCGCGGCCGCGGCGGACCGGTGGGTCATGGCCGCATGGGTCCCGTCGGTGACCGAGGTGAACCCGGGGACCTTCCAATTGGTCGGGAGACGGTGCCGCTGGAACGGGGTGAACATCTCGAGCCCACCGTCCTCACCGTCGCTCGATTGCAGGCAGTGGCGCAGGCTCGCGGTGAAGGGCCCCAGGTAATCCTCGAATGAGGGTGCTTTGGGGTCCCAGGTGGCCCACAGCGAGCCGTGGAAGTTCTTGAACTGGGCCACTTGCGCCAGCCCCCACTGATCTCCTGGACGGGTGTCGCCGTAGGCCTCCGGATGGTTTCCATAGCCCACGCCCACCAATTTGCCGGCCGTGTCGTAGGTCCAGGCGTGGAAGGGGCAGGTGAAGACCAGGTTGTTGCCCTGGTCATACCGGCACACCTTCATACCCCGGTGCCGGCAGGAGTTGAGGAAGGCGCGGATCTGCTTGTCCTTGCGATCCCGGACCACGATCACCTCTTCGGTACCCATGCGGCTGACGATGAAGTCGCCGGGGTTGGGGATCTGGCTCTCGTGGCCCAGGAACAGCCAGCAGCGCTGGAAGATCTGCTCCATCTCCTGCTCGAAGATATCCGGGTGCACGTAGAGCTCCCGGCTTATGGTGCCCCGCTCATAGTCGATGAACGACCTGATCGACCGGTCCCCTCGTGCCCGCAGGATGGTTACCATCGCGACCTCCTTATTGTCTGACGAGGATATTATACTAGTCTCGACAAACGCGCTTGTCGATTCCCAACCGGCGGTATCTATTCGGTGTCAGGGGTTCGGAGGTATAGGCCACTCCCCCCACCCTAGGAAAAATGAGGAGATCCTCTTTGGGGGGGGTCACCCCCACTCCCCCGGCAGAGGGCTGCGCCCTCGTGCACTCCCACTCCTGAGCCCGGTCGCCCCTAAGCAGTGAATTCTTACCGGCGACCATCCGAGTTTAGAGTCGCAGTTCGGGCACGGGGGTGCAGGGTGCGATGCCATCCTGCTTGTCCTGAGCGAGTCGAAGGGACGGGGCCTTGGGGGTGTTCCCATAGGAGTGGGCACCTTTTCAATTTGTGCCTGGGCGTGCTCGGTCGGACCGGGGAGTGCACGAGGGGCGGGAGCCCCTCTGCCGGGGTGTGGGGTGTCCCCACGAACAAACGAACTGGGTGGGTGGGTGGGAAGCACAGTCGTTGAGGATAATCGAGGAGAAACCTGCCCACTCCTGTGGGGTGTTCCCCCAGAAAAACCACCTTTTTGCCGGGGTGGGAAAACGATTGAAAAGCCGCCACTTAAGTCTGAATAGATACTTCGGCGACCGGCGCATCTGCGGGTTCCTCCCCGAACCTCGCACCTTGAACGCCGGACTTGGGACTATTCTGAATCTGTGAAAATCCTGCAAATCTGTGGATAACCTCCGGACCCCGCCCCGCCCGCTGCCGCAGCCCGACGCGCTGACCCAGCCCTTCTGGGATGCGGCCGGCAAGGGCCGGCTGGTGGTGCAGCGCTGCGGCGGTTGCGGCTACTACAACCACCCGCCGCAGCCGCTGTGCGACCGCTGCTCCTCCCGTGACCTCAAGTTCCAGCCCGTCAGCGGACGGGGGATGGTGTACAGCTTCACCGTGATGCGGCAGCGCAACGTGGCTGGGTTCGAGGGCGAGGTGCCCTACGTGAACCTGCTGGTCGAACTCGAGGAGCAGCCACTGCTGTTCATGATCAGCTGGTTGCCGGGGGGCGCAACCGAGGGGTTGGCCATCGGGCAACTGGTGTCGGTCTCCTTCGAACGGACGGAAGAGGGCATGGCGCTGCCGCAGTTCCGTCCGGTTGTGGACTGAGGGGGCGGGTCCGATGTGGTCCGGGGCGGGGAAGGTGGCGCTGGTGGGCGTGGGTTACTCCGCCCTCACCCGCAGCAGCGAGGGCGCGCTGGGGGCGCGGGCGGTGGAGGCTGCCGAAAACGCCGTAGCCGGCGCCGGCCTGCGCCTGACCGACATCGACGGCCTGGCCGCCTTCCCGGAAGCGCCCTACCGCGGCGCCGGGAGCACCGATGGCATCGACCTGGTGTCGGTGGAGTACCTGCTGCGGCACCTCAAGGCGGCGCCCGAGATCCAGTGGTACGCCGAGATCGAGATGGGCATGGTGCTGAGCGCGGTGGCCGAGGCGGCGAACGCCCTTATCGCCGGGGCCTGCACCCACGCGTTGGTGTGGCGGGCGCTGCACCAGCCTGGCGGCGCCTATGGCGCGGTGCGCACCCGCTACGCCGCGGGCGAAACGCAGTTCCTGACCCCCTTCGGCTTCGGCAGTTCCTTCCAGCCCCATGCCTTCGCCTATCAGCGCTACCTCAGTTTGCACGGAGCGGAGCGGGAGGCTATGGCGACGCTGGTGGTGAGCCAGCGGGCCAATGCCAACCGCAACCCGCGGGCCCACTTCCGGGACCAGCCCATGACCCGGGACGACTACCTGAACGCCCGGATGATCGCCGATCCGCTGTGCCTGTTCGATTGCGACATCCCGGTGGAGGGCGCGGTGGCGGTGGTGCTCACCACCGCCGAGCGGGCGCGCGATCTCCCCAACCCACCGGCCTACCTGCGGGCCTACGGCCAGAACACGGTGCGCCGCCCCAACCTGATGCCCTACACCATGGCGGACTATATGGAAAGCGGAGCCTCCATCGCGGGCAAACTGTGGGAACGCTCCGGACTGAGGCCGGAGGACGTTGATGTGGCCGAGCTGTACGACGGCTTCAGCCCCTCGGTGTACTACTGGCTGGAATCCAGCGGCTTCTGCGGCCGGGGCGAGGCCTGGCAGTTCGTCCAGGACGGGCGCATCGAACTGGGCGGAAAGCTGCCGGTGAACACCCACGGCGGCGCGCTAAGCGAAGGGCGGCTCCACGGCATGGGGCACCTGGCCGAGGCCGTGCTCCAGGTGACGGGCCGGGCGGCCGGCCGCCAGGTGGAGGACTGCCGCGTGGCCCTGGCCACCGCCGGGTCGCCCATGCTGCGCGGCAGCGGGGTGCTGCTGACCAGCGAGCCGTAGGGCCGCTCAGGGGCCCGCGGCATGAACCCTGCCGCCACCCCGGAAAAAAGATGGGAGAATTCTGCGTGGGGGACACCCCCACGCCCCCGGCAAGGGCTGCGCCCTCGTGCACTCCCGCTCCCCAACCCAACGGCCCGCTACTGTGAACCCATACACGAAAAGGGGTGTCCAGCGGGTCTCCCGCTGGCGGGGAGTATGAGGGGCAGTCCCCTCACCTTTCCTCTCTTTTTTCTCTCTCTCTTGGGAGAGGGCGGGCGGGCGCCGGAGGGGCCCGCGTCTGTATAATCCGTGTACATCGGCAAGCTCAGTTCTGTGAGGTGTTCCATGGGTGATCTGCTAGCGGGCCGGGTGGCCATTGTCACGGGGAGCGGCCGCGGCATTGGCCGGGGCGAGGCGCTGGCGTTGGCGGCCGAGGGCGCCAAGGTGGTGGTGAACGACCCGGGCGTCGAGGGCGACGGCCATGGCGGATCGATGGCGCCCGCCGATGAGGTGGTGGCCGCCATCAAGGCCGCAGGCGGCGAGGCGGTGGCCAACTACGATTCAGTGGCCGACTGGAAGGGGGCGCAGCGCTTGGTGCAGACCGCCGTCGACAGCTTCGGGCGGCTCGACATCGTGGTCAACAACGCTGGGGTGGTGCGGCGCGGCTTCATGGATGAACTGACCGAGGAAGACTTCGATCTGGTGGTCGGCGTTCACCTCAAGGGGACCTTCGCCGTCTGCCGCCATGCCGTGCCGGTGATGAAGGCCCAACGCTACGGCCGCATCATCAACACCGCCTCCAACCAATTCACGCTCCCCAAGGGGCGGGCGGCGTATGCCGCCGCCAAGGGCGGCATCGTCAGCCTCACCTACGACCTGGCGTGGGAACTGCAGAACGACGGGATCACCGTGAACGCAGTCGCTCCCTTTGCCGCCACCCGCATGACTGCGGTCGAAGGGGGCCGGGACGCCGAACTGGTGGCCAAGGGCTTGCTGAGCCAGCGCCGCCTACGTCAGACCGAGGCCCGAACCGATCCGGCCATGGTGGCGCCGATGGTGGTGTATCTGGCCTCGGACCACGCGGCCCACGTCACGGGCTGCGTGTTCCGGGCCGGCGGTGGCAAGATCGGCCAGTATTGCCACCCGGTGGAGGTGCGGACCATCTTCCGCAACGAGGCCGCCGAGGGCCCCTGGCCGGTCGCCGAACTCATCGACCTGCTGCCCCGCACCGTCCTCTCCGGCGAGACCAAGGCGCCCCACATTTGAGAAGGTTATCCACAGCGGCCGCTGCCCCATCACCTCCGCTGCAGCACGGCGATCATTGCCCGCCGGATACCCCGCAGCAGCCATTCCAGCAGCGCGGCCACCGGCTCGGGGCGGGGGTACGCGGCCACCGCCGGGGCGGGTAAGCCCCGCGCCGTGAGCACCGCGCCCGCCGCCTTTAACCCGGTCACGCAGGCGCGTTCCAGGAACAGCGGCGGGGCCTCGTCCCGCACCCAGTCGCCGCAGCAGAACAGGCCCTGCCAGGGCGTCTGGACCCCGAGGTGCTGGTGGGTTGTGCCGATAGAGAAGAGCGTGTGGGTCGGCGGGTTACGCTGGAGGTGGACGTGGACCCGGGTGCCCCGGAGTTCCGGGAAGGCGTGGGAGAAGTCGCGCACCGCCATGCCCAGCAGCGCAGCGTCGGACTCCGCCAGCAGCCGCGGCGGGCCGTAGATGTGGGCCTCGGCGGCGCTGCCGCCGGTGGCCCGGCTCCATTCGATGAACGCCGGTTGCAGCCGGTGCAGCCAGAAGAAGTTGTCGAGCACGAAATCGCCGCCGAACATGCCGCTCTCCCCGCCGTCCCGTGGGCGGCCCGAAAACCAGAGGCGCACCACCGCGTTGGCCTGGCCGGGCGTCCACCGCAGGCCGGCGGTGTCACCGGCCAGCGCCGGGGCGGCTTCCAGCAGCGCACGGGCGCCGGGAGCGTCGGTGGCCAGGATGACCTCTGGGGCGATCAATGGGCCGCTGGGGAGTCCGGGGTGGTCCGGTGATCCCACCGTCTCGCATCGGACCTCCCAGGCGCCGGTCTCGGTACGTTCGATGCCCGTGGCCCGCACTCCTGAGACCACCCGCCCGCCCAGCCGTTCGATGGCCGCCGCCATGGGATCGATCACGTGCTCGCCGGGGTCGCCCGCGATGTAGTCGTGTCCGATGGCGTCCCTGCGCAGCAACGAGTAGAAGCGATAGAGGGCGATGAACCCGCCCAGGGGTGCGTCGCCCGGCCCGGTGGCGAGGCCGCTGCGGGACAGCGCTGCGGCGAAGGCATGGAGTTGCGGCGGCCACCCGAACAGCAGTTCCCGCACCTGACGTCCCGCCAGCGACTCGCCCTCCCGCATGGGATCGACCGCGAGCATGGTCAGCAGGGTGATGCCCACCCAAGGGACCCGCAGGATGCCGCCGATCCCGAGCATGGCGAGGAAGCGGGGGTTGGCCAGCAGCGCCAGGTAATGGAACGGGGCCGGCAGGAACGAGCGTTGCAGCCGCCGCCCGACCTCGGCCCGGAACACGCCGTTATGGCGGCCGTAGACCCAGTCTTGCCGGTCGGCCCGGATCAGCGGGGGACGGATGCTGTGATGTTCCAGCAGCCCCCGCAGGTTCCGATAGTGTTCCCAAAGACCGTGGACCCCGTGCTCAGCGGGAAAGCTCCAGGACCGGCCGCTCTGCTCGAAGACCACCGGCGGGCGCCCTGCGAAGCGTCCGCCGGGTCCGGAGGCGTCAGCCTCCAGGACCAGGGGGCGCAGGCCCGCCTCGGCCAGCGCCAGGGCAGCGCTCAGCCCCGCCACCCCCGCGCCGATGACAATGGGGCGGCCTTCCGGCTCAGGGATGTCGGGGGAGGTCAACAGCGGCTCGTGACGGCATCCATCCGGCGCCAGGTATGGTCAATGCATACGGTGGCAGGTTTCGGACAGACTGAGTCAGTACCCAGCGCTCTCCCCCTCCGCTGGCTGTTCGGTCTCCGGGGCGGCCGGTTGTTCGATCTCCGGGCCAGCCGGCTGTGCGGCCTCCGGTGTGGCGAGCCGTTGGGCTTCCGGCGCGGGTGCAGGCGCGGCAGCCGTCACCACCACCGTCCCTATCATGGTGGGGTGTAGGTCGCAAAAGTAGCTGTAACTGCCAGCGGTGGCGCAGGTGAACCCGAAGGTCTGTCCGTTGTTCATTACGCCGGAATCGAACGCGCCGGTGTCGCTGGTGACGGTGTGGGGCACCGGGTCGCTGTTGCTCCAGGTGACGGTGTCGCCCTCGGCGACGGTGATCGCCGGCGGGGCGAACACGAATCTTTGGAGTCGACCGACTGGCCGGCGGCGGCGATGGCCCCGGGGTTGGATAGGCCCACCAACAAGGCGCATCCCAGGGCGAACGCTCCGGCGAAGAAGGGCAGGCTGCGGAGGTTGGTTCGGTTCATACGGGGGTCGCCTTTCAGAGGGTTGGCACGATCTACTATACCGTGACGCCGTGCTCATCCTGTTGTACGCAGGAAGTTATGGCCAGACGAGGGCGGCAGCCCTGGACTGCTGACACTCGAACCCCCTCATTAGCGCCATCAGCGGATGATCCCTCACCCCCTCACGCATGCAGCAGGAAGCTGGCCGTCTCCCGCACGAACTCGTCCGGGCGCATCACCATGGTCCAGTGCCCGGTGTTGGGGATGACGTAGAGCCAGGAGTTGGGGAGGAGGTCGATGAAGCGGAGCGCCAGCTCGAAGGGACCCACCCGGTTGTGCTTGGCCCACACGACCAGCGTGGGCTGGCGGATGCCATTCAGCGCTTCGTCGGGGTAGACCACCGCGCCGTTGGCGGAGAGCCACGCCTGTGTGGCATCGTAGGCGGCCACCGCTGCCGGGTCCTGCATCAATAGATAGCGGTACTCCACCTCGGGCCCGATGTCGTGCTGCTCGTCGGTGCACATCCGCACGAAGGCGGCGATGTTCTCCTTGCTCACCTCGCGCGATGGCAGGTACTGCCGGGCCGCCGCCTTCTCGCCCGGCGCCCGGGCCACGCCCAGCGCGCCGTTGATCACCAGTTTGGACACCAGTTCGGGCCGTTCGATGGCGACCCCCAGCACCGTCCCACCGCCCAGCGCGTTGCCCACCAGCGCCACCGGACCCACGCCCAGGGTCTCGATGAAGGCGGCGAGGTGGCGGTTGCGGGCAGGCTGGGAATACTCGAACTGCGCCGGGTCCGGCTTATCCGAGCGGCCCGAGCCAACGGTGTCGAGGGCGTAGACCGAAAAGTGCTCTGCCAAACCGGGGATGCAGGCAGCCCAGTTGTCTTGGGAGTCGGTGCCCGGGCCACCGCCGTGGACCAGCACCACCGGGGCGCCGGAGCCGGCGAACAGGTAGTGGGTGCGGACGTCGCCGGCGTCAATGAATCGGGATTCGATGGGCATTGGGGGTGCTCCTGAACGTAAGTCTCGCTACGAGGCGCAGGTTCTCGCTGCGCTCGAACAGTATGCCGGGCCGGCGGCCGCACACGATACGCTTCGAGTCCGGCGAGAAGTTTCCACGCTCCCGGTTCTGTATCTATTCAGACACAGGATTCAGCTTGCGTGAGCCACTCCCCCGCCCCGGTAAAAGAGAGAGAAATTCTCTGTGGGGGGCACCCCCACGCCCCCGGCCGAGGGCCGCCGCCCTCGTGCACTCCCGCTCCTGAGCCCGATAGCCCCTCAACTCTAACTCTCACTCGATTCGCCCTGCCACCTATCCCGGCGTCATCCCTTCGAGGGTGGGCAGGGCCGTGATGAAGCTCTCCAGGGCGCTGCCGCCGGGCGTGGGGAACATCTTGCCGGGGTTCAGCAGACCCTTGGGGTCGAGCGCCTGCTTGATGTCCCGCATGATCTGAACTCCCAGCGGGCCCAGCGCCTCTTCCAGGAACTCCTTCTTGAGGGTGCCGATGCCATGCTCGCCGGTGAGGGTGCCCCCCAGCGCCAGGGCGGCGCGGAAGATGTCGGCGGCAGCAGCCTGGACGCGCTCGAGTTCGCCCGGATTGCGCATATCGAACAGGATGTTGGGGTGGAGGTTCCCGTCGCCCGCGTGGCCGAACACCGGGATGGCGAGGCCGTGCTGCTGGCCGATCTCTTTCACGCGCGCCACCATGGCCGGGATCTGCCCGCGCGGCACCACGATATCCTCGCCCAGCTTGCTGGGACGGTAGCGCCCCAGCGCGCCGGAGATGGAGCGCCGAGCCCGCCAGAGCTGGTCCCGCTCGGCCGCGTCCTTGGCCACCCGCACCTCCGAGGCGCCGAAACGGCGGCACACCTCGGCCATCACCTCCACCTCCCGCTGCACCGCCCCCTGGTCGTTGCCGTCCTGCTCGAGGATCAGCAGCGCCTCGACGTCGGTGAGCAGCCCGATCTGCGCGTACTGCTCCACCACGTTGATGGTGAGTTGGTCCATGATCTCCAGGGTGGCGGGCAGGATCCCCTCGCTGAGGATGCCCACCACCGCATTGGTGGCATCGGTCAGCTTCGGGAAGAACGCCGCCGCGGTGCTGCGGAACTTGGGGAGGGGCACCAGGCGCAGGATCATCTGGGTCACCGTACCCAGGGTTCCCTCGGAGCCGATGAACAGTTGTGCGAGGTTGTAGCCGGTCACATTCTTCATCAGTTTGCCGCCCCACTCCAGCACCTGGCCGTCCGCCAGCACGATGGTGAGGCCCAGCACGTAGTCCTTGGTGACGCCGTACTTGAGGCAGCGGGGACCGCCGGAGCAGCAGGCCACGTTGCCGCCCAGGGTACACTGGGCCAGGCTCGAGGGGTCGGGAGGGTAGAACAGACCCTCCTTCTCCACCCGGGTTTGGAACTCCCCCGTGATCACCCCCGCCTCCACCAACGCGCAGGAGTTGACGTGGTCGATCTCGAGGATGCGGTTCATCCGGGTGAGGGCCATGACGATGCCGCCGGTGAGGGGGATGACGCCGCCCGAGAGGCTGGTCCCGGCGCCGCGGGAGATGACGGGCAGCCTCTCCCGGTTGGCCAGCTTCATGATGCGGGAGACCTCATCGGTGCTGGCGGGGGTCACTGCCACATCGGGTGGGTGCTGCGGAAAGGTGGCGTCGAAGGAGTACGCGACCAATTCGGCGGGACCGGCGTGGACGTTCTCTCGGCCCACGATGCTCCGCAGTTCGTTGATGACGGCTTCAGTCAGCATGAGATGTTCCCCGGATCGATGATGCGCAGATGATAGCAGAGCCGCTGCTCAGGCGCGCATGCCCAGCGCGAAGCGCGCGGCCCGCTCGACCGCAGCCATCCGCTCGTCGGACAGCCGGGTGATGAAGCTTTCCACCCAGGTGACCCGAACCGCATGCATGTTGTCCAGTGTGACGACACTGACTTCAGGTACGCCATCTTCATCCGGCGTAACCCGGACGGCGGTCGGGACGGCCCGCAGCCGAGTGGTTAACGGGGCGGCGATGATCCAGGTCAAGCGCCCGTACGCCTCGTCCCGCGAAAGCAGCACCACCGGACGGCGATGCCACGGGGGAGGTAGCAGGGTCCACCAGACCTCACCCCGGTTCACGATTTGCTCTCCCAGGGGATCTCCTTCAGCGCTTCCACCGTGACATAGTCGGACCACCCAAACTCCTCTTCGGTCTGCGGATGTTCGGTGTAGCCGCGGATCCACTGCTCGATCTGTTCTTTCTCCTCAGCGTCCTTGAGCGCCTGCTCCAGGATGCGGCGCACCACGGCGCTGCGGCTCTCTTCCTCGTGGGCGAGCCGGTGGTCCAGCGCGTCGACGAGCGGGGCAGGGAGACTGATGGTAATGCGGCTGGTTTTCATGGGCGTCCTCCTGTCATACCTAGATGCATACGATATTATGCGCCCTCGCCGCTAAAGAGTCTGCCCTTGCACCAGGGCTAACGCCATTGCTGCTACTATACGGTTATCCAAAAATTGTCGATGACTGGCGGCGCCGCATGGCTGAGAAGGGGTTCGACGCCAGCAAATACCTGACCCGGGTCGAGGGGCGCGACTACCTGAAGGTGAAGTGGCGGCTGCTCTGGCTGAGGACGGAGCATCCCGAGGCCGCCATCCAGACCGACCTGGTAGAGCACCGCGAGGGCTACGCGCTGGGCTACGGTACCCAGTTCTGCGAGGATTTCGCGTTCCGGGAGGAGGCGGAGAGCTACGTGGTGGACGCGCCGGTGTCCATGCCCGAGCCGCGGACCGGCCGGACGCCGCGGGCGGGGTCGGGAACCGCCACCGAGGCGCAGGTCAAGGCAATCCACGCGATCGCCCGCCACGACTACGAATGGGACGAGGCGGAGATCGACCGCCGGGTGAGCCAGGCGTTGGGGATGCCAACCACTCAGTTGAGCAAACAACAGGCGTCGCGGCTCATCGACGAGTTGAAGGCGAAGACGTTCAGCGCAGCCCCTCAAGGGGGTCCTGCATCCAGGCCTCGTCCCCGATAAGGGGGACGAAACGGCACGGCCCGAGGGAACGGGGCCGCAGGCGCCCGCCCTCGCGCCAAAACACCAGCAGTTCCTGCTCGGTGGGACCCCCGACCGGCATCACCAGCCGGCCGGTGGGGCCCAGTTGCGCCACCAGCGACGGCGGCGCCTGCGGCCCCGCCGCAGCCACGATGATCGCGTCGTAGGGCGCGGCGGCGGGCCAGCCGAGCACACCGCCGTCAGCTTCGTGTACCTCGACGTTGGCATAGCCCAGCGCCGCCAGCCGGGTCGCCGCACTTCGGGCCAGGCCCGGGACCCGCTCCACCGTCACCACCCGGGCAGCCAGCAGGCTGAGCACTGCCGCCTGGTAGCCACTGCCGGCACCCACCTCCAGCACCCGTTCGGCGCCCCGCAACTCCAGCGCCTCGGTCATCATCGCCACGATCAGCGGCTGGGAGATGGTCTGCCCGGCGCCGATGGGGAGCGGCCCATCCTCGTAGGCCAGGTGCTCCGTGCCCGGCGGCACGAAGCGCTCGCGCGGCACCCGGCCCATGGCATCGAGCACCCGCTGGTCGCTCACGGTCTCAGCGATGAGCGCCACCGTGCGGCGGCGGGCGGACTCGTAATCAGGGGTGGGGGAGGGCATGGCTTGGGAAATGGTGACCACCAGCCCCGCTCAATCCAGCGGGTACGGCAACCAAACTATCGGTGCTACCATGCGGATGGGGTTTCGTGGCAGATCACCATACACTCTATAGAACTAAAGCCGTCGAGAGCCTTGAAGGGTCCGAAAGCGAGTATGCAAATGGGCGTTACAACAATTGAGCCAATCGCTGCTACTACGCGTGTTTCCAAGCCGCGGTAGGGGCCTTAATGCGACACGGGGTCGCGACCACCGGTCAATGGAGCCACGCGTTCGTGCAATCTCAATGCGTCGGACAGTTAGTACATCGCCGTAAACGATATCCAGCAATCCTGCGGACCACTCTCGCGAGCACCTTGGCGCTCAGGCAACAAGGCGATTATCGAACAACCCATGTATCCCAGCGGGAAGCGCTGAGGGGGCTGATTTCGACGCGAGATTTCGTCGCTGAAGTAGCGCGAGAGGAAGGAGCCTAATGAGCACCGAATCGACCCAATTTGCCGACGCCAGAACGATGCAAGCCATCGCTGAACTCCAGACTATGCTGCTGGCCGTCCATCCCGACGCCCTATTCGAGGTTTGCCATGGCGAAGACCCCGAAGGTGTGAATCTCACCGTCACCGTCGATGTTGAGGACACCACCGAAGTGCTTGACATCGTGCTTGAACGGATGGTCGAGATGCAGGTTGACGAGGGGATCCCTATTTATGTGGTGCCGGTTCGACCGCTTGACTCAGAACTGAGGCAACTACGCCGCTGACTTGCACCGTGGGACGGCGCCAGTAACTTGCCCGGAGGCTCGGGCGCCCGCCTCACACCTTCGTTGATAAATCCGCAGGTTTTGCAGGTCCGCAGAGCGGGGTCGGTCTTGAATTCGGCTGCCAGCTCCTCAGGGCGAGGCATCGGTTCCCCGTAGGCCCGGGGCCACTCGCGCAGCTTGGCGCTGCACTGGTCGCAATAATACAGGTAGTAGTTCACCTCCCCGGGGTGGGGCTGCCGTTCCACCACCAGCGTCCAGCATCCCTCGCCCCGCCGCGGCGAATGGGGCACTCCTCCCGGCATCAGAAAGATCTCGCCGGGGTTGATGTGGAAATCGCGGCGGTCATTCGGGCCGATGGTCGCCAGACTTGGGAACATCGCTTCCTCCTGTCTCTTTGCCTTCCACGTCCGGTGCTTTCGGTAACGCGCTCCTCCCCCTACCCCACCCCCACCGGCGCGCGCTGCCGCAAACGTGCGGTGGCTGACTCGTCCACCGCCCAACGGGCGAGGTCGATGGCGACGCCGTAATCGCTGGCCGCCGCTTCGACCGAGACGTACCCGTTGAGCACATCTTCGAGCACCCGCGCCGGTTCACGGGTGAGGGGGTCGCCGTAGCCGCCGCCGCCCTGGCCCTGGTACTCCACCGTATGGCCCGCGGGCAGGTCGCGCGTCACCGGGAAGGCCAGCCGCTCCTCGGCCTCGGTGCCGGTGTTCACCGAGCACACCGGTTCGGCGGGCGCGCCACCGCCGAACACGCCCCACACCCCGTGCGCCCGCATCCGCCGGAAGTTGAGCACGGCGTCGGTCAGGGTGCGGTACTGCTTACGGTAGCCCAGCCCGCCGCGGTTGTAGCCGGGGCCGGCCGAATCGATGCGGGGTTCGAAGCGCTCCACCCGCACCGGGAACTCCGTCTCCAAGATCTCGACCGGAGTGTTGGGGGTGATGTGGCCCATGGGGGTCACCACAAAGGCGCCGTCGGCGCCGGAACTGGCGCCCATGGAGGGTACTAATATCTCGTACTGCACCGAGGGCTTGCCTGCCCGGCCCTCCCGGTACCCCAAGCCGGGGCCGCTGGTGCCGAACCCCATCGACGCCACCGCCCGAGGCGGGTTGAAGCGCGCCAGCGCCTTGAGGATGGCGCTGTACAGCATGACCGTGCTGGCGAAGTACGACCCCACCGGGGTGGGGAAGCGTGGGTTCACCACGCTCCCCTCTGGGAACACGAAGCTGATGGGCCGGCGACAACCGTAGTTGATGGGGATGGTGGGGTCGACGTAGGACACCAGCGCCAGCATGGCGGCGGCTTCGGCCGACTGCGGCCGCAGGTTCTGAGGACCGCGGAAGGAGGGGCTGCACCCGCTGAAATCGAAGGTAATGTTCTCCCCGGCTTTGATCACCCGCACGTTGAACCGCACCACCGTGTCGGTGACCACGCCATCGGGCGCGAGTTGGATCTCGCCCTCGGCCTCGCCGTCGGGCCACCCGGCCAGCCCGCGCCGCACTCGCCGCTCCGAGAGGTCCTGCAGCGTCTGCAACACCTCCAAAATGGTGGCGCCGCCGTACTCCTGGCACAGCTCCGTCAGCTTGACGCCGCCGGTCTTGGTGCAGCCCACCTGCGCCCGCAGGTCGCCCGAGATCACCTCGGGCTGGCGGCTGTTGCGGCGGATGATGGCGTCGATCTCGGGAACGATACCGTCGCTGGCCCAGTACCGCACCCCGGGCAGCAGCAGCCCCTCGTGATACACTTCACGCGCCGCTGCTGCGGCCGAGCCTGGCACCATGCCGCCGATATCCGGCTTATGGGCGATGCTGACGCAGAAGGCGACGACTGTCCCGTCCCAGAAAACCGGGGTCACGATGGCCAGGTCCGGCGAGTGGGCGGTGCCGCCCCAGTAGGGGTCGTTCATCACGAAGCTGTCGCCGTCCCGCATCTCCTCGATCGCGTACTGGTTCAACACCCCCTGGACGGTGATGTGGTAGGGGGGCAGGTGGCCGGGCATGCCCGAGCCGATGACGGGGTGGCCGCGGCGGTCGGTGATGCCGGCGCTGCCGTCGTAGGACTCGCGCAGGATGGTTGAGTAGCCGCTGTGGAACAGCAGGTGCTCCATGGTCGCGACGATCTCCTGCAGCCGGCTGAGCAGGACTTCCAGTGTGATGGGGTCTAACGGCAAGGACACTGCGCTCCCTCGATTCTAGATGGCGGGTGGATGGAGGCGATTTTGGCCTACGTTAGCCCGAGGGGCGAGCGCTGTCAATTCTCCGCCATGGGATTGTTGGCCATGGGATCGGGAGCGCCCGTTGCGTTTCGGCAGACCGGTCATTCAGGGCGCCTGTGTCCCGGTGGAGTTGGTCATCGGGAACCTAGCCGGTGGCCTGACGATGGAGGAGGTCGCCCAAGAGTGCGACCTCACCCTCGATGATGTCCGAGCGGCTCTGGGGCATGCCGCTCTCGTCGTGGCATCGGGAGAGGTGCATGCCTGAGCGAACCTTGGTCCTTTGGCGTCGATGAGGACGTGCCCCTACCACCCGGCGTCTCAGCACACCGGCCAGCCCTCACCACCGTGATGTGGGTAATGACCGGACGAATTGTTCCTAACCCGCCTGGGCAACCGCCTCGCTGACTTCCGGTCGCACCCGCTTGCGGACCGCTACCACCAACTCAAAGTCATCCCCGAGCGCCATGACGTACCGGCGCAGCGTGCTCAGGGTGTGCGCCTCGTAGCCCCGCTTCTCGATGCGGGCCACCTGCGCCTGAGACACACCCAACCGCTGGGCCATCTGTTCCTGGGTCAGCCCCAACTCCTGCCGGGCGTCCACCATCTGCCACCATAGGTCCTTCTTCGCGGCTTCTTCCTCATAGGCGCGCCGGCCCTCGGCAACGTAGTCTCGCTTGGCTTGCGTGATCATAGTTATCGCCTCCCCTCTCGTTCCAGGAACCTCACAAACCTGCTACGCGCCACTGCCAGTTCTCGCTGCGGCAACTTCTGTCCCTTCTTCTGAAAGCCATGGAGCAAGACGATGCGGCGCCCGGAAAAGAAGAAGTAGATGATCCGGTAGATGTTCGTGGTGCTCTCCTCTCGCAGCTCCCAGAGGTCGCCCTCCACGTGCCGGACCAACGGAAAGCTGGCGAATACGTTCTGCACCCGCAGTTGCTCCAACGACCAACGAAAGCGAGCAAGCGCCTTTCAATCGATCTCGTCCAAGAATTCGGCGACGGGTGCGACTCCATGGTCATCCACGTAGTATTCGTACGGCCAATCGGGTTGGGTTATATACGTATTTTAGCATACCCCATCTACAGACCGGAGTCGCCGCCATGAGCACGCTCGAGTCAACGAAGACTCGGATGCTCTCACTGGCCAGCCTTGATGCGATACTTCTCCTCGATGATCCGGCCGCGCTCCTCACGGCCCGACTCGATCAGCTCGTCCAACGAGAGCCCTTGCTCCCGCAGGGCTGCGCCGATTCTGTCCAGCGCGCTGCTGGCCAGCACTTCTTGGGGGGTGATGAGGAGGCCCTCCGGTGTTTCCGTGACGGCGACAAGGTCACCCTTCTTGATCCCCAGGCGCTTTCCTGAGCTCGATTCGTTCCGTCGGGTTCATCAGTTCCTGCCTCCAGTAATAGGGCGGTAGGAACATCAACTTTCATCCGCGCGCTACTGATAGTCAGCCGGGGGCCGCGGCGACCACTCCGATTTCGCTCCATGTCTGACTGTCGACCATCAGTGAATCTGTCCGCTATAGCCATCAGTGATTCTGTCCTTTTGGCTTAAGACGCCAGACGTGGCCTGGCCCGGGTTTAGGTGGCCGGGGCGGGGATGCAGGGGTGGTGGACAAGATGGACAGCGGCGGACCGCTGCCCACTT
>SHYD01000057.1 GCA_009692945.1 Dehalococcoidia bacterium | reverse complement strand
CCTGGTAAGGTTCTGCGCGTTGCGTCGAATTAAACCACACGCTCCGCTGCTTGTGCGGGCCCCCGTCAATTCCTTTGAGTTTTAGCCTTGCGGCCGTACTCCCCAGGCGGGGCACTTATTGCGTTAGCTACGGCACAGAGGGGGTCGATACCCTCTACACCTAGTGCCCATCGTTTACGGCGTGGACTACCCGGGTATCTAATCCGGTTCGCTCCCCACGCTTTCGCGCCTCAGCGTCAGTTACCGCCCAGAAGACCGCCTTCGCCACTGGTGTTCCTCCCGATATCTACGCATTTCACCACTACACCGGGAATTCCATCTTCCTCTGCGGCACTCAAGTCCAACAGTATCTGCAGACCCCTCCCGGTTAAGCCGAGAGATTTCACCACAGACTTACCGAACCGCCTACGCGCTCTTTACGCCCAGTAAATCCGGACAACGCTTGCCACCTACGTATTACCGCGGCTGCTGGCACGTAGTTTGCCGTGGCTTATTCCTCCGGTACCGTCATTATCTTCCCGAAGAAAAGGGGTTTACGACCCGAGGGCCTTCGTCCCCCACGCGGCGTTGCTGCGTCAGGCTTTCGCCCATTGCGCAAAATTCCTCACTGCTGCCTCCCGTAGGAGTCTGGGCCGTATCTCAGTCCCAGTGTGGCTGATCGTCCTCTCAGACCAGCTACCGATCATCGCCTTGGTAGGCCATTACCCCACCAACTAGCTAATCGGACGCAGGCCCCTCCGGAAGCGCCTTGCGGCTTTGGACCATGGAATGAACCATGGACCGCATGCGGTATTAGCCTCCCTTTCGAGAAGTTATTCCCCACTTCCGGGCAGGTCACCCACGTGTTACTCACCCGTTTGCCACTACCTGCAGACCGAAGTCTGCAGACCGTTCGACTTGCATGTGTAAGGCACGCCGCCAGCGTTTATCCTGAGCCAGGATCAAACTCGCCGAAAAACTGCTCTTTAGAGCAACGTTAACCTAGTTCTTGCCCGCCTTTGTTCCTTCCGCTATCCAGTTGTTAAGGTAACCCCGCCGGTTTGAGGGGGCAAGAGAGATAGTATCAAGGATCAGCAAGCCGTGTCAAGGGTCCCAGGCCCCCTTTTTGGGAACTCCCGGATCCGGGCCCTCAGGCGGGCGCCGCAAACGGCCACTTCCCTGCCAGCGAAGATCCCGCTTCACCAGGACCGGCCTGCCTAGCCGCACCTTCAGGGCCGCGCGTCCAGGAACGCCTCCAGCGCATCAGGGGATGGTTCGCCCGTCCGGCCGCGCACCAAGGCGACCACGTTGTGGTTCCACCACGTCGCAGCGACGCCCGGCATTTCCTTCAGCGCCCTGGCCGTTGGAGCAACTCCAGGCTTGATCTCCCACTCCTGCTCCAAGGCCGCTGAGCTGGGGTAAACCAACAGTGCGAGCTGAACCGAGGTTGTCCCCTTTACCAGGCGCACCTCGGCCGTGGGCGCGTTGAATCCGGCCGCCGGTCCGCCCGCCGAACCCACCAGCACCCGGAAATTTTTGCTCTCCCACGCCCGCTGGAGCACTGCCAACGTCAGTTGGCCCGCGGCGGGTGTGCCAACCACGATCACCGCCGGAGGTGCCGGTGCGGGCGGCCTCGTAGCCGTGGGTAACACCCCCGAAGCCGCAGGAGCAGTCGCCGCTGCAGGGGCAGCGGGCGGCCGATCCGGCGCGGCAGCAGGCGCCGGTGAACTTATAGGTTGCGGCGCCGCTGGCTGGGCCGAGGGACCACTGCACCCGGCCGTCACTATCAGGAGTGCCGTGAAGATTCCGTTCCGGATCGCCATTGGTTCACCCCTTGCCAAATCGGACTTCTTCAGGCAGGGTTTTCTTCAGGCGCCCGCGGCGAACCCTCCGCCTTTGCCTCGGCGGTCCGAGGCCCCCGGCGCCGGCGGGGCCGGGCGCGCGTTACCCTGGCCCTCCCCCACCACAGTCCGTCAAAAAAGCTCTTGTCCATCAAATGACGAATGTCTGCCATTTCCAGGAGGTCCTTGGCGGCATTGGCCTCAAAATAGGCGATTTCCAGGTGTTTGCCCCGGTCCTTCACCGCCTGCAGGGCGTAGCAGAAATCGCCGTCCCCACTGACCATGATTGCCACATCGTAGGCATCGTCGCAGGCGTACCGCACGACATCGGTGGCGAGCATCACGTCGACGCCCTTCTCCACCGTCTGCCCCTGCGACAGCTTCATGCCTCCCAACCGGACCTCCAAGTACGGCACGTTGCGGAGGATCGTCAGGAACTCCGCCTGTTCTTTGGATGCCTCGGGGTAGCGCTGCGGGTCCTGCAGGGCGTTGTAGTAGTAGATCCGGAACAGATGGCGCTCGCCAATAAGCTTCTTGGCGAAGTCGGAAAAGTTGAGGTCTGTCCGTCCCAGGTTTTCACGCAACGCGTGGTAGAGGTTGCTTCCGTCGATGAAAATAGCTACACGTTGTTCCAATAGCCCTCCTGAAGTCTCGGATGAGGCGGGTGCCCGGATCGGCTCAAACGGCGCTCGTCACAGTGGGCCGGTGCTCCCAGATCTGCCGGGCGATCTGGATGTGACCCAAGTGGAGGTTCACGTGTTCCACGACGTGAAGCAGGCAATCCCGCACCGAATAGCGATCGGCCCCGCTGGTGAGGTTCACGCTACGGATCGTATCGTACTCCGTCGCTGCCAGGCCTTCGATGGTCTTGCGGCAGGTCTGGAGGCACCGGTCCCAGCGGGCCCGCAGGCTGGCAACGTCCCCCGAGGACCGGAACTCGGCGGAACGGTCGCGGTCGATCGCACCACCCGCTACATACACCCCCAGCCAGTACTCGGTGGCCGATGCCGCATGGAACGCGGAGGCGTAGATAGTGTTGGTCTCCGGGACACCAAGCGGCGCGTTCAGGGCGCCTTCGGGCAGCGCCTCCATCTCTTTGAAAAGGCCGTCGCGCGCCAACTGAAGATACAGATAGTAGCTGGCGCCTTCAGGGGTCATGAGATGCTCCGGAGTATGAGTTGCCAGCGGTGGAGATTTGGGTCTGCCGTCAACGACCCCCACCGGCCGCGTACAGTCCCCTAATGTATTCTATTACCCCCCGGTGGCTCGACTCATGTTGAGGCGCGCCGTAGAGGTAGGCGCCGATGGTTCCTGGGCGGTCTGGCCGCAGTGGGGCGTCCAGCCGGGCGTCCTCCATCCTCCGGATCACCCCGAGCGAGCGCTCCCGTATCCCGGCCAGGTAGTCGAGCATCTGCGCCAGCGGTGGATAGGGGAAGGCGCCCACCTGCTCGGACGGCCAACCTCCGCCCACCGAGAATGCGGGGTCGTCCACCGGCAGTCCGGTCTGGCGGTCCAAACCCATGGTGCTCCACATCGTGGCCGCCCCGTTCTCTATCCAGCGGGCAAAGCTATTGTCCTCGGCGCGGCTGATGTGGAGCAGGAGCCATGCGATGGGGTTCGCCACAGGCCCGGGCCGCCAGAGATACTCCGTATCGCCCAAAGCCTCGACGCTGCGCAGCGTGTAGTCGCGCGCCCGGTCGAAGGAGCCGAGCATGACCGATTTCACGTCCATCGTTTGGGCTCGATCAGGCGGAAACCGTGGCTAGAAAGGACAACGCCGGGTTAAGACGCTGAAACAGGTTGGCCAAATCGCTCCCGCAGTTCCCGCCGGAGCACCTTGCCCAGCGGGTTAAGCGGCAGTTCATCGATGAACATCAGCCGCTCCGGCTTCTTAAAGCTGGCGAGGCGCTCCCTGCACCACACCACCAGGTCCGCTTCGGAGGCCGTTGTCCCAGGCTTCAGCACCACCGCCGCGGCCACCATCTCCCCCCAGGTGTCATCGGGCAGCCCAAACACCGCGCTTTCGTCCACCGCGGGATGCATGTTGAGCACGCTCTCGACTTCTTCTGGGGCGATGTTTTCGCCGGCCCGGATGATCATGTCTGAAGCCCGTCCCACCAGAAAGAAATACCCCTCCTCGTCTATGTAGCCAAGGTCGCCAGTGTAGATCCAGCCCCCTTTCTTGGTGTTCTTGGTCTTCTCCTCGTCCTTCCAGTAACCCGCCATTACACGGGAGCCTCGCGCCACGATCTCCCCCGCTACCCCGGGAGGCAAATGCGAGCCGTCCTCGTCCACCACCTTCATCTCCACATCGCCCAATGCCTTGCCGACGGACGAGAGGCGCTTCAGCCGCTTGGCGCGCTCCTCGGCGGGCAGGCCCGCCGGAATGTTATGGTCCTCCGGGGAAAGTGCCGTGATCGTGGCGGCGGTTTCCGTTTGCCCAAACGCGTTGATGAATTGGCAGGCGGGGAATTCGGTCAATGCCCGCGTGATGACCTCGATGGGCATTGGCGCGGCGCCGTAGGTGATGACCTTCAAGCTGCTCAGGTCATACCGGGTGAAGTCGGGGTGGTCGAGCACCTGTTTGAGCATGGTGGGCACCATCATCACCCGGTTGACCTGCTCCTGCTGCACCAGCGTCATCCAACCCTTCGGATCGAACTGACGCTGCATCACCAATGTCCGGCCGCCGTACATCGCGGCCATCACCGCCTGCGTCCCGGCGATGTGGTACAGCGGCACCGTGAGGAGGTTGCGCTCCTCGGCCTCTGGGTCCACCGGCGAGACGTTGTTCAGGACGTAGGAGGTGAAGCTGCCGTGATGCAACATCACCCCTTTGGGGAAGCCGGTGGTTCCCGCGGTGAACATCAACATCGTGGTGGCTTCTTCGGGAAAATCGGGGAAGATAGACTCGGATTCGCAGGCATCGATCATCGCGTCGTAATGAGACCAGCCGCCGGCAGGTCCGTCCAAGGCGACAAAGTGTTCGACGGAGGTCAACCGAGGGCGCAAGCCGTCCACCACCGCCGTGTAGCGCTCGCCGGCCAACACCACCTTGGCGTCGGCATTGTTGATCATGTACTCGAACTCGCTGGGGCGGGCCCGGAAGTTAAGGGGAACGTAGATGGCGCCCAACAGGGCCGAGGCGAAGTACGCCTCGATACAGTGCGGCGTGTTGACCTGGATCAGGGCCACAGTGTCGCCGGGGCCAACCCCGCATCCGCGCAGCGCGACGGCGAGCCGCTGCACTCTCTCGCTCAGTTCAGCGAAGCTGGTCCTGCGGCCCTCAAAGATAATGGCAGGACGGTCGGGACAGATGGCGCTGGCTATCTCGAGGAACTCGGTGGTCAGCATGCGGGTCCACTCCGTGGGGTTGGGGTGTATCGGTCTCGATCGCCCGATAACAGACAAGAATACTAAGTTAAGAACGGGTCGCGGTCAAACCACGCGGGGCGCGGCACCCGCCCAAACCGCAGCACCGGCCAGACCACAAGCCAAACCCGCCCCTCGATGAACCCCCTCGCGGCTGGGCCGTAGGAGCGGCTGTCGGTGCTTTGCAGTGGATTGTCTCCCAGCAGGTAGTACTGCGCCGGCCCGCAGGCCTCGGGAGCCTGGCCGGCGGCCTGGTCCGGTTCGAAACTGCTACCCCACCACTGCCCGTTGACCCAGCACCCTGACGGATGGCTGACGACGGTATCCCCCGGACCCGCCACCACCCGCTTGACCACCGCGAGTCCGCTCCCGGGTTCACGAGCCCAGACCACCTCACCCGTCTCCGGTGTCCGGTGAGGTCCGCAGGGCTCGGCGAGGACGACCTCGCCCGGTGCGAGGGTCGGCGTCATGCTCAGGCCAACCACCCGCAGCCGGCGTGACCGGACGGCCCTGAGCGCCCAGTTCATGCCGGCCGCCAGGCGTTTGCGGAAATTGTCATGACGTCCCGGCCCATGGACAGAAGGAAGTTGTCACCATCCGCGTTCTTCAGTAAGCTAAGGATCGTCAAATTCAACGCTCAGGAGGAACTTGCTGATGTTCAACGCCTTTGGCCGAGTGCTCGACCGTGTCCTCGGCATCGAGACAGTCTACGCCCATTGTGACATCCCCTGCGGGATCTATGATCCCCACGGCGCCCAGATCGCCGCGCTCACGGTGCTGCGTCTCAACCAACTGGCCGGAAACCTGGCAATGCCGGCCCCCGGCGACAAGGGGGCCATGGATGCCTACGGCAACACGATAGCCCGCTATATCGCCACCAAAGAGGCCCACGCCGAACTGGTCAAGCACGAGGTGCGCATCATCTGGGGGGATTACATCCGCCCCGAGCACGTGGATAAATATCCCGACCTGCACAGCTCGGTGTTTGGGATTATGAAGCTCGGCTCCCGCAACAAGCAGAACATGGACCTCAAGGCCGCAGAGGAACTGGTGGCTGCGGTCCAGAAGTTCGCCGAGCTGTTCTGGGCCACCAAGGGCGTCCAGACCCGCCGCGGCCCATCCAACCAGACCGTCGGCGGCGAGATCGTCTACCCGGCGTAACATCACGGGTAGTCTCGGAAGGGGGCGGGGCAACCCGCCCCTTTGCGCGTCTTCAAGTTTCTCGTAACTGCTCAGCAAGTCTGAGGGGCTGCGTGCGGACCGTTGACCCCACCTCTCAAGACAAAGAGAGGTGTTGTTCCTGGAGGTGTTCCCCCAGGAGTGGGCACCTTTTTGCTTCATGCCTGGATGAGGGCTTTGGGACGGGGGTGTGCAGAGGGGCGTAGCCCCTTCTGCCGGGGTGTGGGGTGTCCCCCCCCACCCACAGACGAAATGGGTGGGGGGGGGACCGTCCTGAGCTCGCCGAAGGGTGGGAAGTACAGCTTTGGAAGTTGTCCGAGGAGAAACCTGCCCAACTCCAATGGGGAACACCCAGGAACACCCCCGGCCCCCGTAGGGGCACATGCCCCTACGGCGCCCCCTGCACCCCGTGTCCGACACCCGAACACCGAGCAATTACAAACAGTCGATAATACCCGGCCTACCGGCGCATCAACTGCAGCGTCTCCTCAACCAAGCCCCGCCACACTTCGGGAGGCCCCTTCACCCGAATGCGTACCTGGTTCTGGCCGGGGACAACCCCGGCCCGGCCCTCGAGGGGCGGCCGCACCACCCGGAACCCGTCGAGCAGCCGCACCACCACGTCGTCGCCCTCCTGCACCACGGTTGCGACTCCGGCGTGGGTTGCGGCGAGCTTGGCCCGAACAACAAACAGCAGGTTTTGCACCGGCCCCGGCGGCGGCCCGAAGCGGTCGTGGAGTTCCTGCTCCAGTTCTTCCACCTCATCGGAACCGGTGGGGACAGCCAACCGGCGGTAGAGGTCGAGCCGCACGTTCAGGTCTGAAACGTAGTCCTCGGGCAGGTACGCGGGAAGCTGGAGGTTCATCACGACCTCCGGCGGCTGAGGGATCTGGGAGGGGATCGGTTGGCCCGCCCGTTCCGCCTTGCCGTCCTCCACCGCTCCCGCCAGGATACGGCAGTAGAGGTCGAACCCCACCGCCCCGATTTGGCCGCTCTGCTCCACCCCTAACAGGTTGCCCGCACCCCGGATCTCCAGGTCCTTCATGGCGATGAAATAACCGGCGCCCAGTTCGTTGGCCTCGAACACCGCCTGCAGCCGCTTTTGCCCCCGTTCGCTCAGCGCTTTGTTGCGGGTGTGGAGCAGGTAGGCGTAGGCCCGGTTGGCGCCGCGCCCCACCCGCCCTCTGAGCTGGTAGAGCTGCGCCAGTCCCAGTTTGTCGGCGTCGTTGATAATGATGGTATTCACGTTCGGCAGGTCGAGCCCCGACTCGATAATGGTGGTGCAGATGAGCACGTCATACTTGCCGGCGGTGAAATCCAGCATCATCTGTTCCAGCGCCTCCTCCCCCATCTGCCCATGACCCACGCCGATGGAGGCTTCGGGGACCAGTGCCTGCAGCTCGCGCTGCACCCAGCCGATGTTCTGGACCCGGTTGTGGACGAAAAACACCTGGCCGCCCCGCTCCATCTCCCGGATGACGGCCTGACGGATAGTCTGCTTGTCGAACTCCATCACGTAGGTCTTGGCGGGCAGCCGCTCCTCGGGTGGGGTTTCCATCATGCTCAGGTCCCGCACACCCACCAGCGCCATATGAAGCGTGCGGGGTATCGGGGTGGCGGAAAGGGTCAGGACGTCGACCTCCTGCCGCAGCCGTTTGAAGTGCTCCTTGTGGAGCACTCCGAAGCGTTGCTCCTCATCGACGATGGCCAGGCCCAGGTCCTTGAACACCACATCCTTCTGCAGCAGCCGGTGGGTCCCGATAACGATATCGACCGTTCCGACAGCCAGAGCGTGCAGCACCGCGCGCTGCTCACGTTCGGAGCGAAAGCGGCTCAGCGTCTCCACCCTCACTGGAAACGCGCCCAGACGCTGCGAGAAGGTCTGGTGGTGCTGCTGGGCCAGCACCGTCGTCGGGACCAACATCGCCACCTGACTGCCGGCCTGCACCGCTTTGAACGCGGCGCGCACCGCCACCTCGGTCTTGCCATAACCGACATCCCCACACACCAGGCGGTCCATTGGGCGCGGCGTCTCCATGTCCTCCTTCACATCCCGGAGGGCGTTCATCTGGTCCGGCGTCTCAACATACGGAAACGACGCTTCGAGTTCCTGCTGCCACACGGTGTCTGGGCCGGTGGCCCGGCCCGGCTGCACCTCCCGGGCCACCACCGTATCCAGCAGCTCTTTGGCAGAAACCACCGCCGCCTTCTTGACCCGTTCCTTGGCCCGCTCCCATTCCTGGGTCCCCAGCCGGCTCAGCGCCGGGTCGTGCCCGCCGGGGCCGATGTAGCGGGCAACCCGGTCCACCTGGTCTGCCGGAACATACAGCGCCGCCCGGTCCGCGTACTCGAGGTGTAGATACTCCCGGCCGCCGCCCGCCTGTTGCTCCATGGTGACCATGCCCCGGAACCGGCCGATGCCGTGCTCCACGTGGACCACATGCTCTCCCGGCGCCAACCCCAGCAGCGGGTTCTCCCGGGCGCGGCCGCGGCTGCCGACCCGCCGGCGGCGCTCCTTAACGAAACCGAAGAGTTCGGCATCCGTGAGCACCAACAACCGCTCCGCTCCGGAGAGGCCGGCAAGCGACCATCCGCCGGGCAGCGCGCCGTGGAGCAGCGTGAGGTTCCCCGGTTCGGGGGGCGCGAAAATTGACTCCTGCGGAACGGCCGCAATGCCCTCCTGGCCCAGCAGATCGGCCAACCGCTCCGATTGGTCGGACACCAACACGGTGGAACAGCCTTCCTGTTGCCGTGTTCGGAGGTCAGAAAAGAGGCTTTTCAGCCTTCCCGCGTACCCCGGCGCAGGGGAAAACCCCTCCTGGGCCAGCTCCTCGGACTCCCAGCGGGTCAGGGTGAGCACGTGGTGACGGCGCCACGCCTGCTCCAGATGGGCGAACTCCCACAGGGGGTCTGGAAAATCATTCGGGAGGTCGTTGTCTGCCAGGCCCTGCGCTCGTAACTTGCCGGCCTGGCCCCGCAGGTCCGCCAACGCATGGACAAGCTCGTCCGGCTCATCCAACACCACCATACTGTTGTCGGCCAGGTGGTCGAGCAACGAGGCCCGATTGAACAGCGGTGCATAGTACCAGAACCCGTTGACGGCTCCTCCGGCCATCAGGCGGGGAACGTCGGTCTCGAATCGCCGCTGCGCCTCGGGCGTGCAGCCGGACAGATCGAGGCGGTCCGGCTCGGACCACGGCGGACCGAGCAGCTCACGGGCAGGCAGGACTGACACCGAGTCCGCCATTTCAGTGGAACGCTGGGTCACGGGGTCGAACAGACGGATGTTGTCGATCTCATTCCCGAACAGTTCGAGGCGAAAGGGCTCCTCCATTCCCGGGGGAAAGCAGTCGATGATCCCGCCACGACGGGCGAACTGCCCCGGGGACTCGACGGTGGAGACGGGTTCGTACCCCAGCCGCAGCCAGCGCTGGCCCACCTCCTCCCAGGCCAACGTCTCCCCCCGGGCGAACGAAACCGCTGCATCGCGCAGTGCTCCAGGGGCCAGCGTGGGGGTGGCCACCGCGCCGATCGAAGCCACCACAATGCAGGGCTGAGCGCCGCCGGATCCCAGGGCTTGGAGCACCGCCAGCCGGTCTCGCACGATGCGGGAGTCAGGGTTCAGGCGTTCGTAGGGGAGGACATCCGGTTCCGGGAAGGCCATCACCTGGACCCCGGGCCCGGCCCACAGCTGGATCTGCTCTGCCAATTGGGCACCACGGCCAGTCCTGGCGGTGAGCACCAGCACTGGGGCGCGCCGCTCCGTGGCCACCGCCGCGATGAGCGGGGTCTTGCTCTCTTCAGTGCACGCGGTCGCGGCATCTCCGGATTCGAGCGCTTCCGTCAGGCGACGGAAACCCGGGAGTGTCGCTTGAATTAGGGGCAGCAGCCCGGTGAGTTGCAAGGGCCTTCCAGGGTAAAGGTTCGAACTCCGGTCGCGTGCGCCAGCAACAACCAAGCACGCGGATGCCCGGCGGTGTTGGCGCGGCGTGGAACCCCACCTATAATAGCCAATCCTTGGGCGTCAGCGCGGCTGGGATGCAATGCCCGCCGTGGTACCAGCTGGGTCGGACAGCGGAGCGCGCGGGTGTTCGCCAGTCGATGGGCCTGCCCCGGGGTCCGCAGTAGTTCGAGTCGGTACAAAAGGCCCGCCTCCGATACCGAACGAGGCAGGCGACCCGTGTCAGCGGGTGGTGGCTGGGATGGACAAGCCCGTGGCCTGCGAAGGGGACCCGAAGCGGGTGGTTACCTCGGTAGCGGGGAAGGCGATAGTAAGGAACGATGTCGTCTGCGAACCGCTGGCGGTCGGCGTGTAGGCAGTTAAGGCGTCGCGAGCCAGCTGAGAAACCGACCTACCGGTTCCTTGGGCCAAGGTCTCCAAACGACGAAGGACATCGCCGCTGATGCGAACGGAAAGGACGACGGAATCCCGCTTTCCCTTCGCCGCCTTGGCCTGAGCAGTGACGTCTCTCCCCAGTTCAAAATCTTTGCGTTCCATTTTCAGGGCGCTCCTTCTTGGTAGCGTTCGCGGTCATGGGCATTGGCCTCGAAAGCGGTAACGGGGTACCAGACTCCCGGGACAGGGGTAGGTTCAAGGGGTATCACCAGCAGCCGGCCCCCTTCCGTCGGGCCCCCCATGATGACCGGCGCTCGCCGCCCACTTCTATTCTCAAAGAATCTGGGGCCGTCCCCAAGACCTCATTGATCTCAGCCAGGGAGACTCGGTGCTTGTCGTAGTCGTGCTCCAAGAGGTGTTGTTCGAGCGCCTCGTCGTAATAGAGAGCCTCGACAAGGCCATGGGCCTCGAATAGTTCGTCGATGCTTGACAAAGGGGCTCCGTCTTTTGTAAACTTTGACATACAATGTATACGAAGAGGTGAGCGATGTCAACCGGAATAGAGCAGCAGCCGAGCATCGACTTTCTCATGTTAGCGGATCGCGCGGAGGTCCTAAACGGTAAGCTCTATGTCATGGGGGGCGCTTGGGACCGGCTGCAACGGGCAAATTTCGATGAGCCGGCCGACATCTTTGTGACCCTTGGGATACTTGTGCCGTGGCACGCGACCAACCAGGAATATGGGTTGACCATCGAGATCGATCACGAAGATGGCACCCGCCTCGCTGAGATCAAGGCAGGGTTTGTCACCGGCCGGTCCCCGGACGCAATCCCGGGACAGTCCTTTCGGACTATCGTTGCTCTAGGGGGAAAGTTCAAGCTCCCCGGGCCAGGGGCATACAAGGTTACCGGGGGGCTGTCCTCCGGGGATACGAAGAGTGTTGCATTCTATGTGAAGCAACTTCCCGCGGCGCCAGCGGCGGCATAGGGTCGCCCCCCACCATCCCCGTCGTGCAGGCGTGGAGGGCGTGGGACCGGTGTTGTTCGCTTTACATCAAGTAAGCGGGACCGCTCCTGGCGGTCCCGCTTCTATCCCCTGGGACTGGGTTCCCTAACCCTCTAGACTAGGTCTCGTTACTACACGTTCCGTCCCCAAAATCAAAATAGCTGAGAGTGGCTTCTCCACTGGCCAACAGCTTGTTCGCCGTCTTTGTGGGTAGGTACACCATCTCCCCGGTCGGATGTTCCGCCGTCCAGTTGCCGTCACCGGCATCCTTGCATACCCACATCTTGTCGAGCGGGCTCTGCCGAGACGGTGGAGGTGGCGGCGAGGCCGCCGCCCAGTGAGAGCGTGAACGCTACCGCGGCAGCGGCCAGCAATGGTTTGAGAGTCATGTTTGACTCCTCCTTCTGCATATTTCGGTCCGGCCGGGCCGTACCCGATGGGGGCACCGTAGACACAGCGCAACCCCGCAAAGTGTGATCCAGATCACACTTTGCGGGGTTATTCTCTTTTTTTCGGCGGCCCTTGGGCAAGCTCAGGGGAGCGGTCACTCCCCCACGTTGGCCGGCTGGATGAACAGGCCCCGGATGCGGCGGCTCAGCCAGTCGATGAACAGCACCACCACCAGCGTCACCAGGATCGCCGTCATGAGCGCGTCGTACCGCAGCAACTGGATGTATCCCAGCATGTAATACCCAACGCCGCCCGCGCCGACAAACCCCATGATCGAAGAGGCACGGACGTTGTATTCGAACATGAAGAGCAACTGCGCCAACACGCCGTTGGCAGCTTCGGGCAGTACGGCGAAACGCGCCAGTTGCAGCCGGTTGCAGCCCACTCCCCGGACCGCCTCCAACACCTCGGGGTCGACGCCCTCGAAGATCTCGTAGAACAGCTTGCCGAGGTACCCCAGCGTGTAGAGCCCGATCCCCAGCGCGCCGGCCGCGGGACCGAGCCCAACCGCCACCACGAACACGATGCCCCACAACAGGGCGGGGATGGTGCGCACGAAGGCGAGGGCGAAACGAGTGGGCGCCGTGACGCGCGGGCCAAAGAGGGTGCCCGTGGCAAGAAACGCCATGGGAAGCGCCAGGACGGCGCCCAGAGCGGTCCCGACGTAAGCTATCTGGAGCGTCTCGAGTAGGGCCCAAGAAACCCGCTCCAGCACCGCCAGGTTCGGCGGGAACATGGCCGCCACGAAGACCGCGATATTGCCGGCGCCCCGCACCAGGAGATCCAAATTGAGCAGGCCCAGATTGCTGAGCGTCGCCACCAGCACCGCCAGCAGCCCCAACTGGGTCAGCCGTGGTGCCACCCCTCTCATTGTTTGATGATCCTGGCGATCTCCATCACATCCAACCCGGCGGCCGGGCTGTCCAGCACCTGTTTGCCCTCGCGGAGCACCACCACGTGGTCAGCGAATTGTTCCACCACGTCCAACTGGTGGGTGGTCTGGACATAGGTGGTCCCGGCTTCCTTTGACCTGGTCCGCAGGATGTTCATCACCTCGGTCTTGGTGATGGGGTCCAATTGAGAAACGAACTCGTCGGCCAGCAGGAGGGTTGCCCGCTGCAGACGCGCCCTGGCAATGGCGACGCGTTGGCGTTCACCGCCGCTCAGGGTATGGACCTTCAGGTGGTCCTTCCCACCGAGCCCGAGACGTTCCAGCACTCCACTCGCCTCCACCACCATGTCTCGCGGGAACGACCTGAGCAGCGAAGGGATCGTGTCCATCCGCCCCAGCGCCCCGATCAGCACGTTTTCAAGCACCGTCATATTGCGGAGGAGGCCAAGGTTTTGGGGGATATAGGAGGTGGCTGCCGTAATTTGTGGGTCTGGACCACCGGCGCTCCAAGTCCGCCCCAAGACGGTCAGCGACCCCCTGCTGGGACGCAGGAAACCCTTAATCAGCTTGAGCAGTGTGGTTTTGCCGCTGCCACTGGCCCCCAGGATCATCGTGATCTGGCCGCGGCGGGCCACGAAATCCACGCCATGCAGCACCGGGGCCGCACCGCGGTAGGCGAACCACAGGTCGCGTATCACCACCGCCTCGCCCGGCGGCGGGGCAAGAGCACCCGGGCTCTCCGCGGCGGGCGCCTCGGAGGGTTGCTCAGTCAACTCCATCTAGCGGAGGCGCTCGACGAACTGGAACTGGGTCAGATTGAGGTATTTGTTCAGGGAAGCCAGATGCTGTTCACCAGTGGTGGGCTTAAACCTCACAAAGATACCGGATATGAATTTTCGCATCAACGGCTGCTTGTCTGGTGCGTTCAATTCCAGCAACGCGGCTTTCAACTTTTCCCGCTGCGGCTCTTGGAGGTTCTTTCCGAACACGACAGAGTGCGAGGGAATCGGGCCCTGCTGCTCCATCACTTTCGTATTCGACAGCACCTCGCGGTACAGGCTCTCGGAGACATCACCCGCTATGACGGTGACATCGACCTGGCCGTTCTTGAGGGCTTCCCAACCCTGGGCATAGCCTCCGGCATACAGCACGTCGCTAAAGAACCGCTTGGCGTCCGCCTCCTTGCCATCGTTCGGCAACAGCCCAAGTTCGATCATCCGAGCGACCGGCGCCACATAGCCCGAGGTGGAGAGTTGGCTCGGCAGCGCCGCCTTTTTACCTTTCAAGTCCGCCAAATTGGCGTACGGGCTGTCTTTGCGGACCACCCAATAGGAGTAATATTCGGGCGCCTCGATCTTCTTCCCGTCCACCAGCACTTCCCTGATCTCGGCGAGAACGACCTCGGCGCCGGCGTGCTTCTGGGCCAACGCCGCGGGCCAAGCGCTCATGAAGGCGGCCTGAGCGTGGCCGAACCGTATCGCCTCGATGACGCCGGCAAAAGTGGTGGGGAAGATGATCTCGACATCGGTTCCCACCTTCGCTTCCAGGAACTGCTCCAACCCCTTGGCATCGGTGGCCAGCTGTTCCGGGGTGTTGGTGGGCTGAACCGCGATCACCAATTTCTGGGCCGGTCCTCCGGCCGCTCCGCCCGAGGGAGCCGCCGCCTGGCCACATGCCATGGACATTGCGGCCAAACCCACAGCAATCACTGCAATCACACTGCGAGCCATGTCTCCTCCTTGCGATAGACAGTCTCACTTAGTCAGGACCCCGCGCCCCCGGGAGCTCTCGTCAAATCTTGTGTAAATACCCTTCCAGGATCGTCGTCTGATCAGGCCGCGGCTTCGGTGTTTACCTCCTCTCTTTGCTGGACAGCCCCTCCAGGTAGAGTTGCGCAAACAGCCGGCTCTGGGCCGGCGTGCGCCGCTGATACCGGGGCAAGATCGCCGAATGATACCCGTCCGGCGCCACCTCCGCCGGCACGTCCCGCACCCGTGGGGCGCGCACCGCGACGGCGCCCAGCCCACTTCCCACCGTCCGCTCCGGCGCATGCCCGTTGCGATAACCCCGGAACGCCTCCTCACGGTCGTAGCGGCCCCGACCCAGGAACGTCTCCACTTCCTCCTC
>SHYD01000056.1 GCA_009692945.1 Dehalococcoidia bacterium | reverse complement strand
TCGCCTTGTCCGACCCCATCTGATATCGTGTCCCCATAGCGTACCCTTCCTTGCTCGCCCCTCATTGAGGCGGTGTTGCTCTTCACCTGGAAGGGTACGCTCCTTTTTCGACCGGAGCCCAATTTCCACAACTTCTGATGCTAGCTCGGTGAGGTTCTCCGGGTGCCGTTGATCCTTTACACAGGATAGTCCGCTTCCTATACTGAGTTCAAAGACCGGTGCTCCTCATTCGGCAAACCAACCCTATCAAAAACTGTTAGGTGAGACTAAGGTAAATGGGAGTTGCACCGGTGTCAAGGGGTTTTTACCGCAGTTTGGAGACAATTGTTGCCCCGTCGTTACGGATTCGAAGAGTATCTGGAGACGATCTACATCCTCGAAAGCGAGGGCGTCACGGTCATCGGTGCTCGTATTGCCGAGTTCATGGGGGTGCGGGCGCCGTCGGTGACCGAAGCGTTACACCGGTTGCAACGGAGCAACCTCATATCCGTGGATGAGCACGTCATTTCGCTGACGTCCCAAGGCCGGATCGAAGCTGAGAGCGTGGTGCGGCGGCACCGCGTGGCCGAACGCTGGCTCACCGACGTGCTGGGGTTCGACTGGGCCAAGGCGGACGAAGAGGCTAACAAGCTCTCCCACGCCTTCTCCACCGAGGTGGTCGAGCGCCTCTCCGAAATCATGGGGAAGCCCCGCACCTGTCCCCATGGCAACCCCATCCCCGGCAACTGGCCCCGGCTCTCCTTCAGCGGCCTCAAATTGGACGACGCACCCGAGGGCGTTGACCTGGTGGTGGAACGAGTGGTGGAGCACGCCGAGGTGGACGCCAAGCTGCTGAGATATCTCTGGAGCCATGGGGTGGTTCCTGGTGTACATATCACGCTGCTGGACAAGGTTTCGGGCGCCGGAACCGTCACCGTGCGGTTGAACGGGCAAGAGATTTCCCTGGGAATCAGCGCAGCCTCCAAGGTGGAGGTGCGGACCTCAACACCGCAACCGTCCCTGGCGGTGTAAGACTCGAGCGGAATACGTGTGGAGGATGGACCTGCATGCCCATATATGAATATCGCTGCATCGCCTGCGGGCATATGTTTGACGTGCGTCAGGGGTTCAACGACCCGGCCGAAGCAGCCTGCCCGCAGTGCCGTTCGGCTACGCAGCGCGTGATCCAACCGGTGGGCATCGTCTTCAAGGGCAGCGGCTGGCACATCACCGACTATCGCAAGGCGTCGAGCGCCGCACTGAACCCGTCCGGATCGAAATCTGAGGAGGGCAGCGGCGGTTCGGAGGAATCGAAATCCACCGAACCAGCCGCAACGGCGCCGGCCAAGCCCGCTCCTGCGCCCGCCTCTTCCTCCTCGTCATCGACGGAATAACCCGGCGGGACTATGAAGGTCCTGCTGCAGCGGGTCCGGCGGGCGCAGGTGACGGTGGCGGACGAGGTGGTTGGGTCCATTGGATTGGGCTTGGTGGCGCTGGTGGGGGTGGAGGTGGGCGATGGACTCGATGACGCCCAGCGCATGGCGGAAAAGACGGCGTTGCTCCGGATCTTCCCGGACGACGCGGGCCGCTTCCACCGGTCGGTGCGGGATTGTGAGGGGGAGGTGCTGGTGGTGAGCCAATTCACGCTAATGGCCGATACCCGCCGCGGCCGTAGACCCAGCTTCACCCAGGCGGCGCCGCCCGAGGTGGCAGAAGCGCTGGTGGGACAATTTGCCGCCAATCTCACCAGCCGCGGCATCGGGGTCGCCACCGGACGCTTCCGGGCCCACATGGTTGTTCATTTGGAGAACGATGGGCCAGTAACGCTGCTCCTTCAGAGCAGGGAGTGAAGCCGGTGGCTCCTAAGCGCTCCTCGAAACAGCGGGCCCTCCGGTTGAGTGCTGCCGCGCTCCTGACTGCCCTGGCCAGCGTACCCATCCTGGTGGTTGGATTTACGTTCCACGCCGTGGCATCGGTGCTCAATCCCCCCAGGAACACCGACCCGGCCACTCCGGGCGACCGCAGCCTCCCCTTTGAAACCGTTGCTCTCCGTTCCCGGGACGGTATCGACCTCGCAGCCTGGTTCTTGCCCGGCGGGCCAGAAGCAGTGGTGGTTGCCCATGGCCACGGCGGCAGCAAGGCCACCATGCTGGATCACGCCGAGTTCCTGGTACGGCAGGGGGGCTATTCGGTGCTGCTGCTCGATTTCCGCAACTCCGGCGAAAGCCAGCAGGCCGTCTCGACCCTCGGTTATCACGAGTGGCAGGACATTTCGGCCGCGGTCGGCTACCTGTCCGAGCGGCCGGAGATAAGGCCGGGACGGATCGCGGTGTTGGGGGTGTCGCTGGGAGCCGTTTCAGCCATCATGCTCGGCGAGACGGCGCATCAGGTGCGCGCGGTCGTGGCGGATTCGGGCTTCGCCACCGCCGAATCGCTGGTGGGCCGCTTTGATCGGTGGTTCCGTTTGCCATCCTGGCCCTTCTCTTTCCTCGTGCCATTGGCGGTCCAAATGCGCGTCGGCCTGAGCCCCGCCGACGTGGCGCCGGTGCGGCGGGTCGCCGGGCTTGCGCCCACCGCGTTGTTCGTCATCCATGGGGAGGACGACACGGGGATCCCGGCGGAGGACGCCCGCCGGCTGTTCGCCGCCGCAGGCGAACCCAAGGAATTATGGATAGTACCGGGGGCCGGCCACGGCGCGGCGCTCAGCACGGTTCCCCAAGAATACCGTATCCGGGTGCTGGGGTTCCTGGCTAGCCACCTCGGCGGCTGAACCGGCGATTAACCCTTCAGCTTGTAGTTCAGTTCCACGCTGATGTCCAACGCGCGGTAGGAGTGGGTGAGGGCCCCCGCCGATACCAGGTCAACGCCCGCCTCGGCCACCGCCCGCAGGTTCTCCAGCGTCACCCCGCCCGAGGCCTCCACCTTCGCCCGCCCGGCGATGATCCCCACCGCCTCGCGCATGCGTTCCGGCGGCATGTTATCCAGCAGGATCCAGTCGACGCCCGCTTCCGCCGCCTCCCGAGCCTGCTCCAATGAGGTGACCTCCACCTCGATGCGCACCATGTGCGTCACGCGCGCCTTGCACTGGTTGATGGCATCGGTGATCGAGAAGCCCGCTAGGGCCAGCGCTTCCAGATGGTTGTCCTTGATCAACACGCCGTCGGCCAGGTTTTGGCGGTGGTTGTGACCCCCACCCACCCGCACGGCATACTTCTCCAGGGAGCGCAGACCCGGCGTCGTCTTCCGGGTCTCTGTGATACGCACCGGCAGGTCCCGCACCTCGGCCACGTAGCGGGCCGTCATGGTGGCGACACCACTGAGCCGTTGCATGAAATTGAGCGCCACCCGTTCCGCCCGCAGGATGCTGGCCGCCGGACCTGCCATGCGGCCGATCAGGTCGCCGCGGGCGACCCGATCACCATCATTCAGCAGCGGCGTAAATACGATGGCCGGGTCCACCCTGCGGAAGATCGCGGCGGCCACCGGAATGCCGGCGAGAACTCCCTCATCCTTGGCGTAGAACACTCCCTTCGCCTGCCACGAGGGATCGATCAGGTTGTCGGTGGTGACATCACCCATCCCCAGGTCTTCCTGGAGCGCCGTATCGATGACCCTGAGGAGTTGGGGCTCCAGCAGCGGCAGCGTGACGAAAGTCTGTTCAGCGGGCATCCGGTTCTCCTGGTTAGGCGTCACCCAACGACGCGGCTTTATGGGCCTGAATGATCACGTCGACCGCCGCCCGGACGTCCACGCGCTCGGTGTTGATGCAGAGGTCGTAGAGCGCTGGGTTGAGCCAGTTGACCTTGTAATAGGTCTGGAAGAAATCAGTCCGGTTCTTGTCGTCATCCCGGATCCGCTGGTCCGCCTCCACGGCAGACAGGTGCTCGTAGTCCTGAAGCCGCTTGATGCGCAACCGTACCGGCGCGCAGATGAGCACCCGGAAAACGTAGGGGACCTCTCGCAGCACCACGCCGCCGGCGTGCCGCAGGATCACCGCATCGGATTCAGCCGCGGTTTTGCGAACGAACTGCCCGATGAGCCCCCGGTAGCTGTCTCCGGTGAGGGCAGGGGTGAACGCCCCCTCCATGCTGAAGTCCGTGAGCGGGTCCAGACCCCCGGTATGTTGGCCAAGGTACTCCAGCATGCGTTCCAACACGCTGGGCGCAGACTCGGCTTGCATCATCGTCTCCGGGGAAACCCCGGCGGCGGCGGCGGCATCGGTGATGATCTGCTGGTCGATCAAACCGATACCCAGCGTTTGGGCGAGTTCGGAGCCGATAAGGTCACCCCCGCTGCCCATCTGGCGCGCGATCGTGATAACGGTGCGGCTCATGGTGCCGGCCCTCCTGCGCACGGTGATGGACTGCCCCCCGCCCGCGGACCCGGCCCACAGGCGGGCATTGGTGCGTGGAATGATAACGCAACCCACCGCACAGGTAAAGAGGAGGCCTGCGCTGGCGCTGGTTCGATGAAGTGCCGGCCGAGCCCGGTCCTATAATCCTCGTGGTAGAACCTTCTGGCATTCCCGTAAAGGATGGCCTCTTTCGACTCCAACGAGAGATCCGGCTCCGTCGTCTCCACAGACGCTCAACTTAACTGCCTTTGGACTTGCTTCGCCGCACCTTCAGCCGCTCCAGTATCCACATTCGGACCAATGTTGTTGGACCGACCCCCTTTTCCGCCGCTTCAGCTCGCAAGTCTTCCAGCGTTTGGGGGTCGAACCGGATGTTCAGCCCTTCAGACAACCTCTTGGCGAAGCGAACCTTGGTGGGTTTCAGTTGATCCCAGTAATCGGCCATGTCATGCGTATCGAACCACTGCGCCATCTCCTCACGGCTGGCAAAGTCCGGAATTCCGTGCGCCTGACTCGCCGCCTGAGAACGTCCCTTCGCTGCTGTCATCGGCCCTCACCTCCCAACTCATCCCGATATCTCCGGCGTTCCTTGCGACTCGCTGGGCGAGCGCTCACCGGGTAATAGACACCGGGCTCCCCTCAGGATCCAGTACCGCTGTTAACACCCTTCCTGCGGCGGTGGGACCAAGCAAGAGGATCCGTCCTTTTCCGCCCTCAACAGCAATATGCGGACCGTGGCACACGTCCTCAAACTCTTCGGGCGTTACGTGATGGCGGGCAATGTGCGCCACCTTCCACGGCTCCCAGACAAGGCGCTTGCCAAGAACCACGGAGCAGATCGTAGCACAATGCGCCGCAAACCTACACTGTTGGTCTGCGCTTGTAACTACTCAGTCTTCGGGGGCCGAGTTGTCATTTAAGAGCGTCTGCTGGTCTTCCGGAGCCCCCACCCAAAAAGAACAAGAAGAAAGTTGTTCGTGGGGGGCACCCCCACAACCCCCGGGAAAGGGCTGCCGCCCTCTCCACACCTGCTCCGGGGCGCTCCGCCCCCTCAACTCTGAGCAGTTACCTGCGCTTGCGCTGTTCGCCTAAGCTGGGACAGTCACCAGGGTTTATCTTCTCCTCCCTTCGAGATACACTCAAGGTCGCATTGACAACAGGAGGTCACCCGATTCATGTCAGGCTTGGCGGGAAGCGTCCGGCAGGCCGTTGGCGGGTCCTCCTTTACCCGTCCGATTGTGCGCCATCTGCCAGGGGAGACGTGGTCAACACCGCCGCCCGCCTCCCGGCCGAGGCCGCGCCCGGCGAACTGATCATGACCGAGGAGACCTACGCCCACGCTGCCAAGGAATTTCCCGAGGCCGTGCCGCGGGCGCTGGAACTGAAGGGCAAGTCCGAACCGGTCAGGGTCAGGTCCGCTAAACTCTGGTAACAGCACGAAACCATCCGATCGCACCGCCAAGGAGCCACCCAATGCAATACGGGATCCCTATACCCAGCAGGGGACCGCTGGCCACCACGGACCAGATCCGGGCCATCGCATCCAGCGCCGAAGCCAAGGGCTTCGACCTGGTAACTGTGGCGGACCACATCGTGATCCCCCACGGCATCGCCTCCAAGTACCCCTACAGCGAATCGGGCGCCTTCGTGAATACCGCGGGCGACTGGATCGACATGTTCGCCATGCTGGGGTTGCTGGCGGGCGTCACCAGCAGAGTCAAGTTGCTCACCGCGGTGCTGGTGGTACCCTACCGGCACCCGGTGACCACCGCCAAGATGCTGGCTTCCATCGATTATCTGTCGGGCGGCAGGCTCATCGTAGGCTGCGGCACCGGCTGGATGGAGGAGGAATTCGTGCTGGTCGGCGCCCCGCCTTTCGCCCAGCGCGGCGCCGTGACCAGCGAATATCTGCGGGCGTTTCGCGAGCTTTGGACCAAACCTGAACCGCATTTCGAGGGCGAGTTCGTACACTTTTCAGCCGCGAGCTGCGATCCAAAGCCGGTCCAGCGGCCGCATCCGCCGCTCTGGATCGGTGGTGAGAGCGGCCCCGCGATCCGGCGCGCCGCCACCCTGGGCGACGGATGGTTCCCCATGCCCACCAATCCCACCCGTCCCCTCGATACCCTGGAGCGCTTCAAGCCAGCGCTGGACGAGATGCGGAGTTATGCCGAACGTGCGGGGCGGGATCCGGGCGCCATCCAGTTATGCGTCAACTCGTCCTACTACTCGTTGGGCAAGCCCAACCTCAACGCCGAGGGGCAGCGGCGGTCCTTCAGCGGCAACCCCGAGCAGTTCGCGGCGGACATCGCTGCCTACCAGGCGATGGGAGTTGGAACGTTGTTGGTCCGGGCTCCCGGGGCATCGGTGGCCGAGATCAACGAGTCGATGGACCGGTTCAACCGCGAGGTACGCCCGCTGGTGGGGTGACGTGAATCAACCCTCGGTCAGCCGAGTCCCCGAGATGTGCTGCTGATATAATGGCTAGGTGAACCCAACGGAAGAACAGAGGATCATAGACCGGGTCCGGGAACGGGCCGGCGAGTTGCAGGAGATGATCCTCACGGTGGAGCCGCAAGCGCGGTTCACGCTGGATGCCACCAAAAACTGGGATATCTGGCACCTCGCGGTCTACACCTCCGACGGGACCATCCGAATGCCCCAGCCCGCCATCAAGGGCATGGTGGACCTGTGGCACGAACTGCGCGTCACCATCATCACCATCATCTACCCGCTGACCGCTTACCAGGAGCCCTAGCCCCATGGCCGATGTCCGCCCGTTCCGGGGACTCCGTTATCGCACGGGAGAACCCTTGGGCGCCGTCCTCGCCCCGCCTTACGACGTCATCGGTCCAGCGGAGCAGGAGGCCCTCTACGCCGCGTCCCCGCACAACGTGATCCGGGTTGAATTGGGGCGGACCGAGCCAAACCTTGCGGGGGACAACCGCTACACGCGTGCGCGCGACTTCCTCTCCGCATGGACCAAGCAAGGCGTCCTGGTTAGAGATCACGAGCCCGCCTTCTATCTCGTACGCCACGCCTTCTCTCTGGATGACAACGAGCGGGCCCGGTGGGAGTTGCTGGCGCAGGTCCGGTTGGCAGAGTGGCACGAAGGGGTGGTGATGCCCCACGAATTCACGCTGCCCGAGCCAAAAGTCGACCGCCTGAACCTGCTGGAGGCCACTCGCACCAACACCAGCCATATCTATTGCCTCTACCGGGACCCCGAAGGAAGCGCCGCTAATCTCTTGGAGCGCGCCACCGCGGCGGCTCCCGCCTTTGGCGAGCCCGCATGGCGGGACGCCTCGTTGACGGTCTGGGCAGTGAGAGACCCCCGCCTCACCGCCGGCCTCCGGGCCTTTTTCAGTGGCGCCTGCCTCTACATCGCCGATGGTCACCACCGCTATGAGACCGCCCTTGGCTATCGGCGCACGCACCTTGCCGAAACGGGGCTCGACGGGACGGGTGACCAAGGATCGAACTTCGTTTTCATGGCGTTGACCAGCATCAGCGACCCCGGCCTTGTCGTGCTGCCGATCCATCGCATGGCGCGAGGCATGAGCGCGGCTCAGCTGGAGGCGCTGCGGATGGGGCTCGAACGGGAGTGGAACGCCGAGACCGTTCCGGTGGCCCACGCTCCGTCGGAAGCCGATCTGCACCGGGTCGAGGGGCGGCTCACCGCCGGCGCCGGCCAGGCGCCCCGGTTCGCCCTGTTTGGGTTGACGCCCGGGTCCGCGCTGGTGGTGACCCCCAAGGACCTCGATTCCCTCCGGGCTCGCCTGCCGGATTCCTCGCCGGCACTCCGGGAACTGGACCTCACCCTGCTGCACCAGGTGCTGATCCACGGCTACCTGGGAATCGGACGCGACGCCGCTCAGGTGGAACGGGCGCTCAGCTTCACCCACCACGCCTCGGAGGCGGCGGAATCGGTCCGCGTGGGGGCCAGTCAGCTCGCGATCCTGGTCAACCCCACCCGGGTCGACCAACTCATCGCGGTGGCCGAAATTGGTGAAAAGATGCCGCAGAAGTCCACATTCTTTTACCCAAAGCTCCCCACCGGCCTGGTGATGCGGCCGCTGGAAGACTAGCTCCCCACCCAATCCCTCCCCACATGAGCGAGGACCGGGGCCCCAGAGCCGCCACCTTCGTACTGCTCGCCCTTCTGGCGGCGGCCGTGGTCCTTCGGCTGTACGGCATCGACTGGGACCAGGGGCGCTTCTTCCACCCGGACGAGCGGTTTCTGCTCCAGTTCAAGCTTCCGGTCCTGAAGTTCCCCTCGAACTTCGAAGAGTTTCTGGACCCGGCGTTCAGCCCCTGGAACCCCCACTCCTTCGCCTACGGCAGCCTGCCGATGTACTTGGTGAAGGCGTCATCGGTCCTGCTCGAGCAGTTGATCGACGGCTTCACCGGCGATGACGCCCGTTTTGCGGGACGGGCGCTATCCGCCCTAGCAGATGTGGGCACAGCAGTGATGGTGTATGTGCTGGGACGCCGCCTGTTCGGTTGGCGGACGGCGCTGCTGGCCGTCGCGTTCATGACCTTCGCCGTCCAACACATCCAACTCAGCCATTTCGCCACCGTCGATGTGCTGCTGACGCTCTTCGTCCTGATCGCACTCTACGGGTGCGCCCGAGCGCTCGATCGGCCGTCCGCGTGGACGGGCATCCTGATGGGCGTTGGGCTCGGGATGGGGCTGGCAACCAAGGTGAGCGTCCTGCCCCTGGTCTTTCCCGTCGTGGCAGCCCATGCACTTTATGTCAACATAGCCCTAAAGCAGGGCCGAGAGGCGATCGGGCCGGGTATCAACCGATCGGTCCTGAGCCTCGTGGTGTGCGGAGCCATCGCAATCGCCGTGTTCGCAGCCTCCAGCCCTTACGCCCTGTTGGATTTCCAGACCTTCATCAAGGATAACCGGGAACAGAGCCAGATGGTGCTCCGCGGTGCCGACCTGCCCTACACCCGGCAATACATCGACACCGCCCCCTACCTGTACCACATGCAGCAGCTCGCGGTGTGGGGATTGGGACTCCCTTTGGGCGTCGCCGCCTGGGCCGGACTGGCCCTCAGCGGGGGGCGGGCGATACTGAAGCGAACCCCAGCCGACCTGCTTCTGCTGGCCTGGGTGATTCCCTACTTCGGTCTCACCGGCGCCTTTCCGGTCAAGTTCATGCGCTATCTGCTGCCGATCACCCCCATCCTGTTGCTGCTCGCGGCCCACCTGCTGGTGTCGTGGTTCGAGCGGGGACGCCACCGAGATTCCATCATGGCGGCGGCAGCAGCACCCCGTGCTATTGGCCCATTCGCCGTCCGGTGGGCCCGAGGCTCTCGCCTGCCCATGGCAATCGTAGTATTCATCGGCGTCGCCACGGTCTGGTATGGCCTGGCCTTCTTGAACATCTACCGCCAGGACCATCCCGCCGTCCGCATGGGACGCTGGATCGCGGCCAACGCTCCTGCCGGAGCGACCATCCTCAAGGAGCATTGGGAGGAGGGCGTACCGTTTCTGGAGGGGCATCGCATCGTAGAACTTCCCATGTATGAACCCGACAACGCCGCCAAGCTGGACCACCTGGCGGGGAACCTCGCGGCGGGCGACTACGTGCTGTTCTACAGCAACCGGCTCTACGGCACCGTGCCCCGCCTGCCTCAGCGCTATCCGATGGCGACGGCCTACTACAGGAACCTGTTCGGTGGGGCGCTGGGTTACGAACTCGTCGCCACCACATCGGCATCGCCAAGCTTGCTCGGAGTCACCTGGCACGAGGACACCCTGTCCCGGCCGCAGTTGCCGGCCCCGCGCGGCCTCCCGCCCGCAGACGGAATGCTGGTGCTGGAGCCCGGCTACGCCGACGAGAGTTTCACCGCCTACGACCATCCCCTGACGCTCCTGTTCCAAAACAAGAGCCGGATGACGGCGCCCCAGATCAGGGCCCTCCTGGAGCCATCGCTGGCGGGGGGCGCTGCTTCATCCGCTGGCGCCCTGATGGCCGAGCCCACCCGGGAGGTCCAACAGGCGGGGGGAACCTGGGCCGAGCTGTTCCAGCGCGATTCGTGGGCCAACCGATACCCCCTGTTCGCATGGCTGCTGGCGATCCAGATCATCGGTATTGGCGCGTTTCCGCTGGCGTTCCATCTCTTCGGTTCGTTCCCCGACCGCGGGTGGCTGGTGGCTAAGACGCTGGGACTGCTGTTGGTGACCTATGCCGTCTGGCTGGCGGGCAGCCTGCGAGCCGTCCCGTTCAGCCAGACGGCGGTGCTGGGGGCGCTGACCGGTTTGCTGGTCCTGGGCGCCGCCCTCTACCTGCACCGGCGGCGTGAAATCGACCGGTTTGTCGAGTCACGATGGCGGACCCTGGCGGCCGGGGAGGCGGTTTTCTTCGCAGCCATGTTCGCCTTTTACCTCATCCGGTTGTTCAACCCCGACCTGTGGCACCCGGCCCGCGGCGGCGAGAAGCCCATGGATTTCGCCTATTTCAACGCTGTGGTCAAGAGCACCTTCTTCCCACCCTACGACCCATGGTTCGCTGGCGGTTCCCTCAACTACTACTACTTCGGCCAGATGCTCGTGGCGACCCTCACCCGGCTCACCGGTGTCGTCCCCTCCGTCGCCTACAACCTCGCGGTCCCGGCCCTGTTCGCGCTGCTGGCTGCGAACGTCTTCAGCGTCACGGCTGCGCTGATCCATATCACCAGCGGCTGGCGCGCCCCCCGATCCACCGCGGTGCGGTTGTCGGAACCCAACCGCCACACCACCCCGTCCGCCGCGAACGGCGTCAACGAGCGGTGGTTGCTTGGCGCCGGCGGCCTCGCGGTGCTGTTCGTTGGCGTGTTGGGGAATCTGGACGGCGCCATCCAGGTGCTCGAAGGGTTCATCAAGGCTGGGAAACCGCTGCTGGTGACCAACATCCCAGGCTTGTCCGGAGCGACGCAGGCGCTCTCCGGTTGGTTGGCCGTGGTCATACGGCATGCGCCGGTGCCCGCATTCGATTACTGGCGCAGCCGCGCCATGGGGTCGATGGACCCGACGTTCATTGACCCGGCGGTGCGCGCCCCCAGCATCACCATCACCGAGTTCCCCTTCTTCACCTACCTGTTCGCAGACCTGCACGCGCACCTGATCGCGTTGCCCATCGCCGTTTTCACCCTGGCCCTGGCCGCACAGGCCGCCGCCGGCGCGCTGGGATCGGGACTGCCGATCCGTATCCTCCGCCTCGGGATGCTTGGCCTCGCCTTGGGCGCGCTGCGATGGACCAACACCTGGGACTACCCCGCCTTCCTGCTGGTGGCCTGCGGCGCCATCTTGGCGGGAGAGCGGGCCACGGGGCGCTGGGATGGGTGGCTCCTGGTGCGGACCGGGCTCTCAGCGGCCTTCATGGTGGCAGTGGGAACGCTGGCCTTCCTCCCCTTCCAGCAGAACTACGAACTGTTCTACAGCGGCGGGATCGGACCCAGTCCGGAACTCACGCCGCTGCACCTCTACCTGCGCATCTTCGGTCTGTTTCTGGCGGGGCTCGGAGGCTTTCTGGTCTATGAACTCACCCAGCGCTTCCGCTCCACAGGGCCGCTCCGGTTCCTGGCGCTGCTGTGGCGCCACCGGATCAGGGTGCTGCGGGTCGTGAGCTTGCAGTCGGCCCTCAACCGTCAGAACCACCCCGGCAGCGCCGCCGCCGTGGTGGGGGCGGTGTTCCTAGCGTTAGTATTTGTCGTCCTCACGCTGAACGGCGCCGGAACCATCGGATTGCTGTTTGTGATCCTTGCCGCCGTCGCCGTGCTGGGCATCACGGAACTGGCCCGCCCCAGCGAGCGAGGCCCCGCGTACCTGGTGGCCCTGCTCATGGCCGCCGTCGCCGCCGCGTTGAGCCTGTTTGTCGAAGTCGCCAAGCTGGAGATCCCCGGTGAGGTGCAGCGGATGAACAACGTGTTCAAGCTGTACCTTCAGGTTTGGACGTTCTATGCCCTGAGCGCCGTTTTTGGAGTGTGGTGGGTGCTGGGACGTCACCCGGGGGCCGGCGGGACCCATGCGGACGCACCCCACCCCTTGCGCGAGGTGTGGCGTTGGAGCCTCGTAGCGCTGGGCTGCGCCGCCCTGGTTTACCCCGTCCTGGCGACCCCGGTTCGGATCGGCGACCGGTTCAACACGCTCCCACCGACAATCGACGGCATGGCCTACTTGAGCCAGGCCGTATACAACGACGAACGTGGGAAGGTGGAGCTGAAATGGGACAACGAAGCCATCCGTTGGATCCAAGACCACATCCCCGGCTCGCCGGTGATCCTCGAGGCGAACACCCCGCTGTACCGCTGGGGTTCCCGAGTCTCGATCTACACCGGACTGCCCACCGTGCTGGGTTGGGACTGGCATCAGTCGCAACAGCGCTGGGACTATCGTGATCGCATCGAGGCCCGGCTGAACGATGTCCAACGCATGTACACCGGGGTGGACCCCGGTCAGACGTTGGCGCTGCTGCGACGCTATCACGTTGCCTTCATCTACCTCGGGCGGCTGGAACGCCTTTATTACCCCGCAGGCGGGCTGAGCAAGTTCGACGCCATGCAGCGGGATGGATCGATCTCTCTCGTGTATTCCAACCCCCAGGTGCAGATCTATCGGGTCAACGGATGATCCGGGGGGCGGTACCGCCCCACCACTTGGGGCGATCGGCCCGGACGGCCCGCGTCCCTCGGTAAGAGTTCAGATTCAGGGGCGGGCCGCGTGAACCACGCCCTCCACCCCGGGAAAAAAGAGGGGAACTCTCTGTGTGGGGCACCCCCACGCCCCCGGCAGAGGGCCGCCGCCCTCATGCACTCCCACTCCTGAGCCCGATAGTGCCTCAGTTGTGAACTCCTACCTCGCTCGGTATCTATTCAGTGTCGGGGGTTCGGGGGTATGATCCGCGCCCCCCACCCCATGAAAAAAAGAGGAGGATTCTCTGTGGGGGGGCACCCCCACGCCCCTGGCAGAGGGCTGCCGCCCTCATGCACTCCCGCTCCTGAGCCCGATAGTGCCTCAATTGCGAACTCCGACGTCGCTTCGCTCGTTCCGACACTTCGCTCGTTCCGCCTTGACCGGGTACGAGGCCACCGCCTAGAATGCGATCATGGGGCTATAGCTCAATTGGGAGAGCGCGGCGTTCGCATCGCCGAGGTCAGGGGTTCGAATCCCCTTAGCTCCACCACCTCAGGTCCCTCAACCCCGCCCCGCAGCGTGCAGCGGCGGGGTTCTTCTTACCCCGGAGTTCCCCCAATTGGACCACTACATCTTGTGGTGCAATTGGGGTTCCGAACGCTTGACAAAATGCATTTTGTGGTCTAACATAGTGGGTGAGAGCGGTGAGGCAAGCGGGGCCGGAGCAGAGAGGTCGTAAGACGGGACGCTGCTCCGAGGGCATTCTCCCCAGACCGTGCCGGTGCCGCCCGGGAGGTCAGCGAGTAATGACAGTGCGCTTGGAACGAGGTTCGCCACGGCGAACGGAAGGGCGGCAGGCCTCGCGACCTTAACAGAGCTTTCGGCCCGCAGTAGCGGGCGCAGCGCTCCGGACGTGATGTCCGGCAAGCGAGACCGCCACCGAAGGACAGGAAGAGGGGCAGGAGTCACAAATGAATAGGTGCGGGACGTAACCCTCCGGGATTCGACCGGGGGGTTACGCTTTGTCCGGGCGGCGGCCCGTCGCATCCTTGGCCAGCCGTTCGGTTTTCGCGGCCACCACGAAGTCGTTCTCGGTCAGTCCGTCGATGATGTGGGTCCAGAGGGTCACTTCCACCCGGCCCCACGCCAGCACAAGGTCCGGGTGGTGGTCCTCCTCCTCCGCCACGGCGCCGATCCGGTTCACCAGCGCCAGCCCCGCGGCGAAGTCTCGGAACCGGTAGGTCCGGTGCAGCCGCTGGCCAGCCTCCACCGTCCATCCCGGGACCTGAGGCAGCAACGCCCCGATCTCATCCTCGGTCAACGGTGGGGTGTCGCCGCGGCACGGCACGCATTTCCGGGCGGCCAGGGGCTGGGATGAGGTCACGGCCGGCCTCGACGACGTCTAATGGGCGGCAAAGCCACGTTGGTTCTCCTGAGCCCCGCCGAAGGGCAACGTGCCCCTACAATAGGAACGTTACTCATCAAGGAACGCCACTTTCTCCACCTGCGACAGCGGCCGCCCGGTGCCGCCCAACCGGGTCATGATGATCTCGCCGATGACGCTCACCGCAATCTCTTCGGGCGTCTCGGCCCCGATGTCGAGTCCGATGGGGGTGCGGACCCGGGCCAGCGCCTCGCGGGAAATGCCGGAGTCCCGCAGCAGCTTCATCACGGCTCCGGCACGCCGCCGGCTCCCGATCATGCCGATGTAAGCCGCCTTCGACTCCACCACCTCCCGCACCGAGGTTTCGTCCTGTTTGTGGCCCCGGGTCACCACCACGATGAAGGTGGTCTCGTCGATCGGGAAGCTGCGGAGCGCCGGGACGAAATCTTCGCAGATGATCTGGTCGGCCTCCGGGAAGCGCTCCCGGTTGGCGAACTCGGACCGGTCGTCGATGACCGCCACCTGCATCCCGACCATCTTGCCCAACTTGGCCACAAACCCGCCCACGTGGCCCGCCCCCACCACCAGCAGCGTCGGCGGCCTGACCACTTCCACGTACACCTCGAATTGGGCGGCGCGCTCGGCGCGGCGGGTGCGGCCACCGGTGGGCTTGGGGTAGATGAAAGACTGAGAGGTCCCCTCCTCCAGTGCGTGGCGGGCATCGGCGATCACCGCCCCATCGGCGGCGGGACCGAGGCTGCCGAGAACCCGCCCGTCGGCCCAGACCACCATCTTGGAGGTGGCCGGGGGCGCTCCTTCCGCTTGGCTCCGAACCACCGTCGC
>SHYD01000055.1 GCA_009692945.1 Dehalococcoidia bacterium | reverse complement strand
CCCACCGAATTCACCCAGAGCCGATGGCCCCGTCGGCATCCAGGACGGGGAATGATGCGCGGATGGTCTGCGGGTACTTGAGCCCGGAACCCGTGTTCAGAATCACCACCCGGTCCTGAGACCGCAACACACCGGTGCGCAGCAACGCGGGCACAGCGGCGACGGTGGCTGCTCCCTCGGGGCAGATGAAGAGCCCCTCGATTCGTGCCACCTGCTGCACCGCCGCCAGGATCGCTGCATCGCTCACGGCGACCGCGCTCCCCCCGGTTTCTGCGATGGCCCGAAGCACCAAGAAGTCGCCGAGGGCCTTCGGCACCCGGAGGCCACTGGCCACGGTGGTGGCCCCGGCCCAGAACTCAGAGGACATGTGGCCCCCCTCGAAGGCCCGCACGATGGGGGCGCAACCCTCGGCCTGCACCGCGATCAACTTGGGCCGGCGCGGTCCGATCCAGCCGATGGCCTCGAGTTCATCGAAGGCCTTCCACATGCCGATGAGGCCCACGCCACCCCCGGCGGGGTAGAGGATCGCCTCCGGGAGGTCCCATTCAAACTGTTCCGCGATTTCGAGGCCAAGGGTCTTCTTTCCTTCGATGCGATACGGCTCCTTGAGGGTGGAGGCGTCGAACCAGCCGTGCTGGGCTACGCCCCTACCAACGATCCGGCCCGCGTCGGAGATGAGCCCCTTGACCAAGTAGACCCTGGCCCCGTAGGCGTGGGCCTCGATCTTGTTCATCTCGGGCGTATCTTCCGGCATCACCACCGTCAATTCGATGCCGCCCCGGGCGCAGTAGCCGGCCCAGGCGCCCCCGGCGTTCCCGGCGGTGGGCATGGCCACGCGTGAAATGCCCAACTCCTTGGCCCGTGATACGCCCACCGCGGCGCCCCGTGCCTTGAAGGTCCCGGTGGGGTTCAGCCCCTCATCTTTCAGGGTGAGCCGTTGAAGCCCAAGTTCCTGCCCCATGCGTTCGAGCGGCAGCACGGGGGTCCAGCCCTCGCCCAGGGTTACCAGGTTGCGGCGGTCCCGCACCGGCAGCAGTTCCCAGTACCGCCACATATCCGCGGGACGCCCGGCGAGGTCCTGCTTCTTGAGCGTGCTGCGGACCAGATCGAGGTTGTACTCGACCAGAAGCGGGCTCCCGCAGGGGCACAGATTCTGAATGAAGTCCGCATCCGATCGTTCGCCACAGGACGGGCAAAACAGGGCTATGGGATCACCCAACGCGGGACCTCCGGGAGCATCATGCGAGCAGGTTCCAACTATCCGCCCGGTTTTCCCACCAGACGATCGCGGCGCCAACCCTCGGACCCGGCAAGAACAGGCGGCCTTCCTCATCCCGCACCAGATGGGTGCTGAGATACTCCTCGACCCCTGCCCCCTTCAGCGCGCCCTCCGCAACATAGAGTTGCTCGCGCACGGCCGCCGCCGCCTCTTGCGGGGAGGAGAACATCCCCAGAGGATTACTGGGACGGCGAAAGCCAGTGATTTCGACGTTGGCCGCGATCCGAAACCGCTGGTGCAGGACGTTGTACAACTCCAGAAATCCCGGCTCGGGGACCTTGTCCTCTCCATGGACGAGTTTCCAGAGTTCGAGCAGTTGCGCGTCCCGCAGGCCGGTTCGGATGGCCATGAAGCAGTACTGAGCGGCATGGCGGCGCAGCTTATCGACGAATCCCGCGATATCGACGATGGAGTAGACCACGTGGGAGCAGAGGGCGATCTCGCACACCGGCACGCCGGCGCCTTCCCAGGCACATGGGACCACGGTGAGGTTCGTTATCCCCTCGGCCGCCGCATCGGCCTTCAGGTAGCCCCGCATGGTTGCCGAGGGCTCCACGGCCACGACCTCCCGGCGCATCCGCGCCAACGGCAGTGCATGGCGGCCCACGCCCGCGCCAACATCCAAGACCGCCGAGTCCGCCCCCGCCCGCTCCGAGACCAACTGGAGCAGTCGATCGGCCTCTCCCACCCGCTGCTGGACGTTTGCCCGGAATCCCTCGGCGCGCCGGTCCCAGTAGACCGGCGGATCAAGGCCCGTCTGCGCCCGCAGCCGGGCGGCCTGCGACTCACGCGCTTGGACGAGCGACCGCCAGCGCTCGACCCAATCGACGTCGAGCCGGGGAATCACTGCGTCTGGGTTTGACGGAGCAGGCGGAGCAATCATGGAACGGACCACTGCAGGGGATCATAGAGCGCCCCCAGGGTAACACAGCCTTTGCGAGCCCTGAGTGGCGCCGATGAGGAACGGTCCCCGTGCTCCTATGTTAGGATCGCGATATCCCCCGAGGCGCGTCAAGGAGCGGTGTTTTCTTCATGAGCCGGTCGATGTGGGTCTCCCGCCCTTTGGGTCTGATGTTTGCCTTGGTGGTGCTTGCCTCAGGCACGCCGCCCCACAACGGGGCTGTCACCAGTGTGCTCGCTGCCGATCCCGTCATCCCCGTTAACGACCGCCTCGGCATCGACCACATCAGCTACGGCAACGGCGTCAACACGCCCGAGCGGTACCGCCTCGCCCAAAGCGCCGGAGTGGGCTGGAACCGCTGGGTGTTCTACTGGAACGAGATCGAAAAAGTCCAGGGTGCGCCCGACTACACCAGACCGGACCGGACCGTCGCCGCAGATACCGCCCACAACTTTAAAATCCTGGGCATTCTGTTGGGCACGCCCGACTGGGCCTCAGGCGGCGCCACCGGCGCCCGCGCCACCAGCCTGCCACCGCCTCAAGTTGGCCAGCACTGGTACCCGGAGGAACTCGAGGAGCCGGCGCGCCGGATCACCGCCGGCAGTCCGATAACCATCCCACCCCAGGGTTTGGACCGGCCCGTCTTCAGCGATGGGACTGACATCCCGGGCCCGGGTAAATCCCTCAACCCGGCCAATCCATGGGCCCGGTTCGTGTTTCAGACCGCCACCAGATACCGGGGCAAAGTCCAGGCATGGGAGATATGGAACGAGCCGGACTTCACTCCCACCGCAGGTACCGGGTGGTTCGGGTTCTGGAGCGGCAGTGTGGAGCAGTATGCCCAGCTGCTGAAGGTGGGCTATCTGGCGGTGAAAGCCGCCGACCCCAACGCCACCGTCGTGATGGGCGGGATGGCCTTCTGGTTCCAGCCCGACTTCTATCCGAAACTGCTCCGAGCCATCCGCCAGGACCCGAGCGCCCCCGGCAACGGCTACTACTTCGACGTGACCGCGTGGCATTGGTACAGCCGGGCCAGCCAACTCTACGAACGGACCATCTGGATCAAGGATGAGTTGAACAAAGCGGGGATCCCCGGCAAACGGGTCTGGGTCACCGAGGCCAACCTGCCGGTGTGCGGCGACCCGGCCCTCAAGGAGCGCCTCACCTGCACCGCCGGGTCCCACCGGGGGACGTTGGACCATCAAGCGGCTTTCGTCGTCCAGGCGATTGCGTATGCCCTGGTCGCCGGCGTGGAACGGGTGTTCATCTTCCAGTTGTATGACGACGAACTGGGGGCCGGGGAGTATTACGGGCTGGTCCGCAACGACGGAACGCCGCGTCCTGCCCTGGCGGCGCTGCGCGTCGCATCCACCTACTTCGCCGGGGCGCTGCGGGTGTACCGCACCCTCAACAACGGTGGGCGCGTGGAGATGATCACTATCCTAAACGACAAAAACGAACGCCTACGCGTCCTGTGGGGTACCGGAAAGGACCCGGTCGCAGTCGACCTTCCGATGGAGGGGTCGCGGCCGCTCCGCCTCGATCAATACGGGTCGGTCCAACCCATCACTGTGAGCCGAGGAACCGCCTTGCGGATGGGCATCGCTCCCGCGACCCTGGACGACAGCCCTCGGGGCGCCCCGGATTATATCGTGGGGGGCAGCGTGACCATCCTGTCCGAATGGGCCGCACCCAGCCAGTCGGGACGCGTGCTCGGGACCGTGAGCGACAACGACGGCAGGCCGCTGGCCGGCGTCCCGGTGCAGGTGGGCGATCAGGCGATCACCTCCGCCGGAAGCGGTGAGTTCGGCATCGACGTTCCGCCTGGGCTGTACGATGTGGCGGTGGCGGCCGACAGCCCGTTCCCGGCCAAATCCCCGGGGGTGCTTTCGGTGCCGGTCTGGTCGGGCCGCGCCGTGACACAACCGCTGGACGTCCAACCGCAACGGCGCCTGGTGCTGCCGTTCATCGTGCGCCGCTCCCAGCAGCCGGTTCCGCGTTAGCCGTTCGTAACCGTGCGCGCCACATCCGGCCGGGCGAAATTCGGTTCCAACAATTGCCGCCATTGCCCGTTGTGTTTTTTAGAAACTTGTGTTAGTGTGACCGCATTGGGAAGGAGGTGATGCGGATGGATCATCAACGTACGTGTTCCGCCCGCAGCCCCCTGTTGAAGGTGGCTGTGCGCTAGGAGTAGCGACCTAGCAAAGGAAAACCAGCTTGTAACCAAGCTGGTTTTCCTTTGCCCCGCACTGCAATGCCGGCCCCGCTCTCCCTCCCTTCGCTCGAAGCCTTGCTGCGCACCAAGGTGTTCGGTCGCCCCTTGTCGCACCGCCCCGAAGTCGATTCGACTCAGGAATGGGGGCGCGCCGAAGCCCGGAGCGGGGCGCCCGAGGGCGCGGTCTTTCTCACTGACTTTCAAACCTCCGGCCGCGGGCGTTTGGGGCGGGCCTGGACGGCGCTGGCGTGCTCCAGCGTCCTGGCTTCGGTGCTGGTGCGTCCGGGATCCGGCCTGTATCCCCGTCTTTTCATGATCGCCGGCCTCGCCGCAGTCATGGCCATCGAGGCCAACTGCGGCGTACCCTGCTCCATCAAGTGGCCTAATGATGTCCTCATCAAAGGCAAGAAGGTGGCTGGGGTGTTGACGGAGGGCGAATTTCTGGGAGACGCCCCAGACTTCGCCTTGGCCGGCATCGGCATCAACGTCAACCTCGATCCGGCGACCTTGGCCTCCACGCGCTATCCCGCAACAAGCCTTTCGCATGAGGTGGGGACAGCGATCTCCCGTGAACGGCTGATCGCGGACCTGTTGCTCTGGTTCGAACGGCTATACGGCGAGGCCGCTGGCAACGGGACCATCGCAAATCTCTGGCGAGCCCGTCTGGGCATCCTGGGCATGCCGGTCACTATCGTGTCTAACGACGAGACCATCGAGGGCACGGCTGCCAGCGTCGACGCTACCGGTGCACTCACGCTGACGCTGCCCAACGGCGATTGCCGTACCTTCGTCGCCGGTGATGTGAGCCTCAGCCGGTGATGACATCCGGCAGCGGGGCCGGCCGTTTGACGTCCAACACCATCCCGTCCAGGGCCACCACCTGAATGCGTTCACCCGCGACGATCGACTCCCCGGCAGTGCGGGCGCTCCACAGTTCACCGTGCACCAACACGGAGCCGTCGGGGCACAGGTCGGTACGGGCCGACCCCAGCATCCCCACCATGCGGTCGAGCGCCGGTTGCGTATCCCCCACTCTGGATCGCACGACAGCCCGCAGCATCAGGGTAAAGAAGGCTCCTAATCCAAGGGCCACCCCAGCGATCAAGAACGGGTTGATCTGAAAGGCGGGCCCAGCGCCGCTGAATAGAAGGGACGAGCCCAGCACCAGGGCCAGAATCCCGCCCACGGCCAGCAGTCCGTTGGACGTTATCCAAACCTCCGCCAGAAGGAAGAGGAATCCCAGTCCCATCAGGAGCAACCCGGCGACGTTGAAGGGCAACGTTCCCAGTGCGTGCAGGGCCAGCAGCAGACTGATGCCTCCGAGGATGCCGGGCAAGAATGCTCCGGGATGCGCCAGCTCAAGGTATATGCCCAACATGGCGAGGGAGAGCAGCAGGTAAGCGACGTTGGGGTCGGCGATCGTTTGCAGCAGGATCTCCGCTGGGTTCATGTCGACGAACAACGCCGGAGCCTCCCGGGACCGGACCACCACCTCTCCACTCAGCAGCCGGACCCGCCGCCCGTCCAACTTTACAATCACGTCGTTGGCGTCAGCGGCGATGAAGTCGACCACCCCCAGAGACAGGGCTTCCTCCGCCGAGGCTGAGATGCTCTCCCGCACCGCCCGCTCCGCCCATTCCTGGTTGCGGCCCCGCAGTTGGGCGATGCCTCGGATGTACGCAACGGCGTCGTTAACCACCTTGTCTTCCAGCGGGGGCTGAATCCGCTGCCCCCCGCCGCCCACCGGGTGGGCGGCGCCGATCGCGGTGTTCGGAGCCATGGCCGCCACCGGGGCAGCCAGCGTGATGAAGGTCCCCGCCGACGCGGCTCTGGCGCCGGCCGGACCCACGAAGACGGCCACGGGTAGCCGGGCGTTCACAATCCGCTGGACAATGTCCCGCATCGAGCCGTCGAGACCGCCGGGCTTGTCGAGTTGCAGTACCAGGGCCAGATCGCCTCGGCTCTCGGCTTCGGTGATACCGCGGTCGATGTATCCCGCCAGCGCCGGGGCAACGGCACCCTTGGCGGTGAGAACGACGATCCCAGGCTCTTTCGCGAGCGTCGGAGAGGATGCCGCCCAGAGGCAGGCAACCACGACGAGCGATCCTGCAATCATCCGCCGCAGCCCCAGCCCGCCGGCCGCCCAAGATGTTTTCACGGAAACACCCCCTTGGGCTCAGTATAGACAGGCCGGGCAGCCATTGTCTTTTCACGTGAGCGTTCACATTTGGGTGAACCCGTACGAAGGTGGCACGACGAACACCGAAGGCTGTGGAAACTTCTCGCAGAGCTCGAAGAGTATTGGGTGCGACGCGAGCGAAGGCCCGTTACTGTTCGAGCGAAGCGAGAATCTGCGTCGTTCCAGCGTGATCCCCTCGAATGTGAACTGATACCTTTCACTCACGATTCGACGATTCAATTCAGCCCAAGGGTACAATCGTGGGTATGCGCGTCACCGAGCTTTCGCTCACCCACTTCCGCAACTACCGGGCCCTCGAACTGAAGGAGATCCCGAGCGGGTTCGTGGTGCTCCAAGGAGACAACGCGCAGGGGAAGACCAACCTCCTGGAAGCGCTGTTCCTGCTCGCGACGTCGAGATCGCCCCGCGCCCACCGGGAGGGGGAACTCATTGCCTGGGAGACGCCCCAAGATGGCACCGCCGCCACCCGCTTGTTCGGTTGCGTCCGGCGCAAGGACGGCCCGGTCACGATCGAACTGCTGCTGATGGGACGTCCCGAGGCCCGGCCACCCACCACCGCCGCAGTGGCCGTGGAGGATCCGGAGTTATTGCCTGCCCAAAGCGGCGTGCGGCGCCGGTTGCGCGTTAACGGGGCGCCCAGACGAGCCCTGGACCTGTTGGGAAACCTGACCGTCGCCCTCTTCCGCCCGGAGGACCTCGATCTGATCACCGGCCCGCCCTCGGGCCGCCGGCGGGCCATCGATATCCTGCTATCCCAGGTGGACCCTCGGTACCCTCGGGCGCTTCAGCGGTACGCGCGGGCCATGGCCCAACGAAATCACCTGCTGCGGCGCATCGCAGACCGGCGGGCGGGCCAGGATGAGTTGGCGCCGTGGGATGACACCCTCGCGAGGGAAGGCGCCTTCATTCTGGATAGCCGGAGGTCAGCCTTGGACCGGCTGGCTCAGCTCGCCGGATCGGCGCATCGCCCGCTCAGCGGCGATCGCGAGGAGTTGAGCGCGGCCTACGCAGCCACGGTGCCTCTTGCGGGTCCGGCACTGGGCGACGGCGGCGCCGCCGTCGCCCAGGCGTTCCTGGCCAGACTTGGCGAGGTGCGGGCCAGGGATATCGCCCTGGGACAGACCACAGTGGGACCCCATCGCGACGACCTGACCCTGCTGGTCAACGGCGTGCCGGCCGGTTCCTATGGGTCCCGCGGCCAGCAACGGACGCTGGCGCTCGCCTGGAAATTGGCCGAGGCGGAATACCTGCGTGAAGTGACCGCGCAGGACCCGGTGTTGTTGCTGGATGATGTCTTCTCGGAGTTGGACGCCCATCGCCGGGGCTGCGTGATGGCTGTAGCCGGGGCCTATGAACAGGTCTTCATCACGACCACAGGGGCTGAATTATCAGGGCAAATGATGCCCGAGGGATCCCGATACGTCGTCCGGGCGGGCACGGTGACGCCGGAATAGCCTGGGCTCAGGATTCGGCCAAACGGCGTGCTACAAACGCCTGGAACGCATTGTACGCCCGCATGATGTGATCGTCCGGTTCCTCTACGTAGATGTAAGGGGGGACCGTGTGGCCGCCGAAGGCGTCCACCGGATCGACGTTGTCATCGACCACGAAATCCGGCACGATCGGAATGCGGTAGTGGGCCAGCAGCTCGTGATGGTCCTCCAACGGCTTCAGATAGACGCCGTTGATGTACTGGTCGAGACCGAAGTTCCGGTAGATGTCCCAGGGTACCCGGACCCCGGACCAGATGTAGACGCTGTGTCCCTCCTCCCGAAGCATCCGGAAGACGTCGGTCACGAATGGCCGCAGGCGCCCGTCGATGCCGGTGAGGGTGAAGTCACAGTCGAAAAAGATGTTCATCCGAACCTCTCATTCAGGATTGCTCAGATAGTGGTCGGCGGCGATGGCGGCAGTGGCGCCATCGCCCGCTGCAGCGATAGCCACTCCCACCGCATCGGCCCTCACGTCACCGGCCACGAACAACCCCGGGATCGGGGCCGTCATCCATTCATCCGTCAGCGCGTGGCCATCGCTGGCCAACGGAGTGATGCGCTGCAACAGGCTGGTGGCGGGATCGAACCCCACAGCTACCACCACGGCATCCGCCAGGAGCGTTTCCAGCGCCCCTCCTTCGGAGGAGACCGTCACCCCAGTTACTGCCCCACCCCCGTCGATACCCAGCACCGTACGGCCGGGGAGAAAGGCGATGTTGGGTGTGCGCCCGGCTTCTTCTTGGATCGCTTCCAGAGCGGTCAAGACTGCCCTGCGGTGGACTACGGTGACACTATCCGCCACGGGCGCCAGCCGCATGGCCGTGGTTAACGCAGAATCGCCGCTCCCCACGATGACCACCCGTTTACCTGCCAGCGCGTCGATGCCGGGCAGCGGGCAATAGAACACACCGCTCCCCCGGAGCCCTGCCTCCCCAGGCACGTCGAGCGCGCGCGGGTTGCCGCCGGTGGACACGATGACAGCGCGCGCCTGAAAATTACCGGCGGTCGTGCGCACCAACTTGAGCGGTCCCGTCGCCTCGATCGCGGTAACTTCGGCGCTCAACATCTTGGCCCCGAACTTGGCGGCCTGTTCCCACATGGCCCGGCCGAGCGCCGCGCCGTCGATGCCCTCGTGATGGGCCGGATAGTCGTTGACCCGGCCGGCCCGGGTCAACATGCCGCCCGGACCATCCTTCTCGATGACGAGGGTGGAGTACAGACCCCGAGCGCCATAGAGCGCCGCCGCCAACCCGGCGGGCCCGCCGCCAACAATGATGATGTCGTAAGGATCAGGCACGGACGTTCCCTGTTCCGCTTTGATAGCCAGGCGCAAGGGCAGCACTACTGCTGCGCGAACCGGCTTCATCATCTCACGTCCTCCGCAGGTGTACCGCGAGATGAAGTAATTATTATGTCTACTTAAGTTTCCGGCTCTACCCTCTCGCTTGGGTGCCGTGGCCTACCTTGGCCATCGGGTTGGCGATTGGCAAGACGAAGGAGGGGCGTGTGCCCCTCCTTCGTCTTGCCAATCTCGATGGGTTGGCTCCCCGGTTCAGGGAGTGAATTCGACGACGTACAGCCCACCCTTATCGCGATCGACGGCGTAGATGATGCCGTTCTCGTCGATGTGGAGGTGGTTCATCTGGATCGCAGGGATGCCCTCGGGAGCATCGGGGATAAGGTGGCCGATCTCCTCCGGGCGGTACGGGTTCTTGATGTCGAAGGCGCGGATCCCGGCACTGAAGAAACAACCGATGATAACGTCTTCGCTGAACCAGGACCCCGGAAGCGGCGGGTTGTGGTAGATGTTGTGCGCTCCGAAGCGGCCCTTACCGCAGTAGGGCTCCGAGTCGGGGAGTGGGGCGGCGCTGATGAGCACCGGGTTCTTCTCGTAGCGGATATCGGCGAACCGCAACAGCTTGGGGTGGTCGTAGCAGTCGTCGGTGAGCGATTCTTCGGTGATGGCCAGCAGGCCCCTGCTGAACAGCGGCATGGCGGTGTGGGTGTGGCCGGACATGGGCGGATGGTAGTCCACCTGGGACACCAGCTTGGGGTGGGCCTTGTCGGCAATGTCGAGGATCATGAACCCGGCATCCAGGTAGCTGAGGTATAGCCGGTCGGGATGGCTGGGATACACGTACACATCATGCACCCGGCTGCCGACATCGAAGCAGTTCCAGTCGCCGACCTTGTAGCGATGGGGCCGCTCGTTCTGCGGCGGGATCTGGATGCCCAGCATGTCGGCAATCTTGTCGGCGTGAGATTGAGGCGGGGGAATGCCGTCGCGTTTGCTGGTCCCCGGCAGCCACCACCGGCCGACCTCCTTCATGTTGGTGGGGTCTTTCACGTCCAGAATGAGCATCATCCAGGACTCGCGCGGGCTGATCGGATCGAAGTCCTTCGTTGCGGAGGACAGATAGGCGTACTCTCCGTCCACGTACCACACGAAGTGAGTCCCGTAGCAGTTCGGGTTGGAGACGTCGTAGAAGCCAATCGAACGGGGTTGTGCGGGGTTCGAGACGTCGAACATTTCGAGGCCGGCGGGCTTCACCCCGAGCTTGTTGGCCTGGCGGCATACCGCCAGCGTATCGCCGACCACCGACAGCGAGTTGGACCGCATGTCCTTGTGCGGCAGGGTGGTCTGGACGATTACCTTGGGATTTCGGGGATCGGTGACATCGACACCCGTGAAGTCGCCCGGGGCGAAGAGTTGGGCGATGAACAGCGTGCGCCGCCCATCGTTGCCGATGTGTAGCGCCAGCCCTTCGCCGCAGCTACCGTATCCGGCCAGATCGTTATGAGCGAGCAGGCGCATGTTCCTGGATTCGACGACTCCGTTGGCCACAAGTCCCTCCCAAGCGTTTGATTCGTGGGGCGTAACGCAGCCGCTCCCCGACGCTGACACACAGTAGCATCGCCGGGAAATGAGTGTCAACGAACCCTGCCCGGGGCTGCCGGCGGGGCGATCTAACCGGGCAGCGTCGCCCGCGCCTCGGTGACCACCAGCGTCAACCCAGCGTTGTAGCGTTCCGTGACGGTGTCGACCAATGGCGCCAATTCTGCGGCGGTCGAACCACTGCGTTGGAATGCACTTGCAGCCAGGGCGATGGCGGCCTCTATCTCCTGTGTGGTATCGCTCGACCGCTGGTGCACGATGCCCTTCACCCCCGGCCATTCCTTCTGGAAGGACTCAAACGAACTTTTCGCTTTCGCCACATCGCCCGCCTTCAAGGCGGGTCCGGCGGCTCGCAGCCCAGCGCGTGCCAGCCGGATCGCTGCAACGTCGTCAAACAGGGTGCTCAGGTCGGCGCCGGTCTCGGAGTTCTTGATGGCCTCGTCGTACTTAGCCAGCATCGCTGCGGCCAGCGGAACGATCTCCGCCAGATTGGGGCTGGCCTCCCGGAGCATTTCCTCAATCTTGCGCTGGTAGACGCCCTCAACTTCTTGGTAGTGAGGCCGGGACCTGGTAGCTACATAGACTTCGACGCCGTTCCAGATGGCATCGTATGCCACGATCGCCGCGCGCGTCGCGGCGAGATCGCCCCGCTTGGCCGCTTCCAAGGTTTCGGCTAGTTTGGGGCGCGGGCTCTTCACCAATGCGATTTCTTTCGTGCTTCCCATGGGTGTCATCAACCTCCTTGAGTTCGCTCAGTCCGAGGGGCGTCGCTAATGTAGGCTGCGGGATGCTTTCCGGTCAAGGCATCGCTCCGGCAGTAATCATTCAGTCTTCAGGGGACGAGTTGTCATTGAAGAGCGTCTCCTGGTCTTCCGGAGCCCCCACCCCAAGAGAAAAAGAAGAGAGTTGTTTGTGGGGGGCACCTCCACAAACCCCCGGGAAAGGGCTGCCGCCCTCTCCACTCCTGCTCCGAGGGACTCCATCTCCTCAACTCTGAGCAGTTACTTCCGGCATTGGTGCGGCCGGCCCCATGCCTTTGATGACGATTCTACGTTTGGCCTGCCGCCAGCCGGGCGACCTCTCGTCCGATGCGGACGCTGTAGTTCTGCCCGCGGTCCTCGGGATAGACCTGGGTGTTGTTCGCCATGTACAAACCGCTGATGGGAGTGGCCAGCGGGGGGATTTTGCCGGGATAGTTGGTGGTGATGATCGGCTGTGCAGCGTCCTCTCGGAACAGGCGCCAGTCTTCGATCCAGTCCTGCCTGAAGGCAGGGTTGATCCGGCTCAGATGGGGCAGGTAGCTGGCGAACACCTCGGCGTCGGACGCCTGGTAGAGCGGCGCCTCCCGGTTGATGTAGTTCGAGAGGTACACCACGTGTTTCCCGCCATAGTCTTCGGTCCGCATCAGGTTGGTGTGTTCGATGACGGCGACGAAGGGCATCGCCCGGTCGGTGATGTTGAGCCAGTAGATGTCTGTGAGGGGGTGCTTGAGCACGAGAATCATGCACATCACCGCCTGGTACCGGTTGCCGGCGAGCAATTGGGTGTAGCCCTCGGGCAATTCGGGAGCCAAGCGCAATAAGACAGGAGAAGGGATCGTCCCGATCACCGCGTCCGCAGGAAAGAACGCCGACTCCCCTACCCGCTCGGCCAGCCCCGCGGCGAAGGCTTCTCCCATCGCCGCGGTGTCTGCCGGGGGCACTTCGACACCGGTGGCCCGTCCGTCTTGGACACGGATCCGGTTGACTTGTGTACTGGTGTACACGTGAGCGCCCAAAGTTGCTATCCTGGCGGCCAGCCGCTGCCACACCTGTCCGAAACTGCCTTCGAGGTACCCCAGGTACTCTTTGGCAAGGCCACGCCGCGACCCGAAACGGAGCCGCATCTTCCAGTGAAACCAGGCCATGCCGACACTGGGCGCTGCGTCGCCAAACTTGCCGTAGAGCAACGGCTCCCAGATGACCCGGTAGGCCTGTTCCCCCGCCCACCGTTTCAGCCATTCCTCCGCGGTGTAACCCTCAAAGGCGCGCCAGTCCGCCTGCCGTTGCAGGTAGACGCTGGCCAAGCCGAGCCGGACCCGGTCCACCAACGGCAGCGGTTGAAACCGGAGCAGGTCGGCGGGAGTGACGAAGTCCCACACTCTCCCGTTGCAGAAAAACCCGACACGGGAGGGGACCCAGCGCAGCTTTTCACCGAGGCCCAACTCATCGATAAGTCCTTCGATTATGGTGTCGTTGGTGAAGATGTGATGGTAGAAACACTCCAGCGGCGTGCCCTCAATGTCCACGGTCCGCAGTTGGCCGCCCAGATGGCCGCTCCGCTCGAACAACAGCACCTGGTGGCCCAGCCGCAACAGCTCCTGCGCCGCGGTCAGGCCGGCCGCGCCTCCCCCCAGTACCGCGATTCTCATGAGTGTCCTGCCCCTGCTTCACTGGGTCTCGGCGGCTTGCCGCCAGGGCCGAGAGCGCCTCGGAAGGCCGCTCCGAGGGAAATACCCTCCGCCCAGAGATAGAGGCAGCCGGCGATGGTCACCGGGAGGATCAACACCGCGTGGACCACCAGCGCATAGGCGGCGGCGGCCCCGGGGTCGATGCCGAAGGCGCCGAGTGTGAGGGCGCAAAAATACTCGAAGGGCCCGATGCCGGCTTGTGACGAGGGGAGGGAAGTGGCCAGGTTGGCGGTGGCCATGGCGATGAAATACGCGGTCCAAGGCAGTTCGAAACCCAGGGCCCAGCCAGTCAGCAAAAAGACCCCAGCCTCAGCCAGCCAGCTTAGAACAGCAAATGCGCCTACCGCCGCCAGCCGCCGGGGCTGCCGCAGCACCCCCAAACCCTGCAGCGCCCCCAACAAGAAACCCTCCCCGGCGCCCCGAAGGTTCCCGGGCGCGCGGCGCAGGACCGCCCGGGCCAGCCGCACCAAGGGCCGCTGAGCGAAGGCGGCGAACCCCAGAGCGCCGATGCCGCCGGCGAACAACACGGTCATTGCGATCAGCAGTTGTCCCATCCACCCCGCCAGCACGATGAACGGCGCCGCAATCGCCATCAAGCCGACCAGTACCAGGCCGTCGGTCACCCGCTCCAGGGCGATGCTGCTCAGGAGAGGCGCCATCGGCAGGCTGAACCGGCGGCCGACCAGGTAGGCGCGTACCAACTCACCAACCCGCAACGGGAGGGTATCGTTCGCCATGTACCCAATGACCACGTAGCTGAACAGTTTGGCCGGTGGAAGTTCAGTCACCGGGGCGAGGAGATAGCGCCAGCGTTCGGTTCTGAACCAGACCCCAAGGAAATAACACGGAAGCGCGGGGATTAACAGCAGATAGTTGGTCGAGGCCAACGCCTGCATGACGTGTCCGGCGTCGACCTGGCGCAGCAGCAGCGCCAGGAATAGCAGGCTTATCGCAAGGCCCACCCAGGACCGCGGGTTTCGGAGCATCGATCACCACCATTGAGTGTCCCTTCGATTATACGGGTACGTCCTTCGGGGAACCGTGCTCCAAGACACAGATGTAAGAGTTCAGACGCCGATGACCATGGGGTCATGAAAAGGCTAGGACGGCTCCCTCCCCCCAAGATCACTCATGGCGGACGGGGCGCGCCCCTTGACCCCCTCCCCGCCGGAGGAGAAATAAAGAGATGGATCGTGAGGGTACACCCCTCACACTCCCCGCCAGCGGGAGACCCGCTGGACACCCCTGGAGGAGCTGCTGTTCCTAGTGATCCACCGCCTTTTCTGAGCAGAAAAAAGGGGGCGGTACGCATTCGCCGAACCTCACCCCCGGCCCCTCTCCTACGAGGCCTAAGCGTTACCCACAATTCAGGCTCTCCCGTTCTGTTGCCCCACACCCCGAACAAGAGGGAGTTTTTGTTTCTTGGGGGACACCCCCAAGCCCCCCTGCAAGAGGGCTTCGCCCCCCTGCAGTCCCCGTGTTACCGCAACAGAGGACATCAACGCGCCGAAGTCGCCGCATCCACAAGATGTGGGTAACGAATAGCCTGCGAGGCGAGGGGAGATCAGGTTTCCCTTCCCTCGCAGGCGCCGTCCTGAGCCCGCCGAAGGGGAAGGGGCGAGGGGTTAGGTTCCGGCGTCCTCTGAAGACTGAACTCACGCGGTTCGTCAATGTGATTGTGTCGCGGCATTGCTATTGCACCACCAGGCCGCCGTCCACCGCCATCGCGTGGCCGGTGATGAACGAGGCGGCGTCGGACGCCAGCCAGA
>SHYD01000054.1 GCA_009692945.1 Dehalococcoidia bacterium | reverse complement strand
CTCGCACGGTCATGACCCTGGTTCTTGCCGGACGAAGGTTCGTGGACGGGATCCTTCAAACAGAGGAGGTAAACACCGAAGCCGCGGCCTGATCAGACGACGATCCTGGAAGGGTATTTACACAAGATTTGACGAGAGCTCGGCCCGACCTGGGGGCCCAGGCCAGCGCCAGTCTGCCGGTATTGGCCTTGCCCGGTCTCTGGTGGTATGACTGACTGCTATGCCCCTCCCCATCCCCAACACGCAGGATGAACACGCCTGCACCGGCAACCAGGGCGTTGCAGAGTACCCAGTGAATCCTGCTGCCCCCCGGCCCGCTTGGGCGGACGTCGGGAACCTCCGCCACCTCTCCAACACCCTGGCGCCGAACGGTACGCCAGGCGCTACCACCCACTCCCAATACTCCAGCCGCAAGGACGCCACATCTGCCTGGCTGCACCGTGGCGCTAGCCCCAAAACGACCTACACCGGGCCGGGAAAGCCTCCCGGTTACAAAGACGGGCCCATCACCTTTTCGTCAGACTGGATGGTCTTCGGTCTTGGGCCCTTCGAGTTCCTTCCCGGCACCGTGGCGACGGCTCCTCCCAACGGGGCGGCGGTGCCCTATGCGGCGGTCGACGCTGCGGCATGCTACACCAACGTGTTCCGTAACTTCGTGGAGCAGACGTTCAATAACCAACCCACCATCACCAGCGTGAACCAGGTGCACCTGGTACCGGAGGACTGCACGGCCGGTTCACCGCCGGTGGCGGCCTGGGTCGATTTCGACCAGCTCTACACACAAAAACACGTGCTGGAGTACTTCGACCCGCGCTATGCGTTGTACGAGGTGTTCCGCGGCAACGTTCAGCCCGGCGGAGCAGTGTTGAACGTCGAGTTGATCTACCCGCGAGGCGCCGCCACCACCCTCGCGATAGACGGTGGCTATGACTACCAGGTGTGTGCTGCCACCAGCATCGCGGGGCCTTGTGTCGCCAGCCCCTGGTTGTGGGTAGGCTATCCGCCGATGAACCTGAGGGCATGGGGAGATAACTCCAGCGGCCAGTTGGGCGATGGGACCAACACCCAACGGTCGACCCCGGTTACACCCTTTAGTCCCGTCTTCGTTGGTGTCGCCGCTGGTTTGAGCCATTCCCTGGGCTATACCCCCGATCTCCATGCGTGGGCCTGGGGGGCGAATGGTTCCGGCCAACTGGGCAACAATTCCACCACATCGTCCTCCACCCCGGTTCAGGTGGTGGGACTTGACGGAACCGGCGTGCTGAGTGGAGTAGTAGGGGTCGCGGCCGGTTGGAGTTCCAGCGTCGCTGTCTTGGGCGACGGTACTGTGGTGACCTGGGGGCCCAATGAATTCATCTGGGCCTGGGGCTACAACAACCACGGAAAGTTGGGCATCGGCAATACCGACCACCAGCCGGCCCCGGTTCAAGTCAGCCAGGCCACGGGACTGAACTTCGCTACCAAGCTGGTTTCCACCGCGCGCCATAGCTTTGCGCTCAAGTCCGATGGGACCCTCTGGGCCTGGGGTGAAAACTCGGACGGCCGGTTGGGCGACGGGACCATCCTGGACAAGTGGACCCCAGTCCAGATACCCCTATCCAATGTCGTCAGCATGGGCGCCGGTATCGTCAACAGTGTGGCGGTCAAGGACGACGGTACGGTCTGGCCCTGGGGCGCCAACTCCAACGGCGAGTTGGGATCTGGGGCAGTCGGCGGCCCACGCCTATCTCCGGGCAAAGTGGCGGGCCACTCGGATTTTCAATGGGTGACTGCCGGAGGCAGCCTGGACAGAGGGTTTCCCCTTGCCATCAAGGATAATGGGACGGTGTGGTCTTGGGGCGACAACACCTGGGGTCAGTTGGGCTACAACACGACGATCGATCGGCTATTGCCTGTTCAGGTCGCTGGGATCAGGGGGGAGGCTTTGCGGGCGGCGGTCACTCATTAGCGCTTGATAGTACGGGGTTTCCGAACTGAACCCGGCTTGCTCTCGCGGTTTCATCGTGGGCCTTCTGTTCAACCGAAACCCGGCGTGATAGACTCGCCCCAGTAGCTGAATCGACCACATAGGAGGCCGTCATGGCTAAGATCGTTCTCGGGATGGGCTCATCCCACACACCCATGATCAGCATGCCGCCGGATCTGTGGGGGCTCCACGGGGAGCGCCAGGACAAACACCTGCGGGAGCTCATCTCACCCCGGTCCTGCGAGGTTGTCACCTACGACCAGTTGCTGGCCGAGGCCGACCCAAAGATCGCGTCCGCCCTCACCCTGGAGCGCTTCACCGCCCAGTACAACCAGTTGCAGCGAGGCGTGGCCGAGCTCTCCAAGACCCTTCGAGCGGTCAACCCCGACACCGTCATCATCGTGAGCGATGACCAGGACGAGTTGTTGTTCGAAGACAACATGCCGACCTTCAACGTCTACTGGGGGGAGTCTATCAAACTGATGCCCTGGGCGGTCCCGGAGGGCACCGGACCTGCCGTCAAAGCCGCCGTGGGCGGCTATGGCGACGTCGAGATGGACGTGCCGGTGGACGCCGCGCTGGGCAAGCACCTGATCGAGTTCATGATGGACGCCGGGTTCGATGTGGCCCATTCCCGCTACCTCAAAGAGGAGTACGGCGGCAGCATTGGCCCGGCGGGCTACGTGTGGTGGAAGCGGGAGACCAAGCCCCGTTCCCACGGCATGGGCCACGGCTACGCCTATGTGGTGAAGCGGATCATGGAGAACAAGCCCATCACCATCCTCCCCATCGGCATTAACACCTGTTACCCCCCAAACCAGCCCACCCCCAAGCGCTGCTACCAGTTCGGCCAGGCCATCCGGGCCGCGGTGGAGGCCTGGGACAGCGATAAGCGGGTCGCCATCATCGCCTCGGGCGGCCTGAGCCACTTCGTGCTCGACGAGGAGATCGACCGGCAGCTCATCCGGGGCATGCAGGAGAAGAACGGCGAGATCCTCTGTTCGCTCCCCAAAGAACGGTTGAACTCGGCCTCCTCCGAGATCCGCAACTGGATCACCACCGCGGCCGCCTGCGACCACCTCGATTTCGAACTGGTCGAGTACGTCCCGGTTGCCCGCACCGCAGCCGGCACCGGCGGCGGCTGGGGCTTCGTCCGTTGGCAGTAGGGAAAATCCACAGATTACACAGGTTGGCACAGATTTGAGCAGGAGTGCAGAGGGCTGCGGCCCTTTGCCGGGGGTTTGGGGGGTGTCCCCCTCCAAAAAACAATAATTAGTTCTCTTTCTCGTAAGGGTGGGGACAGCGACCGAGAAGCGTCCCCTTGCGTGGCTATGTCTGAAGTGGCTCGCATCCGAGAGGTTTCGCAGCTGCGACGGCGTGGGGTGTCCCCACAATCAACAGAATGAGGAGCACACCATGCCACGCATCCGTCCCATCCTCGACAAATCTGGGCTCTCCCCGGCCGATCAAGCGATCTTTGACAGCATCATCGGCAGCCGGGGGAAGATCGTCGGCCCCTTCCCGCTGCTGATGCACAGCCCGGAGGTAGCCGGCCGCACCGCCCACCTCGGCGCTCAGCTCCGGTTCAGCGCGACGATCCCAAAGGACGTGACCGAACTGGTGATCATCACCACCGCTCGGGAGATGGACTGCGCCTTCGAGTGGGGCGCCCACGTGATCCTGGCCCGCCAGGTGGGGGTACGCGAGGAGGCCATCGCCGCGATCCGGGACCGCAAGGCTCCCGTGGGGCTGGCACCGGACGAGGCGCAGGTGGTTGCGTACGTGCAGGCGGTTGTTAAGAAGCACCGGGTCGACACCGTCAGCTTTCGGGTGATGCAGGCCCGCTTCGGCGTCCAGGGAATGATCGACCTCACGGCAACGGTGGGGTATTACGCGATGCTGGCCTGCACCATGAACGCGTTCGAAATGGAACCGGCGCCCGATCACGACCCGCTGCCGGTGTGAGCGAGGCGGATCATCCGCAGATGACGCAGATCTCCGCAGATTCCGCCGGAAGCATGAGGCCATGCTGAGACGCAGGGGCGCCCTGATCAGCACCATCTGCCGGACCTCGGTGGCCACTTTGTTAGCGGTCTTCGTGCTGGCATCCGGGATGGTTGCGCGCCCAGCCGCCGTCGAAGCTGCGGGCGAGGCATGCTCCTGGAACGGCGTTTGGGAAACCTGGTCTGGGCAAGAGCACTTCCAGATGGTCATCGCACAAGCACGGGAGGCGGTTTCCGACGTCTACGGGACCGACCGGCGATTGGGCGGAACGGTGTCGGGGAACCAGTTGAGCGGGCGCTGGTCGGGCCGCCTCGTTATGTCGAACCGCTCAATGCCAGCCGTTTCGTTTTCACCATCGACCCTGACTGTAATTCGTTCCAGGGGAGTTGGGGATTCGACAGCAGCCAGACCGGAGGCGGCAGCTGGAGAGGCGTCCGAATCGTGGAACCCGCGCCAGCGACCTGCGGCTGGGGCGGCGCCTGGGATACCTGGTCCGGACAGGAATACTTCCGCATGGTGCTGGTACAGAGCGGCGCCATCATCACGGGTGTCTACGGGACTGACCGGCGCATCGAAGGCAGCGTCGCAGCGGACCAGTTTGGCGGCCGCTGGGCGGGACCCCCGGGCTACCTGGAACCAAACAACGCAGGCCAGTTCATATTCATGATGGCCGCAGACTGCGGCTCCTTTGCCGGAAGCTGGGGGCTCGACCGCAGCGCCAGCGGTGGCGGTCCCTGGCGCGGGGTGCGAGCCGCCGCAAGCGCGAATCCGCCAAGCGCGTCCGTCGACCGCTCTCAGGTGGTTACGGATCTGTATCGCAGCACGCTCTGCCGTGAGCCGGACCCCGGAGGCATGGCCGCTTGGGTGAACTCCGGACAACCGGGAGAGCAGATCGAAGCAGCCCTGGCTGGGAGCCCGGAAGGCATCGTGGTCGCCGCCGTGCGGCTGCTCTACCTGATCATCCTGGCCCGGGACCCTATTCCCAGCGATTGTGCAGGCCTACGGACATGGTTGACTAGCGCAATCGCGGGCAGCAACGTGCAGGAGGCCTTTGAGTCGTCGATCGAGGGCCAGCGGGTTGCAGCCGTCCGGGCGATCTACCTCGAACTGCTGGGACGGGACCCCCTGTGGACGGACAATCGGGGCTTACGCGCATGGGTGGATTCTGGGGTTTCGGCCGAGCGCATTCGATCGGCGATCATGGCCAGCGAGGAGTACCGGGCGCGCGGCAGGCGGTGAACGCGGGCGCCCGAATTCGTCCGGCAACTGGAGGATGGCCGCGTCCCTTCCTGGTGGTGCTGCTCCTAGCCGCCACGGCGTGCGCGCTGTCGTCCCGGCCTCCGGCTGAGCCCCGCATCGAGATGGTGGCTGCGGGACTCAACGTCCCCTGGGCACTCGCCTTCAGCGCCGATGGGCGCCTGTATTTCACCCAGGAGGTCTCGGGTCAACTCCGAATGATGGTCCCCGAGGGCGGACGGCTGCGGCTCCGTCCGGAGCCGGTGTTGACCGTTCCAGCGCCGGAGGGCGCCTCCAGCACATTGCGAGGCCTGGCGCTGGACCCGGAGTTCGGGGAGAACGGGTTGCTGTACACGGTGTGCACCTACGCCGGCGACGGTGGCCGCCTGTACGGCCGCCTCGCGCGCTTTACGGTGCGGAACGAGGTGGCTGGAGAGGAGCGGGTGCTGCTTGATGGCCTGCCCATGGCGGTGACCAACCTGGGCGGCCGGGTGAAATTCGGCCCCGACGGCCGGTTCTACCTCAGCACCGGTTACACCAATGACTTCGACCTGCCTCAGAACCCTGCTGCCCTCGCCGGCAAAATCCTGCGCCTCAACCGCGATGGCGCCCTCCCGGCCGACAACCCCGACCCGGCGTCGCCCGTCTATTCCTTGGGCCACCGCAACGTGCAGGGAGTGGCCTGGCAGCCGGGAACCAGCCGCCTGTTCGCGACAGAGCACGGGCCGACGGGAGAGCGCGGTGCGTGCTGCAACGACGAGGTCAACGCGATCACACGGGGCGGTAATTATGGCTGGCCGGTGGTCTGGGGCGCGGCAACCGACGCCCGCTTCACGCCCCCGGTGCTGACCAGCGGTCAGGATACCTGGGCCCCCGCGGGCGCCGATTTCTACCGGGGTCCGGCCACAGCTTGGCGGGGCAGCCTCTTCTTTGCCAGCCTGCGGGGGCAGGCGTTGCACCGGGTCTGGTTCACATCGCAGGGTTCCACCCGGGTGGCGGGACGCCAGTCGTTCCTGGCAGGCACGTATGGCCGGTTGAGAGACGTGGTCAGCGGGCCCGACGGCTGTCTGTATGTCGCGACCAGCAACCGGGATGGGCGTTCCGGCGCCCAAGCCGGGCCGGAGGACGACCGCATCCTCCGGGTCTGCCCACCCTGATCCCGGCGGGCGGCGGCCAGACGTGCGTAACGCTGCCCCAGGGCTAACCCCTCAACGCTGAGCCATGAACTTTGAACCTAGAACCTCGAGTATCTATTCAGACGCCCATGACCATGGGGACACCGCCGGGTCATGAAAAGGCTAGGACGGCGACCTCCCTCGCTAAGATCACTCATGGCGGACCGGGCGCACCCCTTGGACTCCTCCCCGCCGGAGGAGAAATAAAGAGATGGATGGTGAGGGTACACCCCTCACACTCCCCGCCAGCGGGAGACCCCCTGGACACTCCTGGAGGAGATGCTGTTCCTGGTGAGCCACCGCCTTTTCATAGGAGTGCGTCAGGAGTTCGGGGGATATGAGCCACTCCCTCCACCCCAGGAAAAATGAGGAGATTCTCTGTGAGGGGCACCCCATAGGAGTGGGCACCTTTTTGCTTCATGCATGGATGAGGGCTTTGGGACGGGGGTGTGGACAGGGGGCGAAGCCCCTTCTGCCGGGGTGTGGGGTGTCCCCACCCACAAACGAGATGGGTGGGTGGACGCCGTCCTGAGCCTGCCGAAGGGTGGGAAGTACCGCCTTGGAGGTTGTCCGAGGAGAAACCTGCCCACTCCTATGGGGCACCCCCACGCCCCCGGTAGAGGGCTGCCGCCCTCGTGCGCTCCCACTCCTGAGCCCGGACGCCCTCAACAGTGAAGGCTTACAACCTCGAACGGATTTTGCTGAATCTGCGGAAATCTGTGGAAACTTCGGAGCTCCGGACGATGGGCAAATTGACTTTCGCCGCCCGCTCGCGTAAGGTGCCCCAAAAGCCGCGGCGCACTCCCCATCCCAAACGTCACCTTCAAAGATGTAACCAAGCGCTTCCCCGAGACGTTGGCCCTGGACCGCGTCAGCTTCGAGGTGCAAGACGGTGAGCTGCTGGGGCTGCTGAGGCCCAGCGGCTGCGGCAAGACCATCACGCTCCGCATCATCGCCGGGCTGGAGGAGGCCGACGCCGGCGAGGTGTGTATCGGGGGCTCGGTGGTGAATGCCCCAGCGCAGCGGGCGTTCCTCCCCACCGAGAAGCGGGGAATTGGCATGGTGTTCCAGAGCTATGCCATCTGGCCTCATATGTCGGTGTTCGAGAACGTGGCCTTCCCCCTGCGGGTGCGGGGCATCGAGCGCAAGGCGGCCGCCGGCAAGGTGCAGCGGGCGCTGACGTTGGCGCCAACGCCCTGGCCCTGGAGCTCGCTCAGCCGCGCCACGTCGGCGGTGCCGATGGCGTACTTGCCGCGCACCAGGTCCTCGGTCACCAACCGGGCATCACGCGAGATGGCCACCTCCCGATCGACAAAGAGCTGCTTCAGCACCCCGTTCCCGGCCTTCAGCCGCATGGCGGTGGCGGCGGTGAAGCTGGAGCCGGAGGTCCACGGCTCCAGGAACACGAGCTTCCCCTTCCATTTGGGACTCAGCAGGTCCTGGAGCGTCCTCACTTCTCCCGGCGCTACGAGGTCCGAGTTGTAGAACAGGGTGATCTGCTTCTCCCAACTGAAGCCGTAGGCGATCCTTTTGTCCGAGTCCAGGAAACCGTACTCGAAGCCGCCGTACCAGTTGGCGTCCTCGGTCACCTCGGGCCGGATGAAGGTGGGGCGGATGGGCGCCCAGAAGCCCTCGGCCTTGAAGGTGGAGAAGGCGGTGACAGTGTAGATTTGCGCCACGTCCCAGGTGTAGAGCCCGGCCTTGCGTTCGCCGATGAGCTTCTGCGCGATGGTCCCCATGGCCGAGGGCCCCTGTGCATCCACCTCAATGCCGGGGTACGCCCTCTTGAAGGCGTCGATGGAGCCCGCGTAGCCGGCGCTCCCTGTGATCAGGAGGGTCAGCGCACCCTCCTGGCGGGCGGCGGCGACGGTCTTGTCCCAGCGGTCCGACCACTCCGGCTTGGCGGCCGAGGGAGCGGCTGGAGCCGCGGCCGGCGGAGCGGGGCGGCGGCAGGGGCGCAGGCCGCGAGGGCGAGGCCGGTCAGCCGGCGTCCGCCTGCTGCAGCATGACGCGTCGGCTGACCGGCCTCGATGACGGCTTGATCATGGGTATCATGGTGTCCTCCTGGGTGGACAGGCCACCCGCGGCCTTGGTAGGGGCGGTCCCTCGTGGCCGCCCTGACCCAGGGCAGGCACAAGGCCAGCCCCTACAAGCATCTTTGACGGCGGAAACCGCCCTTCCAACCCCTTCATCCCGGCGCCAGCAACTGCACCGCGCGGTGGCGGTCGCCCACCGGATGGCGCGGCGAGTCGGGATACGGCAGCAGGCCGCCGGTTTCGGTGCGGGCATCGGCGGCCGCGAAAAGTTCACGCACCTGATCCATGATGGGGCTGTACTTGGCCTCCTGGCCGTCCCAGCGGGCCCCGCCGTAGCTCGGTGTAAGCCGGCTGTTGAGGCGGACATCGTAGGGCATGGTCTCCTGGGGCAATGCAATGCACTCGTTCTCGCCGGGGTCATGGATGAGCCCCATCGGCTCTTGGCCCTGCTCGACCCGCGCGGTCTGTTCAGCCAGCAGTTCGCGGTACATGATGACGCCGATATCAGTCTGGCCCAGGTGTTCCTTGTCCCGCTGGGCAATGGGACCCTGGCTCATCCAGGCGTGGTAGTCTTGGACCAGAATGACCTCCAGGTTCGGCTGCCCATCCTCGGTCCTCATCGGGATGTCGTAGTACGGGATGAACTCTTGAGGCGACACGGGGATGCCGGGGCGGTAGACGCCATAGGCCACGTGGTAGGTGTGGGTGTCGTCGATGGGGGTGCGGTACTGGAAGCCGTAGTTGCAGGGCCCCACTCCCACCCGCAGGATGTTGGGAAAGATCACCGGATGCCCCACCGTCCAGCCGTCGTCTTCTTCGCTCTTGCCCCGCACCACCCGGCGCTTGATCATCCCGTAGGGGAACAGGTCGAATGCGATCTTCTCGTGGCGCATCCGCACGCCGCCATCGGCCGGGAGTGTGCGCCCGCGCCGGGACCAGACGTATTCCATGAACTTTCCGTGCAGGTACTCCACGTGCACCGGGTCCAGCGAGTTCTCCATGCACTGCACCCAGTTGCAGGGGACAACCGACACGCCGATATGCCGGACCACGTTGTCCCACACCAGCAGGTCGTAACGTGGCAGCAGGGGAGCGGGCTCCGGGCCCAGGTAGGCGAACACCAACCCGCCCAACTCCTGTGCCCGGTAGGCCTTGGTGAAGACCCGGTCTTTGAACGTGGAGTTCCAGGGCTCGGCCGGCTGTTCCAGGCATCGCCCCTCGTGGTTGAACAACCAACCGTGGTACGGGCAGCGCAGCCCCTCCTGCTCCGGGATACCGTCCTCCATGGATACGCGCCGGTGGGGGCACGGCTCATCGATCAGTCCCAGATTCCCGGAGCGGTCCCGGTAGAGCACCAGGTCCTCGCCCAACACCCGCACCTTTTTGACCGGCTGCTTCTCCAGTTCAACACTGGCAGCGATGGGGTGCCAATAGCGCCGCAACAGCGTACCCATGGGCGTCCCCGGGCCCACCCGGGTCAGCCGTTCATTCGCTTCACGGGTCAGCATGGGCAACCTCCTCGCAAGCCTCGGCGCTCTGATACGATGGTGCGCCAAGCATAGAAACGATCGATGGAGGCGTCAAGGTCGTTGGCGCCGTGAACCGCATTACCGCACCAGAAGCTGTTTCAGCATGTCCTGGGTCTCCACCATCAGCGGGAGGTTCTCCTCCCGGTTGATCTTGAGATACTTCGTCACCTCCGCGGGGGTCAGCCGCTTTTCCGGGTTGACCGCGGCAACGTCGCTGCGGCGGCTGTTCTGTTTCGCCCCGGCGCTCCAAATCTGTTGCCCCTCTTTCGACAAGAGCCAGTTGATGAACAGTTTCGCCGCGTTGGGGTGTGGCGCTCGGTCGAACAACAGCACTGCATCCTCGCGAACCATCAGCAGTTCGGGGATGTCGAACACCTCCTTCACGTTCGGCCCCAGCCCCTGGGCGCGGAACTCATCGATGAACTGGAGCGAGGTGGTGCCGAAGGCGTAGGTGAGCGCGGACGATCCCTTCGGCAATCTGGCGGAAGTCGCGACTGGACACTGGGGCCTGGTCGACAAACAGCCGTTTGAGGGTGTCGTTGCCCTGATTGAGGCGCATCGCGGTCGCCATGGGGTAGGTCCCGCCGTAGCTGTAGGGCTCGCCGAAGATGAACTTCCCTGTCCACTTGGGGTCCAGCAGGTCCTTCAGGCTGGTGACGGCGCCGTCGGGCATGAGGTCGGCGTTGCGGAACATCCCTGAGTACTTCTCCCGGGCCCAGCCGTACGCCAGTTTCTTCTCATTATCGAGCCAACCGCTGTTGAAGCCACTCTGCCATCCGGCATCGTCCAGCACGTCCGGCCGCAGCAGTGCAGGCCTCAGGGGCGCCCAGACCCCCTCCGGTTTAAGCACGGTCAGAGCGGTGATGATCGGGATCTGCGCCACCTCCCGGTCGAACACCCCCGCTTTGCGCTCCTGGATGATCTTCTGCGAAAAGGGACCCATGGAGCCCGGCCCTTCGTGCTCGATGGCGATGCCGGGGAAGGCCGCTTCGAAAGCACTCAACGCCGTGCGGTAGCCGGTCCCCGCGCCCGTTAGGATGCTCAGCTTGCCCTCTCGCTTGGCGGCGGCGACGAGATCGTCCCAGTCCCGCTCCCAGGCCGGCCGCCCACCTCCGGCAGGGGCGGGTGGAGGTGGCGCCGGAGCCGCCGCGGGGCCGCAGGCCCCGAGCGCCGCTGTCGCAGTCACCCCGGCGGCGTTGAGGAAATGTCGACGGGTGGCCGTGGCAATTGCCCGGGGTGAACGCAGGTTTTCAGACATTGAGCGCCTCTTTGGCGGGTGATCGCGATGCTCTTCGGGGGGCTGGTGACGGGCGGTGATGCACGCCGGCGCGCACGCCCCGGGTGGCGGCCGACAGTGAATGGTGGCTGAGGCGGATGAAGGTACCATGGTCATTGTCCGAACGTCCCGCCGGGATCGGGCCGGAGGGGTCTGCACCGGCTCGCCGGACTAGATTAAATTTTCATTAACGCAGCGGAAAAGTGTAACGAATCGGGCCCTTCCGGTGTATTGTACTTAAGCTGCAGAGTGACCGCCTTATAGATAATCACCTGACGGAATCATAAATAGCTGACCCATCACCGGCCTGGGCGAAGGCGGCGAGACCGGTGCGAGCGGAGCAGGCGGAAAGGAGAGGGAACGCCATGAGCAAGACTGTGGTACGAGCTGAAGTGGCATGCTTGAACTGCGGCCGTTTCCTGGGAGAACTGGAAGGCGAACGAGGCACCTCGTTCAAGAACGCCCAGTTCAAGGTCCCCGCTGGCGGTAAGGGCCTCCAGCGGACCCAGGCGGGCCTGCGGTGCGGCTACTGTGGTGGCAAGGCCATCATCGAAGGGGTGGAGACAGTTCGGCAGATCGTCGCCGCCTGAACGGCGGCCTTCCGGTCACCTGTAGCTCAGAGTGAATACAGGACGGTTTCAACGCCGTCCTGTATTTTTGTCGTTCGCCAGGATCATTGGACCACCCATCGCCACAAACATTGGACCACCTGGGCGGGGTGACGATCTGGTTTTGTAGCAGGTTCAGCGCATGGCGGTCAAGCCTCCTTCGTCGGAGCGGAACCGTTCTGGCGCCGGTGGGGTGAGAGCCGCTCCCGGTAACTGCTGCCCTCCACCACAATCTGGTAGCTGGCGTGAGCCAGCCGGTCCAGGGCGCTGTTGCCCAGGATGGCGTCGTCGAACAGGCCCAGCCACTCATCCACCCCGCGGTTGCTGGTCATCACAAAGCTCGCCCGCCGGTGTCGGCTCACGATGAGCTCATACAGGTCGGCCGATTGCTGCGCCGTCAGCCGGTGCAACCCGAGGTCGTCCAGGATGAGCAGGGCCGGCGTGATAAAGGTGCGGAAGACCTTCTCCAGCGTGTGGTCCACCCGAGCCTGCGCCATGGCAAGGAACCATCGGTCTGCCTGCATGAAGCGTACGCTGTGACCGGCCCGGATCGCCGCAAAGCCCAAGGCCTGCGCCAGAAAGGTCTTCCCGACGCCCACCGGCCCCACGAACAACACATGCTCCTTGCGCTGCAGGAAGTCCGGGGAGAAGACGGCATCCAGCAAGCGCCGGTCCATCGTGATACGCGCGGTCCAGTCGAAGTCCTCCAGCCGGCACACCTCATCGAAGCCGGCCAGCAGCACCTGCCGTTCCAGCCGACCCTGGTCGCGCCGGTTGACTTCATCCGCCAGCACGACTTCGAGGAAGGCCGCGTAGTCGAGTTGGTCCCGCCGGGCGAGGGCCAAGCGTTCGGGCAGCAGCGTGCCCAGCTTCAGCCGCTTCAGCAGCGGCCTGAGGTCGGTGGTCGTGGTCATAACAGTCTCCTCTGTGGTTCTGTCGCTGCAGCGGCGGGTACGGGATGTGGCTGGCCGGTATGGGCAAAAACGGCACCGGGACGGGCAAAGCGAGCGGGAAGGAGAAACAACAGCGGTTGGCCATCGGTGGTGTTCACCGGGGGCGTGGTCGCCTGGTCGGCCTCCAACGCCTGAACCAGGATGCGTTCCACCCGCCGCACATCGAGCAGGTCGACCTCCAGCGCGCGCTGACAGGCCGCATCAAGGCGGACCGGGGTGTAGCGCTCGCCCAGCCGCAGCAGCTTCTGCGCCTGCCGCAACCGCGACCAAGGGTAGGTCCCAGCCAGCAGCCGCTCGATGAAGGCGCCCACGGCAACGCCGAGCAGCAGGGCCTGGCGCTTCGCCCGCTCCGGCGAGCGGGTGGTGTACATCGTAAGTTCTTGGGGGTAATCGGCATCGTCGGTGGAGCGGCCGCCCTGCGCCTGGCGGGGATGGACCTTGACCACCACGCCCCGGTGGTAGATGCGGACCAGCCCGGCATCGCCAATGAGTTCGACTTTGGTGCCGGGCGGGCAACTGGCGGCAGGCACGGAGTAGAGCGCATACCGATAGGCGACGTGATGGTCGGGATGGACCGTGGCCGCCCGCCAGTCCGGCATGGCGTACGGCTCGCCGTCGTAGGGCAGCAGCTGGGCCTGCTCCTCCTCCTGGAACACCACCAAGGGCAGCCGCCGGGTGGTCCCATGGATCCGCTGGCCGGCTACTTCCACGCACCAGTGCTGCGCCTGGGTGCGGACGTCGGCGAGGTCATGGAAGGTCCCGCCTTTGTAGAAGCGCTCCCGGACGTACGGCACGCCCCGCTCTACCTTCGGTTTGTCCTTCGGATGGTACGGCCGGGCCGGGTCCGCCAGGAAGCCGCGGCGCTGGCTGTATTCAAGGAAGGCCCGGGTTAACTGAGGGTCCAGCGGGTGCGGCCCGGCCACCGCGGCGGGGAAGTTATCGATCACCAAGGTCCGGGGGATACCTTTGAAGAAGAACCAGGCTGCCTCGAACCCGGCGATGACCTCCTCCAGCGTCTGCTGGTACAGCGGCCAGACGAAGCAGTGGCGGGAGTAGGCGAGCACGACGAGCAGCGCCCACAACAGACGCTTCTGGCCGGTCTCGGGGTCTGTCAGGTAGCCCAAGCGTCCGAAGTCGCACTCCGCCACCTGGCCGGGCGGCGGATCGGGCAGCCGGACCGTTGCGGCGGGCGTGGTCCAACCCTGCCGGCGGACGTAACGCCGCAGCGAGGTGTAGGAGACGGGTGAGCGCTCCGGCCCGCCCAGCAGTTCGTAAACGCGGGTGAGTTGCAGCCGTTCCCGCCGCACCCACTGCTCGATGCGGTCGTGCCAGGGGGCCAGGCGGTCGGTCGACGGGACACCCGGATGCTTGGGACCCGACCGGTTCAGGGGTGCGAGGACCAGCAGCTGCTGGTCGGTGGGCGCTGGGCCGTCCTGCCGGACGCCCGCAGCGATCGCCGCCTGCAGGTACTTGCGCACGGTACCGCGGGAAAGCCCGGTGGTCCGGGCCACGGCCCATTGGCCCAGCCCGGTCTGCCACCGGCCAATGACTTCGATCAGTTCCACGAGAGACACCTCCTTGAACGCCATAGCCGCTCCTTCCAAGGGTTACGGCTATCGTCGTTGGGTCGGTGCCCGGGTGGTCCAATGATCCTGGCGATCTGGTCTAAAGACCTTGGCGATCAGGCCTTCAAGTGGTACATAGTTCCTGGCGAATCACAATTTTTTGTCCGTTTGTTGCTTGTGGGGACACCCCACACCCCGGCAGGAAGGCTTCGCCCCCTGCACTCCCCGTGCCGGCACGCCCGGCCGTTATAATCGGCCGCCCCTAAACAGTAAATTCTTGCCTCTCTTCTTTCTCCTTGGGGGTGGGGCGTCGCCGAATGGTACGATAGCGGAACGCAAGGCTCGGGCGGGCGAACTGTCCACCATCCCCGGCGCGGATGCGGACGAGGTGGCGCCGGGCGTGGTGATGGACTGCGACGCCCACGGCCAGATCGTCGGGATCGACGTGGAGGACGCCAGCAAACGCGTGGACCTCTCCCGTGTGGAGTCGGAGGGCCTTCCGGTGGGACCGATCACCGGGCGGGGCTGAGTGGTGATGCCGGCGGCGCATGGCTGATGTCCGGGGCGATCGGATGGCGCAGGTTGCCCGAGCGGTGGCGGCGGGGCGCTACCGTTACACGTATCATGGAGCGCAGCAGCGCATCGCCCGCCGAATCCAAAGGGACGACGTGGAGACGGCCCTCGCCAACGGCGCGGTCATCGAGGACTACCCCGACCACCGCTTCGGCCCTGCCTGTCTGGTGTTGGGCAGGGCCGCCTCCGGAGAGCCATTGCACGTGGTGTGCTCATTGCGGGAGATCGTCGACATCATTTACCGTCTACCGGCCGGACCCGGCGGAATGGGAGCCGGATTGCCGCACAAGGAGGTTGCCATGACTCAAGCATCGGCGGACCGCTGCTCGGTGTGCGGCGCGCGGCTGAAGGCCCAGCACATTAGCTACACGCAGGAGTTGGACGGGCAAGTTTTCATCGTGCGCGAGGCTCCCGCCGATGTGTACCCCAAGTGTGGTGAACAGTACCTGGCGCCCGGCGCGGTGGACGCCATCCAGGAGCTGATCGAGCATGGTGGTCTCGGCCGGGCCGCGGAGATCACCCATGTGCCGGTCTACCGGTTCCCTCAGGTTGCGACGGGCCGGTGAACACTGTTGGTGAGGCACTGGCAGCCGCCGTCAGACGGGCGTCCGACTACCCCCAGGACTTGTCGGAGGGCCCGATGGAGGGCCGGAAAGAAGCTCGCCCCAAGCATGGAGAGTTCCCAAAGGATGTCTCTTGACACGCAGCCGTGACCGGTCCTTGATAGAATCCTTGATAGAAATCGATGCGGAGGTGCTGTGCGCCCACTACCCCGGCCGGCCCCTCAGTGGCGCGGAGATATCCTGGTACGCCAAGGTCGAGGC
>SHYD01000053.1 GCA_009692945.1 Dehalococcoidia bacterium | reverse complement strand
TGGACAACAGGAACTTCACATCGAGCATCCTTTACATGCTCAACAAGGCGCCGCACCCCAATGCCTCGAAGTTGTTCCTGAATTGGGTGCTCACCAAAGAGGGATCGCTCACCTGGTCTCAACTGATAAAGACCAACAGCCGTCGCAAGGATGTGGAACCCCAGAACGCGTTCCTGATCCCACCGGCGAACCGCAACCTGATCCTGGTGGACTCCGAAGAGGCGAAGAAGGAGTTCGCCAAGACCATGGACCTTGCCAAGCAACTCCTGAACTAGAAGTGCGGCCGCTCCGGGGCTGAGACCTCGTCCATCGGTTGTGAAGTGCGCCCCCTCCGGCATTGCCGGAGGGGGCGTTTCGTTCGAACGGTTGGACACTTCCTGGGAGCGGGGCAGCCCGCTCACCCTCCCCGCTGCTCCTTCTCCCTTAGCGCCCGGTACACCCGCTCCGCGGTGAACGGCAGCTCGAACAGGCGCACCCCCACCGCATCGTAGATGGCGTTCGCGATGGCGGCCGCAGGGGCGACATTGGCCATCTCGCCGATGGCCTTGCCGCCGAAGGGCGTGGGGCCGTCGGGGGCGTCCACCAGCACCGTGACCAGTTCGGGGATGTCGGCGATGGTGGGCAGTTTGTAGTCGCCCAGGTGATTGGTCACCACCCGGCCGTCCTCGATGAGCAGTTCCTCCATCAGCGCCATGCCGATGCCCTGGATCGCGCCGCCGTCGATCTGGCCCTGGTGGGTGACCGGGTTGATGATGGTGCCCACATCGTGGGCGGTCACGAACCGGTGCAGCTTCACCTGGCCCGTTTCCGGATCGACCTCGACCTCGGCCACGTGGGCTGCAAAGCACGTGATATTGTTCTTCAGCTTCACATCGACGTTGGACGTGACGGCGATAGGCTGCGCGTTATTGGTGCGCTTTACGATGGCGCCGATCCCGATCGACTGACGCGGGTCCTCCCGGATCCAGAACTGCCCTGAGCTGTAGCCGACCACCTCCTCGGGGCACTCCAGCAGTGCCGCCGCCCGCTTGGCGAGGTCTTCCTTCAGCAGCCGCACCGCCTCCATGACGGCGTGGCCAGCGAGGTTGGTCCCCCGGCTGCCGCCGGTCCCGGGATCGAAGGGGGTGTTGTCGGTGTTGCCGGTCACGACCTTTACGGAACTCATCGGGAGTTGCAGTTCCTGAGCGACCATCTGCCGCAACACGGTGTGGGCGCCCACCCCCTGGTCGTAGACCGGACTGAGGATGGTCACGGCGCCGTCCTCACGGGCCTCCAGCACGGTGCCGGAGACGCCGCCGGGGATATGCCGGTCGTACATCGCAATGCCACGCCCGTAGTGCTTACCGGGCTTGGGCGTCCCCCAACCGGCCGCCGCCAGCGCCCCCTCCAGCACTTCGGTGGAGCGGACCCCGGTGAGTTTGTGGCCCACCGCGTTCTCCTGCCCCTCCAGCACCAGGTTGCGGCGGCGGAACTCGGCCGGGTCCATGCCGAGTTCCTGCGCCAGCAGGTCGGTGTGGGACTCGACAGCGAACAGCACCTGCGGTGCGCCGGGGGCACGGAAGAACCCCGCCGGGACCTGATTGGTGTAGATATGGATCGCTTCGAACAACGTGTGATCGATGCGGTAACTGCCGCCGCCGTGGGACACGCCGGTAATGGCCACCTGTGCCACCGGTTTGTAGGCCCCGTAGGCGCCCGAATCGTGAATAGCCCGGACATAGCGGGCCACCATGCGGCCGTCCCGCTTGAGCCCGGTGCGGATGGTGATCACCGATTGATGGCTCGGGTTCCCCGCCGACAGTTCCTCGGTGTAGGTCTTGATGAACTTGATGGGCCGGCCGGTCTCCTTGGCCAGCAGGTAGGCGATGGGCAGGTCGCTGGTGTCGCCCTTCCCGCCGAAATCGCCGCCCACCAGCACCGGATTGAACCGGACCGTCTCCGGCGGGATGTTCACCGCAAACGCCAGCTCGTTGCGGGCCCGGAACGGCGATTTGGACGACATCCACACCTGCACCCGGCCATCGGGGTCGATGACCAGCACCCCAGCGTGGGGTTCGATGTAGCCGGTGTGACGGCTGGGCACCCGGAAGGTGTGCTCGATGGTGAGGTCAGCCTCTTTGAACCCGGCGTCGAGGTCACCCTTGCCGAAGCTGACGCGGCTCAGGCCGTTGTGCACCTCCGGGATGAGGGCTTTGATATCGCCGCCCTTGTACTGTGTCACGTCATCGTGTAGCAATGGTGCGCCCGGCTCCATTGCCTGCAGCGCGTCCACCACCGCCGGAAGCTCCTCGTACTCCACGGTAATCAACTCGAGGGCGGCGTCGGCCTGCTCCTTGGTATCGGCGGCCACCGCCGCCACACGGTCGCCGATGTAGCGGACCTTGTCCCAGCAGAGCACCGGCATGTCCCGCATGGCACGGCCGGTGAGGAGGCCCGGGTGGTCCTTCCCGGAGATGACGGCGCGCACCCCCGGCGCCGCCTTGGCGCGCGTGGTGTCGACGCTGACGATGCGGGCGTGGCGATAGGGGCTCCGCAGCACTTTGAGCCACAGCATGTCGGGCAACGCGATGTCTCCCGCGTAAACGGCGCTGCCATTGACCTTTTCCCGCCCATCCAGCCGCGGGACCGCTGCCCCCACCGGGGAACGTCCAACCAACATGACGGTGCTCCTTGGGCGGGAACCGATCCCGCCGGTTTTTTCGTGGAGGATAAGCCCGATCCCGGGCGGACCAGACCCGCCGGGGGAGGCAGACCCGGTTGTTATAATGGGTCACCGCTCATGTTACTCCAATCGTTCAACGTCCCAGAAGGAGCCGCACCAATGGATATCCGAGTCATCATCGGCGACATCGCCTCCCAGCATGCGGACGCCGTGGTGGTCAACCTGTTCGAGGGGGTCAGCAGTCCCGGCGGGGCCACCGGGGCGGTGGACGGGATGTTGGGCGGCGCCATCACTCAACTCATCGCTGATGGCGACATCAAAGGCAAACTGGGCGAGTTCACCATGATCCACAGCTTCGGCAAGCTTCCCTCCAAACGGGTGGTGGTGGCGGGACTCGGCAAGGCGACCGAGTTCAACCAGGACAAAGTCCGGCGGGTGGCCGCCGAGACCGCCCGCTATCTGCGAAGCCACGGGTGCCAGCGGGCCGCCACCATCGTCCATGGAGCTGGAATCGGCGGGCTCGACCCTTCGCTGGCTGCGCAAGCGCTGGCTGAGGGAACCCTGATGGGGCTCTACACCTTCCGTCGCCACAAGGCCAAGAAGAAGGAAGACGACCCTGAGATGCACGAACTGCTGGTGGTGGAGTTGGAAGCCCGGAAAGCGAAGGCGCTCGACCTGGGCATCCGGCGGGGCACCATCCTGGCCGAGGCCACCAACCTGTGCCGCGACCTGGCCAACGAGAGTTCGAACAATATGACGCCGACCGACCTGGCAGCCCAGGCACAGGGCGTGGCGGACCGGCACGGGTTGGACATCCAGGTGCTGGACCGGGCTGAGATGAAGAGCTTGGGGATGGGAGCGTTGCTGGCGGTGGCACAGGGCAGTGCGGAACCACCCAAGTTCATCGTGCTGCGCTACCGGGCGGCTGGTGCGCCCGAGGGGAAGGCGGCGCTGGGGTTGCTGGGCAAGGGAGTCACCTTCGACTCCGGCGGCATCTCCATCAAGTCCGCGACGAACATGGACCACATGAAAGGCGACATGGCGGGCGGGGCCGCCGTCATCGCTGCGATGGGGGCTATCGCCCAATTCCGGCCGGCCATCAACGTCGTTGGCGTGGTCCCTGCCGCCGAGAACCTGCCCAGCGCCACCGCCTACAAGCCGGGGGACATCGTGCGGGCCATGAACGGCAAGACCATCGAGGTGCTGAACACCGACGCCGAGGGACGCATGCTGCTGGCCGACGCCCTCTCATGGGGCCGCAAAGAGGGGCTTTCGCCCATGGTGGACGTGGCCACCCTCACCGGGGCCTGCGCCGTGGCGCTGGGCCCCTTCCACTCCGGTGTGATGGGCAACAACCAACCGCTTATCGACAAGGTGCTGCAGGCGGGCAAGTCATCCGGGGAGCCTTTCTGGCAACTCCCCCTCACCGAAGAATACAAAGAACTGGTCCGCAGCGACGTGGCTGACGTGCGTCAGACCGGCACCGGCAACGGGGGCGGCGCCATCACCGCCGCCCAGATGCTCGCCGAGTTCGCCGAGGACACCCCCTGGGCGCATCTCGACATCGCCCCCACCGCCCGCACCGATCGAGAACGCGGGGCGACCGTGAAAGGCCACACCGGTGTGGCAGTCCGCACCCTGGTGCACCTGACGCTGGCGTTGGCGGAGGAGTAGGGGGCGTTATCAAATAGATGCGTTCTTCGAGGTAACCGACGCCTTTTGACGGGCTGCCTATCAACCTGGATGACCTGCTCGACGCGCGCTCTGTCGAGCAGGTCGGGCTCGAATTCAAAGCGACGTGGAACCCACAGATCGCTGAGTCTGCCGTCCGGACTATCTCAGCATTCGCCAACGATATCCTCAATCTCAATGGTGGGTACCTCATCATCGGCATAGAGGAGGATGAACAGGGAAACCCAATCCTTCCACCGAGGGGGTTGGCGGATCTTAACCTTGACGAAACCCAGCGGCAGATCCGGGGTGCCTGCAACAGAATCGCTCCCGATTACCAGCCATTCGTTGTCCCGCAAGATTACTTGGGAAGACGAATCCTGGTGATCTGGGCACCGGCAGGGGACAACCGGCCCTACGAAGCACCCAGGCGGGGGAGCGACGACAGGGCTCATTTCGTTCGTTTCGAGCCAGAGACTATTGAGGCGATGGGTGATAGACGCCGCCAACTCATTGCACAGACCGCACGAGTGCCTTTCGATGACCGGAGAAGCCTGACGGGCGAGCTTGGCAATATCGTCTTCTTCTCAGTCCAAAAGTTCCTTGGTGATATCCGCAGCGAACTCGCTCGCGACGCCGGTATCACTGAACCGCTGGAAGTATACAGACGATTGCGCCTTACGGTTCCCATCAACTCCCATGATGTGCCCAGGAACGTAGCGTTGCTGTTTTTGCGGCCGATCCCGACAGGATTTTCCCGGTGCCAGGGTGGAGATCGTTCAGTTTGCGGACGATGCGGGAGGGAATCTGCTGGAGGAGCGAACGATTCGGGGACCCCTTCCCGATCAAATCAGGCTGACGCTTGACCACCTGAACGGGACAACCGACATGACGCTGCGCAAAATTCCTGGCCAGGCAGAGGTGGACAGGATGGTCGCGTATCCGTACGAGGCCATGGAAGAGGCGATCGTCAACGCCCTATACCATCGGAGTTGCGACGGCGTACCTGAACCGACGAAGGTGTATCTGTATCCAGATCGCATGGAGATCATCAGTTACCCCGGGCCGGTACAGGGGATCCGGCTTGAGCATTTGCAAACGGGCGGATCGGTTCCTCCCGTCCCGGCGAGGAACCGATGCATCGGTGAATTCCTGAAGGAATTACGGCTGGCGGAGACACGAGGTACCGGTTTACCGAAAATTCGGCGACAAATGCGGGACAACGGTTCGCCTGAGCCGCGTTTCGACTTTGACGAAGGGAGCACCTATTTTTGGGTCGTTTTACCGGCACACCCGCGGTATCAAGTGCTGCACGCACTTCGAGAGAGCGCCCTGATGTGGTCAACCGGGGACCGGTCGTCGGCAATTGCTCACCTACGGCGCCTCTACGACAATTACCCGGGATCGGGTGCTATCGCTCGGCTGCTCATCGAATATGCGTTCGTAGTAGGAGACTTGGAGTTAGCCCAAAGCACTTTTGATCGTTTTCGTGCTGCGTCCAACCGGACTGAGGCCTCGCAACCCCACCTCCAATACGCTTCTGGACTCCTGGACAGAGGCCTACTAAAGGAAGCCAGACAGATACTAGCGCTTATTCCTGCGGCCGGACCCACTGCTGACATCGCGGAGGCCGCGATCCTCCGAAAGCGTATAGGGGACTACCGGGAGGCGCATCGCCTTTTTTCCCAAGCGCTGCCAGAGGCTCGGGATGACGCCAGGATAGTTCATGAGTTCGCACAGACGAAAATCGCCCTGGCGAGGACTCTGGGGCGACAGCAGCCCGGTTCGTCAGCGCGGCGCCAACTTAACCAGGAAGCTGCGGAATTGTTGCACCGTGCGATCCAATTCACGAGTGACCCAGTGCGGGAAGCGTGGTGCTGGTTTGAGTTGGGTGGAGTGCTCAATTGGCTCAGGGAACCAAAAAGCCAGGTCGAAGAGGCCTATCTGCGTGCCCTTGCGCTCCGTCCTGATGAATCGAGGTTTCGTCAGGGCTATGAACGGTGGAAGGCGGCTGAGCGTTGAAGACTCAGCGCGCCACTCTCCAAGTCCGCCCGCCTGTCCTACTGCAACTGGGCGATCACCACGTCCCGCATCAAATAGTTGCGGGTGGAGCGGTCGAAGACGTCGCCGCAGGTGATGAGCGTGATTCTCGAATCGGAGGTGGGCTGGAGCACCGAGACGCCCTCGGGGTCGTCCCAGCGGTAGCGGCGCTTTTCGGTCACCACGTAGGTGAACTCCTGACCCCCGCTCCGCACGATAACCGGGTTGCCCACCGACAGTCGCGCCAGGCGCCAGAACACCCCGGTGCGGGGGACGCCCGTCTGCCGGTCCGACCAGTCCACGTGCCCGTCCAGTAGGGCATTGCCCCGCTGTCCCGGCGCCACGCCATACCGGAACCACCCCACCTCCACCGGGCCTTCCGGCGCCCCCATGGCGCCGTCCTTATCGAATCCCACCGAGACCATGGGGGCATCCACCCCGATGTCCGGGATGATCAGTCGCCAATCTTCCGGCAGCGGCACGACCGCCAGGTTTGATGCGGGGGCGGGAGGCAGCGCCCGGCTGTTCGATGAGACGGCCGGACTTGCTTCATTGCTCCAAGACGGTGGTGGTTGTTCTGCGAGAGCTTCGGCGTCCGGGCGGCTTTGATCGCCAGCCGGTGGCTCATCCTGTCGGATCGCGTCCAGGGCATCCTCAGCCCGGGTGACACGGGCTGGCGGGGCCGCAGCGGTCAACCCAACAGCCGGCGCAGCGCCAAAGGGAAGCTCTGGCGGAGCGGCTGGGCTCCCCTCCGGCGTTGCACATGCCGTCAGGAGCAGCATTGCCGCCAAAGGAACTCCCCAGCGCGGATGATAGATACGCATTGAGTGGTGCAGACTCCCCCGAACGCCGGATGGGACCGGGTGAAATGCCGGTCCTCAGTTAGAAGATACGGCCCCGGGTTTCACCGGTGGCTGAACCGGACCAAACGGTCCAGGATGCGGTTCGCCACCTCGGCCTTGGTGAGCAGCGGCAACGCCTCGACCGTCCCTTCCCGGTCGATGAGCAGCACCCGGTTGGTGTCCACGCCGAAGCCGCTGTCGGGGGCGGTGATATCGTTCGCCACGATGAGGTCGAGCCCCTTGTCGCGCAGCTTGATGCCCGCATTCTGGACCAGTTCCTGGCTCTCCGCGGCGAAGCCCACCTTGATGAAATCGCCGCTGAGGCCAGCGAGGATGTCCGGGTTCTTGATAAGGTCGAGCGACATCGCATCCTCGGGGCCCTTCTTGATCTTCTGGGCCGAGACCGCGGCGGGCCGGAAATCGGCGGGGGCAGCCGACATGATCAGGATGTCGCTCCCGGCCATCGCCTTGGCCAGCGCGGCCTGGAGTTCCAGCGCCGTCCTGATGCGGACCACCGCCACGCCATAGAGGCTGGCCAAGGCCACGGGACCGGTGACCAGCACCACCCGTGCGCCTCGGTCGCGCGCCGCTTCAGCAAGTGCGAATCCCATCTTGCCGGACGACCGGTTGGTGATGTGGCGGGCGGGGTCAATCGGCTCCTCAGTCGGCCCGGCGGACACCACCACGGTCTTGCCCTCGTAGTCGCCCCCACGGCCCAGCATCTGCCGCAACGCGCCCAGAATCGTCTCGGCGGCGCTCAACCGGCCGAGGCCGGTGAGACCCGAGGCGAGACGTCCGGCCTCCGGTCCAACGAAGCGCACCCCCCTCGATTCCAGCAGCCGGACGTTGGCCTGAGTCGCGGGGTTCTCATACATGTGAGCGTCCATGGCGGGAGCGATCAAGACCGGGGCGCGGGTCGCGAGCACGGTTCCTCCCAGCGGGTCGTCGGCCAGCCCGTGGGCCAGCTTGGCGACGGCGTCGGCGGTGGCAGGGGCAATCACCACCGCATCGGCCGTTTCGGCCAGCGCCACGTGCTGGATGGCCCCCCCGTTCTCTGGTTGCCACCAACCGGTCACCACGGGCTGATGGGTGATGCTGTGAAAGGTGAGCGGCGTGATGAACTGCTGCGCCGCGGGGGTCAGGATCACATGGACCTCGGCCCCGGCCTGCGTGAGCTTGCTGGCGAGATCGGCGGCCTTGTAGGCGGCGATGCTGCCCGTCACGCCCAGGATGATGCGCTTGCCTTCGAGGATCACAGGGCCGCCGCCGTGCCGCGATCAGGGTTCATCTCGTACACGAAACGCAGCCCTTGCAGCGTCAGGTCCGGGTCGACGAAATCGATGGCCTCCGAGGCGTCAGCGATGATTCCCGCGAGACCTCCGGTGGCCACGACCTTGGCCTCGCCATCTAATTCCTGTTTGAACCGGGCGATCAACCCCTCGATGAGGCCCACATAGCCGTAGATGATGCCGGACTGCATGCTGTTGACGGTGTTGCGTCCGATGGCGTGCTTGGGGCGGACCAACTCGATGCGCCGCAGCATCGAGGTGTGGGACACCAGCGCGTCCACCGCGACCTGGATCCCCGGCGCAATTGCTCCGCCGAGATACTCCCCTTCCCGGGTCACCGCGTCGAGCACCGTGGCAGTGCCGCAATCGACGATAATCACCGGGCCGCCGTAAGTGCGGAAGGCGGCCACCGCATCGGTCACGCGGTCGGCCCCCACCGCACGGGGATCGTCGTACAGCACCCGCACGCCGGTCTTGATCCCGGTCCCCACCACCAGCGGCTTGATGCCGAAGTAACGCTGCGACAGTTCCTCAAAGGTCAGCACCAGTTGGGGCACACTGCTGCACAGGGCCACGTCGGAGATGGCGGAGAACTCGATGCCGGACCGGGGCAGCAGGTTCATCAGCAGCACGGCGTATTCGTCGGCCATCCGGTGCGGGTCGGAGGACAGCCGCCAAGTGGCACAGAGCTTTTCGCCCTGGAACACGCCCACGGTGATGTTGGTGTTGCCGATATCAAGAGCCAGCAGCATGGTACCGCGATTATCCCCTGCGCCGGAGGCTCACGCAAGGTAACTACCGCTCGACGGCTTGGGCTCGGCTCCCGCCAATCCGTTGCTGCGTCCCGGCCCTTTACCCCACTACCCAACAAAAGAGAGGTTTTTGTTCCTGGGGGAACACCCCCAGGCCCCCGGCAGGATGGCTCCGCCCCCCGGCACCCCCGTGTACAACCCCGAACACTGTGCAGTTACCCCACCCTCACTGGAGCGCCACCGATTCACACGCATTTGCGCGGAGTCCGCATGTTGGGGCGCACACCCCCGGTCTAACTCACCCTGCCTGCAGCCGCTTCAGCGCGCCCTCGACCGTGGCCCACATCCCAGCGTCCCGGTAGGGGGTGGCGGCGCCGGGCAGCAGCGGAACGAACTGAGTGTGGATGGACCAGCTTTCCCTAAGCCGGGAGAAGGCGTTGAGTGCGGCGTCCCGTGCTTCGATGGACCGGCCACCCGAATCGACGAACCGGTAGAAGTGGAACATCCCGGTGAGGTAGTGATCGAGCGACTCCAACAGCGAGCGTTCGTACTGGAGGCTCGTGCGGATCAGAGCCGCGTCTTGCGGTGTGAGGTGGGGCTGGGCCAGGGCGAGGTCCCCAACCATCTCTTCCACCACCACCGTTGCCCGCTTGCGCTCCGCCAACGCCTCCTCGAAATCAGCGGGGGAACTACAACTGCGGTACAGCGCTGCCATGGGTTCGCCTCCAGCCACGACGTCGTCCCGCGTCCACAGCAGGTTCGGGGTCCAGGGCTCATTTTTGGCGGCGTAGCACTGGAGGTAGAAGCCCTTGACGACGGCTTCCGGCGAACGCACCAGCAGGTTGGCGATGGCCGGCGCCGCTGCCCGGCCGAACCGAAGCGCGGCCCAGTCTGTCGCAAGCTGATGCGGGGCGGCTTCCGGAGTCCACAACAGACGGCTCAGCGCGTAAACATTGGCGTCGACCCACAGGTCCGACTGGAGCCGCGGGCCGTCCCATCCCCCGCCCTTGGCCCACACCCAGGCGGCGCGCACCCCGGCCTCGTGAGCCCGGCGCAGCCCGCCGTGCTCTCCCAATTCGGGCAGGCCGGTTGCGTAGAAGCCTCCTGTGAAGTTGGGGAAGGCGCCCTTCCCCTCGTATTCCCGAGCCGCCTGGAACTCGACCATCCTCGGGCCATTGAGGCGCAGCAGGTTGGGGTTGAGGCGATTGTAGCGCCAGAAGTCGGTCTCGGTGACCTTGAACGAGATGGTTGGAGCCGCCCCGCCCCGAGGGGCCGCGCCGGCCAAGCGCGCCGCCTTTTCGGCCCCGGCATGGCCGCCGTTGCTGCCCAGGTCCCATGCCCGCAGGATGAGCATGCGGTTATGCCTGCCCGAGACCTGCTGCTCCATGAACCGAGCGGTATCGACCACCCCGTCGAAGGGGTCGCGGCCGCCCGCACATTGGGGGTCCTGTGGCGAGTTTCCACTGAGGGGTCCCAGTGTGTAGTTTTCCCCCGTCCGAACCATGATCCCGTCGATCTCGGGAAAGTCGCGGAACACCTCGTCCAACGCCGCCGACAGCAGGGCCCGCACCCGCGGCTTATCGATGCAGTATCTGGGCGAATCGACGCTGTCGGAGACCTCGCCGCCGTACAGCGCGACGACCTGGGAGGGGAGGCTCACGACATCCCCCGGTGCGATGACCTTCAGGTGCAGCGCCTTCGCCCGGGCGATCTGCGCGCGGGCGCTGCGTCGCCGCGCTTCAACCCAGGCCCGTTCCTGCGGCCGGGCGGCCGCATCGTACACCGCCGGGTCATAGGCGTCATACAACGCTAGGGCGGGCCATGGTTCGGTCATCACGGCGTTGAAGCCCCAGGCCAGCGCCTGGGTAGGTTCGGGATAGGTGGGCTCCAGAGGGTCCGAGACCAAACGTAGGGTGATGGCCGGGGTGCGGTTCAGCGGTATCGGGTACCGGAGGTACGGCTGGTCCAGCCGCAGGTCTTCCGCCAAGCCGAACAGGCCGTAGGCCACCCCCAGGGGACCACCTCCCACCACCACCACGCCGGTTGTGATGCCCGCCCTGACCACCGGGTAGACCGAGTAGCCTTCCGGATCAAGGGTCGGCAGCCGCTTACCATTGGCGGTCAAAGCGCGGGCAACAGCCTCGGTGTAAACCGGCCCAGCGACAACGTTGAGGTTGCCTTGCGATGTGGCGCCGGCGAGTGGCGCAGCCAGCGCCGCTCGAACCGCCGCGGCTCCGGCCTGGACGGCGGCATCGGCGGCGACCTCTGGAGCCACCGTCAGCGCGGGACCGCCGCCTTGCGGTGAGACCCAACTGACGCCCGCGAACAGCGTCACCGCCGCGGCAAGCCCGCCGAACCAACGGACCTTCGAAGATCGGGGACCGCTGGCCGGCGAGGGACGCGACTTGGTCATCATCTGCTCACTCAGTTGCGCCGCAAGACGGTCAGGTTGAGGGATTGGCCTCCATCGGCCAGCCGGTAACCCGAGGGCAGCGATTCAGGCCTGGGCAGCAGCGCCGTCACCAGCTCATGAGGTTCTTCACGGGATAAGATACGGACGCGGACCTCGGCGGTCTTTTCTGCGCCCAGGGGCAACCAGAGTGACCTGCCCTTGATGACCTCCCCGGGCTGCCAGCGGCTCGGTGGGTACCACAGCAAGGCGGCCTGAAACGTGTCCTTCGACAACACCGTGCCGGCCGGAGTTACGACGGACAGTTCGGTGATGAAGTCCTGGGTCATCGGCCGATCGAGCGTCCAGTACAGGGTCATCGTTGCATAGGGGTCGGCGCCATGGAGACCGCCCTCGGGTGCCAGGTCGAATCCTACTAAACGGAGGCCCTCGCCGAACTGCACCCCCACATGGGTCCGGCCCCGGGCTGATCCAGCCCGTGCGAAATCGGTGAACCCGGCCGCCAACCCCCGCCCTGCCCCGCCGCGCTTGAGCAGCAGCACACCGTCATCTGCCGCCTCCACCCCCCAGCCGCCGTCCGAAATCAGTTGCTGAACACGATACCACATGCTGGCCGCATCGATGGGGTACGGAGAGGCGGAGACGTCAAGCAGAATATAGTCCGCCTTTTCTATCTCCGGGAACAGCGAGATCTGGCGGCGCTGACTGACTTGAGGGTTGAGATTGGAGCTGGTGGCGACCGCAGCGCCGGCGGGGATGAGGCTCATGATCGCCAGCCCTCTTTTGGTGTGTTCGGAAACTTCTGGCAGGTGGTCGGCCAGAGGGAGGAAGACCTGCTGGCGGAAGTTCACCAACACGTTCGCCAGCACCGCCACCGCGATGAGCCCGACACCGATCTCCCCCACCCGCAGATTGACCCGGTCGAGACCCTTTCGCAGTAGGCCGGCGCCCAGGATGGCGCTCACGGTCACGAACGGGACGATGACGGCGCCATAATGCGCTCTCCCCGCGTACATCTCGGTGAAATTGGACAGCAGGTTTATACCAAGATCGGGCATCGCCATCGCGAGGGTCAGCGGGCTGAGCAACGACAGGTACAGGGTGGGCGACAGGATGTTCAGGGCATAGTCGACCTTGGCCGGTTCGCTCAGCAGCTGCACGGCGCCCGCAGGGTCACGCAACAGAGCCAGCACGATCTCCGAGGGTGACCGGCCCAGTTGATCGTACCGGCTCAGATACGGCGAGACGCCCTGGGGGTTGAAGTGGGGGATGACGATGCCGAAGGCTACCACCAACCAGGCCGCAGCCAGCAGGATCCCGGCGGCCCCGACCCACATCCGGCGTTGGATTAGCGCAATATAGCCGCTGAGCACCAACACGCTCAAGGGCACCTGCTCCTTGGTGGCCATCGCCAGCACCGCGAACAGGAAGAACCCGACGTACTGCTGCCTGTAGGCGAAGTAGAACGCGAACAGGAGGAACGCCGAGCTGAGGGCGACGGCATGGAAATCCGAGAGGTTGGCGATCTCGAGGGCGGGGGAGAGCAGATAACTGAAGGCGAAGACCGCCGCCGCTAGGCTGCTGCGCAGCGCGACGCGGCCCAGCCAGTAGGCCGGCAGGGCGCCCAACGAGATGACGGCGGACTGCAGCACCAGGAGGGTGAGCGGGCTGCTGTGGATGCGGTAGAACTGAGCCACCAGGAACAGGATCGGCTCGACGTGGGCCGCCAAACGGTTGGTGCCGCCCGGCCAGTTGGTGAACTCCAGCGGGCGGCCCTGAACCGTGTTCCACACCGCTTGGTCCATGTTGCCTAGATCGAAGGCATTGGTCTGGTAACTCAGGTGCTGGAGCGCACTGAGCAATGCGAAGGTGGTGGCGTACAGGAGGACCACCAGGTAGACGAGCCGGGACACCAGGGCGTCGTCCTCGGTGGCGGACGCCGCCGCCTCGCCCGGTTCGTCGTCGACGCCGGTGTATTGGGCGACCCGTCCGGCCCGCCACCCGATATGACCCGAGGGGTCAGCCACGGCTCGCTCCATCGTCCCTTACGGTTGCGATGACCCAGGGGAACGAATAGGTTACCCGGTCCACCGGCGCCCGGCTCCGGAGCGCTCTGATGAAGGTTGCGGCGCGCCAGTGGGAGCGGTGCTCCGGATCCTCTCCGAGGGTGGAGGGGTTCTTGCCCCGCGTCAGGTTCGCCAGGGAAAAGAAGGGCTGGTTGGGGACACTCACGATCAGCGTGCCGGAACAGACCCGGCGCAGTTCCTCCAGGGCGTCCCACGGCCGTTCCAGATGTTCGAGCACCTCAAGACACAGCACTACCGGGAAACTCCGGTCGGGGAACGGGAGGCGCCCGGCGTCTCCCGTCACCCATACTGTGCCACCGGGCCCCCGGCCGCGAGCCCAAGCCAGCGCGTCGAATCGGGCATCAACGCCGTACAGAGCGATGCCGCTCAGTGCGCCCGCCAGGTGTCGCAGCACGAACCCCTCACCGCAGCCGGCGTCGAGCACCCGGACGGGCTGCCCTTCCGCACCCAGGGCAGCCCGGGATAGCCCTTGCCGCACCAGATCAGTCACCCGGTGATGAAAATGGCGGAGCAGCCACTGGTGTGCGGCATTGGGGTTGGTGTGTTTGTGCAGGTTGCCCGAGGCCGGATCTGGCATGGCGGGCCGCGCTACCCCGGTCTCTTCGCTTGGCTGCAGTCCGGGCAGGGGCAGATGAGACGGAGATAGGTGAAGGGGTAGATGCCGGAACTGTGACCGTCGCCCCAGTTGATGCGAATACCGTAACGGCCCACCGGTTCGACCGACGGGTTTGCCAGGGCCTGGGCCGTCGGCCGCATCGCCAGCAGGTCGCGTTCCCGCGGGTCCTTTTTTCGCTCCACCCGGCACCAGGCACAGGGGCACTGCTCCCGGAGGTAGTCGGTCATAAAAGCGCTGGAATGGCCGTCGTTCCACTCGATCAGCAACTCTATGCCGGTCAGCCAACGCGCAGCGACCGGCCGCAGGTCATCGGTGACAGCACTCAAGCCGGGGCCTTCTTAGCGGATGCTCGCCTGGCCGGGGCGGGAAGGCATCGCCTCGTCCGGGGCAGGGGGGAGCGGCTGAGGCCAAGGGTCCAACACTTCGTACACGTGGGCCCGGTGCTTGTCCTGAACCGCGTTCAAGGTGACCATCTCACCCAGCAATCCGAGGCTCAGGAACTGGACGCCCATGACCATCAGCAACACGCCCAATTGCAGCAGGGGCCGGGTGCCGATGGGTTCATGGGTGAACCATAACCCGGTCAGGTACACGTTGACCGCCAGCCCCGCGGCCAGACAGGCCAGGCCGATCGGGCCGAACAGGTGCAGCGGCTTCCGCTGGAAGCGCGTCAGATAGAGCACCGTCATCAGGTCCAGCGCTCCCGAGAGAAACCTGCGAGCGCCATACTTGGATTTCCCGTAACGACGGGGATGATGAACCACCGGGACCTCGGTGACACGGAAGCCCTTCCAGTAGGCCAGCACCGGGAGGAACCGGTGCAGTTCGCCGTAGACGTTCAGATCGGCCACCACCCGGCGGCGATACGCCTTGAAGCCGCTATTCAGATCATGGAGGGCCAGGCCGGTGGTCAGGCTGGTGAACGCATTGAACAAGCGCGAAGGCAACGTCTTGCTGGGGGGGTCGCGCCGTTCGCGCTTCCACCCGGTCGCCAGGTCGAAGCCGCGGTCCAAGGCGTTCACCAGTTTTGGGATCTCCCGCGGGTCATCCTGCAGGTCAGCATCCATGGTGATGACCACCTGACCACGTGATTCTCGAAAACCCGCAGCCAGCGCCTCGGCCTTGCCGAAGTTGCGGGCGAACCGGATGATGCGGACGCGGGCGTCCATCTGCTGCACCTGCCGCAACACCGGGAACGAATCGTCGGTGCTGCCATCGTCGACAAAGATGACTTCGTACTCGCCGTCGCCCAGGGACTCGTTGATCAGGTGATGCAGTTCTCCGAGACTCTCGGCTTCGTTGAACAGCGGGATCACGAGCGACAGCCAGGGGCCGGTGGAGGGAGGACTCGGTGCGGCGTAAGCCAACGTCACCATCCTGCGCTTTAGCTTTGAGGATACCGGAAGCGCGGGGGGGCTGCAAGGACGGCAGATTCAGAAGGGGTGTCCCCTTGACTCAACCAAAGAACTGAGTGGGGAGCCCACGCCATTGCTTGGCGGCCGGACCTCTCACCCTTACGTCCCCTTGCGAGGAGCGGGCTCACGCACCCTGCCAGCGGGGCAACCCCGCTGGACCACACCGACCTGCTGGAGTTCCGAGGGCGTTCCCCGAAGACTGAAAAGGAGTTATCCCGACGCCCGGGGAAACGCAATACTAATTATCCAGCAATGGCCTTGAAGTCATGTCCGGACATCTGAATTTACAGCGGCTGCCTGTCCCACCCTATATTGGCAGAGAGGGAAACGTCGCGTTAGGGATCGAAGCAGTGTTGAAAACCACGGAGCAAGAACGTCAGCATATCTTGAGCTACATGGTTGACCAAGCTCTCAACGAGAACGTTGAGCTTGCCCAGAAGGTCTACTCTGAGCAGATTCATTCGGTCAGGCATGACATTTGGGATATTCATACGAATCTTGCACGATGGTGGGTCATCACCAATCCCACATACCTCTACTCCCAAATTCAGTTTCCGAACATGGATCTGGCGAGCTAGCATCAGAAGTTGTGGAAATTGGGCTCCGGTCGAAAAAGGAGCGTACCCTTCCAGGTGAAGAGCAACACCGCCTCAATGAGGGGCGAGCAAGGAAGGGTACGCTATGGGGACACGTATCAGATGGGGTCGGACAAGGTGAGCG
>SHYD01000052.1 GCA_009692945.1 Dehalococcoidia bacterium | reverse complement strand
TCGAAGTCGAGGCCGATCTTGGCGAAAGCGCCGGAGCCGGAGAAGAAGACGTTGACCTTCCCTTCCTTCTTGGCCGCCGCCACCAAAGCGTCCCAATCGGCTTTGAACTTTGCGTCCTGCGCGGGCGCCGCCGCAGGGGGTGCGGCGGCGGCGGGCGCCTGAGTCGGGGCAGGGGTGGCGGCGGGCGCGCAGGCGGCGGCCATGGCGGCGCCGGCCCCCACCGCCGCGACGGATATGAACGCCCGGCGGTTGACAATCGAGTTGGGGATTTGGTTCATGGTCATTCCCTCCTGTGGCTGGTTATCACGAAGTCTGGGCGGGCCGTGGTGGGTGAAGGCGATGAGGGGTTCGGCGGCGGGGCGGCCGTTGTTACTGGATCCCCGCCAGCTCCATCATCAGCTTCGTGGTCTTTGGGATCTCCGCGGCCATCACGGGGTCCGGGTTCGAGCTGATCCAGACGTACTTCCTCCCCGGCACGAGGGCGTAGCCGGGAACGACAGGGGGCACATCGAGACGCCGGCTCGGCTCCTCGGTGCTCTTGTTGTAGGCGGTCTGCCCTTCTCTGGTCAGGAACCAGTTGAGGAACACTTTTGCGGCGTTGGGATGCGGTGCTCCCTTGAGCATCCACGCCTGGAAGCCCGGGGAGATGCTCTCCGCTTCAGGGATGTTCAACTGTTTGATGTTCTTCCCCAGCCCCTGCGCTTTGAACTCGTCGAGCGCCTGGCCCACCACCCCGGTGCCGAACGCGTATTGGCCCCGCACCATGGCTTCTGTGATGAGCCGGGTATCGCGGCTGAACACCGGCTTCTGGTCGACGATCAGTTTCTTCAGGAAATCGTCGCCGAGGTTGAGCCGCAGCGCCGTACCTGTGGCGTAGGTGCGGCCGGAGCGCGGGTCTTCCATGATGATCTTCCCTCGCCACTTGGGGTCCAGCATGTCCTGAGCGGTTTTAATCTCACCGTCCTTGACCAGGTCGGAGTTCACCCACAACAGCGTGACCACGTAAAAGACATAGGCATAGCCGTACTGCTTTTCGGGGTCCAGCCATCCCCCCTCGAAGCCGTCCTTCCACGCTTTGTCATCCAGCACATCGGGCCGGAAGATGTGCGGCCGCAGCGGCTGCAGCGCGCCCTCGGCCAGGACGGTCTTGGCGAAATCATACGCCAGGTGGATGAGGTCGAAGGAGTAGACTCCGGCCTTGTGCTCCTGGACGATCTTCGGCACCATGAGGCTACCGGAGGTCATGGAGGTGCGCTCGGGGGTGATGCCGGGGAACGCCTTCGCGAAATCATCGACCAGCGGCTTCGAGCTGCCGTATGGCCCTTGGATCCAGCCCAGGTCCAACCGGCCCTCCTTGTTCGCCGCGGTCAGCGTCCTCTCCCACTCCGCCTCCCAAGCGGCGGGCGCCGCGGGTACGCCGGCGGCGGCGGGCGCCTGCGCCGGTGTGGCGGCGGGGGCGCAGGCAGCGGCCAGCGCGGCGCCCGCGCCGGTGAGGCCGGTGGTGCGTATGAAGCCTCGCCTGCTGACGGACGAATCGTGTTCCAAGTTCGCCTCCCTTTTTAAAGCTGACGGGTGGTCTCGGCGCCTGATCGGGCCCATCCCGAAGGCTACCACACTGTATAACACGGTTCCGATACCGTCAAGGCGTTTATGGCTCCGGTGTTGATGGCTCGCGGCTGCCCGTCATCTTTTTGCGTGCCCCACAGCCGGGTCAGCCCAGCCGCATTGTCGTTGCGAGGCCGACGCAGGAGGGCCGTGGCAATCTTTGGGCTGCGGCGGCGCGCTGGGCACGTGCCCAGCGCGTGGAAGATTGCTTCAGGCTCCGTTCCTCCGCCTTCGCAAAGACGTCAGGGCTCGCTTCGTGCCGTTCCGCAAAAATCTGACGGCCACCCATGGCTCGCCGTTGGGGCCGGCACCGATAGCCCGCGCCGTGGACACACCGGTGCAGGTTCCCGCGGCCTACCCGCCAGGATCACTCAGCCCCGGCCCACAAAGGGCATCTTGGTGGCCATGATGGTCATGAACTGGACGTTGGCCTCCGGCGGCAGCCCTGCCATATACACCACCGCCTCGGCCGCGAGCCGTACGTCCATCACCGGCTCAACCGCGATGGCGCCGTGCGCCTGCGGCACCCCGGCCTTCATCCGCGCGGTCAGGTCGGTCTCGGCGTTGCCGATGTCGATCTGGCCGCAGGCGATGTCGTACTTGCGGCCGTCGAGCGCGGTGGCCTTGGTCAGGCCGGTGACGCCATGCTTGGTCGCGGTGTAGGGCGCGGAATTGGGCCGCGGGGCATGGGCCGAGATCGAACCGTTGTTGATGATGCGGCCGCCCCGCGGGTCCTGCGATTTCATGATCTTGAAGGCTTCTTGGGTGCAGAGGAAGGTGCCGGTGAGGTTGGCATCCACCACCGCCTTCCATTGCTCATAGGTCAGGTCTTCCAGCAGGGCCGGTGGCGCGCCCGTTCCTGCGTTGTTAAACAGCACGTCGACACGCCCAAATGCGGCCACGGTGCGTTCGAACAGCGCTCGCACTGCTGCGGGGTCTCCGACGTCAGTTGGTATCACCAGCGTCCGCCCTGCGGCGCCGCTCTCAACGGCCACCGCCTCCAACCGCTCGGCGCGCCGCCCGGCCAACACCACCGCGTACCCGGCCTCCAGCAAGGCCAGCGCGCTGGCGCGTCCGATGCCGCTCCCGGCCCCGGTCACGACGGCTACCCTTTGTGCAGTGGTCATGGTGAACTCCTTCTGGTTCAAGCATACCCGCAGGCCGCTCCTGCCGCTTTTCATCGCCCGGTGGTATCCCCTGGTCATAACTTCCCCGGCCCCGCCCCGGTAACTGCTCAGTGTTTCGGGGATCGGACACGGGGATGCAGGGGGCGAAACCCCTGTTTGTCCTGAGCTTGTCGAAGGGCCGGGGGCGTGGGGGTGTCCCACACAGATAATTCTCGTCTTTTCCGGGGTGGGGGGAGTGGTTCATGCGGCCGGCCCTTGAGTCTGAACTCATACCACGCCCTGGGTGCCCGTCATCTTTTTGCGTGTCCCACAGCCGGGTCAGCCCAGCCGCATGGTCGTTGCGAGGCCGACGCAGGAGGCCGTGGCAATCTTTGGGCTGCGGCGCTGCGATGGGCACGTGAGCAGCGAGTGGAAGATTGCTTCAGGATCCGTTCCTCCGCCTTCGCAATGACATCAGCGCTCGCTTCCTGCCGTTCCGCAAAAATCTGACGGCCACCCTCCCCGCCCTCGGCAAGTGGGCGGATCACTCCCAGATTTTGTATACTTGGCGGCAATCGGAAACGTGTTCGATAACGTGTTGGCAAGGAGGACAGCATGACCACCGCCGTCAGGACCCGAACCACCGTGATCAACTGCGGGGGAGCGCCCTGGTAGGAGGACCTCTCCGCCGCCCTGCTGGACGAATGCCTCGAACAAGGCGTGGCCGTGGTAGGCTGCACCGCCAATGAAATCTGGGATGAAACCGTGGAGGCTATTGAGAACTCCCAGCGGGTCAAGGAGGCGGTGCGCCACCACGGCCGGGCCTATATCGTGAAGCATGCCGGCGATGTCGAGAAGCCGGAGAACCGGGACCGGGTTGGGGTCGTGCTCGGCTGGCAGAACCCGAAACCGGCCAGCGATAGCCTCCACATCCGGGAGGCATTCATTGGCCTTGGGCTGCGCTGCTGTTCGCTGGCCTTCCGGGAGAACAGCTACTACGGGTGCGGCTTCTTCCCCGAGATCGACCCCGGCCTCTCCACCCTCGGCAAGCAGGCAGTGCAGCTGCTGAACCGGCGTGGCGTGATCATCGACCTCTCCCACTCCGGCGACCGCACCGCCATGGATGCGGTCGAACTGTCGGAACACCCGGTGGTGTTCAGCCATTCGACGACGCGGGTGCTGACCCGCACCCGGCAACTGAGCCGGGAACAGACCATGATGAACGCCTTGCGCCGCTCTGCTCCAGATGAACTGATCAAAGCGGCGGCGGCCAAGGGAGGCATCATCTGCCCCGACGCCCGCACCGAAACGGTGAAGGACTTCGTGAACCAGGTGGACTACCTCGTGAACCTGGCGGGTATCGAACATGTCGGCGTCGCGGGTCAGGACGACTGGCACCGGTCGGAGAAGGACACCAAGCGCATCCGTCCCTACCTGCCGGGCTACGATTCCACCGCCGGCGAGGGCCCGCGTGAGTTCGGCGACGACTACCGCATCTACCGGCGGGAAGGCCAGCTCGGCCCGAAACTGTTCTACCCGGAGAAGCTGGCGGCGGAACTGAAGTCCAGGGAGTACCCCCAGGCCGACGTCGAGAAGATCCTGGGAGGGAACCTGGTGCGGGTGTTCAAAGAGGTGCTGCCCTCATGACGACCACCCAGAACTGGTTTGAGATTGAGACGCAGGACGTCGAATACCAGCGCATAGACGGCAAGCCGCTGCTGGCCACGGTCTACCGGCCGCGAGGCGCGGGGCCGTTCCCCACCGTGCTCGAAGTGCATGGCGGCGGGTGGCGCTAGGGCGACCGCTTCAACACTAGGGCCATCGACGAGGGTGCGAGCCGGGGCGGGGTGGTGGTTATGTCCATCGACTTCCGCGACGCCAACGTGGCGCCCTATCCCACCTCGCTCGAAGACATCAACCTGGCGGTGCGCTGGCTCAAAGCCCACGCAATGGAGTTCGGCGGGCGGCCCGAGGTCGGGGCGATGGGTTCATCGAGCGGCGGGCACCAGGTGCTGCTCACCGCGCTGCGCCCCCGGGACCCCCGCTATGCCCGCCTGCCGCTCAGCGAACACCCCTCCCTGGACGCGTCGCTGAGCTTTGTGGTGGGTTTCTGTCCGGTGGCCGACCCGGTGGCGATGCACCGGAACCTGCTGGCGAAAGAGCCGGGCCAACCGACCATGTGCGACAACTACTTCGGGAGCGCCGCAGCGATGGCCGAAGGCAGCCCTCAAGGGGCGCTCGATCGCGGCGAACCGGTCATGCTGCCGCCGATGTTGCTGCTGCAGGGCACCGCCGACGAGATCGTGACTCCCGACACCCAGCACCGGTACCGGGACACCTACGCGAAGGCGGGGGGCACGGTCGAGTTGAAGCTGTACGAGGGGATGCCCCACTCGTTCATCAGCCGGGCCCCGGAGCACCCCCAGGCGGTGCAGGCCATCGCCGACATTATCGAGTTCGTGACGCTGCAGTAACGCCGAGCCATGGCCAGCAGGCAACTACGGCACGGCCCCGTGGACCCCTCCCCGCCCGAGAGATAGGAAAGGGATGGTGAGGGTACGCCCCCGCCAGCCGGAGACCCGCTGGACACCCCTGAGTAGCCGAAAACATTCCACTGGGTACCCGGTGGGCTGTTGACGATGCCGCGCCTGGCTCAGTTCTTCCTACCCTCGGGGGCGGGCTTGTTCTTGGCGCGGATCTCCTCGCGGCTGCGGATGCCGTGCTTCTGGAGCAGGAAGGGGTAGGACCGGTAGTCGTTCTTGAGACGGTTTAGGCGGCGGGCGGGATCGCCCGCCAGTTCGTCGTTGATGGCGACCGGTTCCCGGATCGGCAGCAGCGAGAGCAGGTCCCGGCAGGCGGATTCCAAGTGGGTGGTCAGCACCACGGTGCTCTCGATGGAGGGGCCGCCGACCGCAATGCCGTGCCCTTTCTGGAACACCGCCAGCGCCTTGGGGCCCAACGATTGCGCCAGCTTGCGCCCCCGCTCGATATCGTCCACCAGATGCGACTCCGGGTAGACGCCGATGCCGTCGCTGAAATTGGAGGCGTCCAGGTTGAAGGGTACCCAGGGCCGGTCCAGCAGCCCTACAATGCTGGCATAGCGGGGATGGCAGTGAGTCACGCTCTCCAGGTCGGGACGCGCTTTGTAAATCTCGGTGTGGATGTGGGTCTCAGAGGGGATGGGGCCGGGCCCGTCGATCCGCTTGCCGGTGGCGATGTCGACCACTGAGATGTCGTCCACCATGGCCACGTTGCCGGGGTAGCGGGGGTTGATGAGGAAGGTGTTGGTACCGGGAATGCGGGCGCTCAGATGGCCCGCCCCGTAGAGGATGTCCTCCTTGATGAGGACGGTCAGGCCGTCCATGATCCGTTCCTTCATCTCTTGGATCAGCGCCTTATCAGCCATGGTTTCTTTGTGCCTCTACCAGCATTCTGGTGTTTGCCTGTAACTGTTCTGGTCGGGGGCACGAGACGACATGTAGAACCATACTCTCCTCTCCCCTCCTCTCCACCCCACCCCCAGAAAAAAGAGAAGGGTTTTGTTGTTTGGGGGCGCCCCCAACGCCCCCCGGCAAAGGGCTGCCGTCCTCTGCACACCTGCTCCTAACGTCTCTGCCCCTCAACTCTGAACAGGTACAGTTTGCTTACTCGACTGTCCCCGGGGCTTCTTTGATATCGCCCAAAACCTGCGCGGGATTGCGGCTCACCATGCCTTCCACCTCCCGCTCGCTGAACCCGGCGTCCAGCATCTTGCCCACGTAGATGCTGAGCCCCTCGTCCACGTGGGGGTTGAAGGTCTGACCGAGGTCCGTCGCCAGGATGGTGGTGGAGGGGCCGACGCCGCGGATGTTGGCCACCACCTGTTCCCAAGAGACTTTGTTGGTGTAGGGCGTGGTGAAGCACCGCTCAAACAGCACGTCGTGCTTCACTAGGTCCTGCTGAAGTGAGAGTGGCAGCATGGTCGTTGGAAACTCGGGGTGGGTGATGATGATCCGGCTCACCCCGGCTTCCTTCGCCGCCCGCACCACCGGCAGCATCTCGGCCGGGCTGATGTGGCCGGTGGCCAGCACCATATCGTACTGAGCGATGATCTCAAGGCACTGGCGGGTCAGCGCGGTCACCCGGTTATCGTCGTCGGTGCACTTGATCCACTGCCCGGCGATGCCCTTGGCTCGCATCTCGCGGGCGATGGTCATCCAGTAGGGCAGCTTGCTCTCATCCAGTTGCCCCGAGACGTTTTGGAACTCGTTGTGGGAGTCCACCGTGGGGAGCCAGACCACCTTGTTGCCAAGCCGTCCGGCCACATCCACGGCGATGGGGTTGAGGCCGCCCACCGAGTTGTTGAGCACGATGCCGCCATAGACCTTCACCCCGGGGAACATCCGGCGCAGCAGCGTGGCCCGGTCGACCGTGCAGTTATAATGGGACTTGAGCACGAAACCGGCCATGCCGGCTGCCGTGGCCCGTTGCACCAGTCCGATATCCTCGAACCTGCGCGGCAGCACGTCCGGCGAACTGTGGATATGGGTGTCGAACGCCCCCTGAAGCAGGCCGCTGACAGTGGCTTGGTCGGCCATGGAAGCCCCCTGAGGGATGCCAGTTGGTGTGTCTGCCGTACCTTACCGCTTGCTGCGGAGGGTGTCAACGGCGGCTGCAAGAGTTGTTGGCGAACAATGAAAGTGTCCGCCCTTTGCGGTCTGGGCCGTCAACGTGCGCCGCACCCGAACGTAGCCAAGCTGTTCGTCAACTGGGTGCTCACCAAAGAGGGACTGTCCACGTTCAGCGCCGGGACCGGCAATAACGCCCGTCGCAACGACGTTCCCGTCGTGGACCCCAACGCCGCCACGCGGCCGGGCCAATACGACCTGCGCACCGGACCCGAGGGCAACCAGGCCGACTTCGAAAAGACCCAGCAACTGCTCAACGACTTGGTGGGGATTAAGAACTAGCGTCAGGGACAATTGTTGATGGCACTTCCGAAGGGGCACGTTGCAACGTGCCCCTTCGGGGAACGCAGGCCCCACATTTGCTATACTCGTGATACAAGCTGGAGCAGTTTTCTGCTCCGGCTCTTTTTCCAGTGCTGGCAGTCAGGCGGTCCCATGCTCCCCTCCCCGAGTCCCGTTAACATCGACCGCATCCTGCCCCGGGTTCAGAAGCCCGCGCGGTACACCGGCGGCGAACTGCACAGCGTGAGCAAGGACTGGGACCGGGTACCGGTCCGGATGGCCTTGTCGTATCCCGATATCTACGAGATAGGCATGTCCAACAATGGCCTGGCCATCCTGTACGACATCGTCAACCGCCACAGCCATTTCCTGTGCGAACGGGTCTACATGCCCTGGCTCGATATGGAAGAACAATTGCGGGCCAACGGGGTCCCCCTGTTCAGCCTGGAGACCCGCCGCCCGATCCGGGACTTCGACATCTTCGGCATCTCCCTTGGCTGGGAAATGACCTACACCAACGTGTTGTCGCTGCTGGACCTCGCAGGCATTCCCCTGCGCAGCCGGGAACGGGAGCACCTGTTCCCCATCGTCATGGGGGGCGGCAGCGGCGCACTGAATGGTGAACCGATGGCGGACTTCTTCGACGTATACCTCCTGGGTGAGGGGGAGGAGGTCCTAACCGACTTCTGCCTGCTGGTGCAGTCGTTCAAGGCGGCCTGCGAGCGCCGCGGCATCGAGCGTCCCGGCCGTACCGAGCGGGCGGAGTTCCTGATGGCGGCCGCCCGGATTCCCGGTGTGTACGTGCCCGAGCTGTACCAGGTGGCCTACCACCCAGACGGGCGGATCGACCGGATCGCCCCCATCGCTCCCGAGATTCCTCGGGTCGTAGGGAAACGCCAGGTGGAGCAGATGCTCCCCACCCTCACCACCCCCATCGTGCCCTTCATGCAGACGGTGCACGACCGGGCGTCCATCGAGATCCAGCGGGGATGCACCCGCGGCTGCCGCTTTTGCCAGGCCGGCATCATCTACCGCCCGCTCCGGGAGCGAACCCACGAAGAGGTGATCGAGGCGGTCGAAGACCTGATGAACAACTGCGGGTACACCGAGTTCTCGCTGGTCTCCCTCAGCACCAGCGACTACCATGATCTGCCCGCGCTGGTGCGCAAACTGCACGACCGGTACCGGCATCGCGGCATCACGATCTCGCTGCCCAGTCTGAGGGTCGAGACGGTTTCGGTCGATTTGGTCCAGGCGATGGAGCCCACCAAGAAGGGCGGGTTCACCTTCGCCCCCGAGGCAGGCAGCCAGCGGCTGCGGCAGGCGATCAACAAGCCCCTCACTGAAGATGACCTGCTGAACGCGGTGGAGGCGGCCTTCAGTCATGGATGGTCTCACATCAAGCTCTATTACATGATCGGACTTCCATCAGAGACGCTGGAAGACGTCATGATGATCCCTCAGATGGTCCAGAAAGCCATGAAGGTGGGCCGCCGCCACGGAGGAAACCGGGCCAAAATCACGGTGAGTTGCAACATTTTTGTTCCCAAGCCCCACTCCCAGTACCAGTGGGCGCCGCAGGAGCGGCGGGAGGCGCTCGCACCCAAGATTAAGGCGCTCCAGGAAGGCCTCCGCATCAAAGGCGTGCACTTGGGCTGGTCCGACGAATCGGAAGCCCAACTCGAGGCCGTGCTGGCGCTGGGGGACCGCCGCCTGGGCGAGGTGATCTACCGGGCCTGGAGCAAGGGCGCCAAGTTCGACGCCTGGAGCGACTACTTCAAGTGGGAACTGTGGCAAGAGGCCTTCCAAGAGTGCGGACTGGACCCCGATTGGTACGCCTATCGAGAACGGCCCCTCAACGAGACGCTGCCTTGGAGCCACATCAGCGACGGGGTAATGCCCGGATTCCTGTGGCGGGAATACCGCTATACTTGGCTCGAAAAGACCACCGAGGACTGCCGCGACGGTGACTGTTCCGCGTGCGGATTCCAGGACGACCCCAATTGCCAGCCGAAGTTCCAGCAAATGCTGGCGCAACGGGAGCATCCCAAACTCAAGGAATTGCCGGTGTTGCAACCGGCAGCCGCCCCCCGCTAACGATCCGCTTTCCATCAGCGAACAAAACAGGAGCCCATCATGTTTCAGCGTGAAGCGCTAGGTCTGGCCGACGCCCGCAAAGCGGTCGCCGCGATGTTGGAGGCGGGCGACAAGGATTACCCGGGACCCATCGCCATCGCCATCCTGGATGAAAACGCCCAGTACGTCGCCTTCGCCCGGATGGACGGCTGCACCTTCCACAACAACCACTTCGCCTTCAAGAAAGCCTACACCGCGGTCTTCTACGGGCAGAACTCGGGCGCCGTCGCCAAACAGATGGCGGACCGGGGACGACACGCGGCCGATGTCGGAGACCATAACCTCCTGTTCATGAGCGGTGGTGTGGTGATCAAGCGGCCCGGGGCCAAGACGGTGCTCGGCGGGATCGGGATCAGCGGACTGTCGGGCGAAGAGGACGAGGAGATCGCCCTCATCGGACTCAAGGCGCTCGGGTTAAGCTAAACTGGATCTGAGGGCCGCCCTACGAAGGCCCAACTGAACACAAGGACCACCCCATGTCCGGACATTCAAAATGGTCCCAAATAAAACGCCAGAAGGGCGTCACCGACGCCAAACGAGGCCAGGTATTCACCCGCTTGGCCCGTGAGATTTCGGTGGCGGCGCGCTCGGGAGGAGGGGCCGACCCGAACGCGAATTTCCGGCTACGACTCGCCATCCAGCGCGCCCGTGAGAGCAACATGCCGATGGAGAACGTCGACCGCGCCATAAAGCGGGGCGCCGGCGGCGGTGATGGGGCCGCATTGGAAGAAGTGACGTACGAGGGCTACGGTCCGGGCGGCGCCGCCATCTTGGTGGAGGCCATGACCGACAACCGCAACCGCACCGCCTCCGAAATCCGCAACGCCTTTGCCAAGGGTGGCGGCAACCTCGGCGAATCGGGCTCGGTGTCCTGGATTTTTGAGGCCAAGGGCGTCATCACCATCGAACCCGGCAAGCGGGACCCCGAGGAGATCGCGCTCCTCGCCATCGATGGGGGCGCGAACGACGTCAAGCCCGACATCGACGCCTTCGAGGTCTACACCGAACCCTCGGACATGGAAAAGGTGCGGAAAGCCTTGGAAGACCAACGCGTTTCCATCACCTCGGCCGAAGTGCTGATGCAACCCAAGACCTCGGTCTTCCTCAAGGAGAAAGAGGCGGTGCAGGCGCTGAAACTGGTGGACCGGCTGGAGGAATTGGACGATGTCCAGAAGGTCTACTTCAACGCCGATTTCGAGTCCGATATCCTGGAGCAGGTATGACAGGCAACGCCCGCAATGAGTGACGACTTCTTCCGCCTGGCGCTCCCGGCAATCTCGCTGTCCATCGAGCAGAACACCGAGAACGTGGCCCACGACCGGCGGTTTCACGTGCTGCACCAGGGAACGGACGTTGGGAATTACCCCACCCTCAAGAAAGCGCGCGAACACTTCCAGCGGCTCAAAGAGGCCTCGGGCTACCAGGTTCCCTCGTCCGCTGAGGGTGGCGACGTGGCGAACAAGGAACACATCGAGCGCCTACTGGACGCCGCCACCAGCTACTGGAGCCAGAGCCACAAGTTCCGGAGCGGCGGCGGCCGGGGCGGCCGCGGCGGCGTCTAGCAACCGTTGGCCGAGTCCTTTCGGGTGGCTTTCGAGGAGGACGTCGTCCCCGGCAAGATCAAGCATGCCGTCGCCGGGAACGTCGAGGTTGCACTGGTGAGACTCGACGGGCAGGTCCTCGCCCTGGCCGACATCTGCGCCCACGCCCATTGCAATCTGTCGGACGGCGACTTGGAGGGGGAAGAGGTGGTCTGCCCCTGTCACGGCAGTGGGTTCAACGCCCGCACCGGCGCCGTCCTCAACCCGCCTGCCCGCCACGATGTCGCGACCTATCCAGTCCGGGTGCAGGACGGGCAGGTGTTCGTCGAAATCCCGTGACGAACGGGAGAGTGGGATTACTTGACGCCCCTCGTACCACAGCGCACGATTAACTCAGGGCCCAACGCGCCCGCCCGTCCCAGCGGACGCCACCCTAGCCGGGCCCCCAGGAGAGCAGCCATGCCCGAGTATTACCAGGCGGTCGTCTTCAAGAACGATGTTCTCTTCATGGCCCACTGCCTGGAATTGGGCATCACCAGCAACGGCGAGACCTTCCAGGAAGCCCTGAACAAGCTGCGGCAGGATGTCTGGGCGCACCTGAAAACCAGCGGCCAACCCGACGTCCCCTTCGAAGAGGTACGGGTCTCCATCATGCGCACCGAGGTCGAGTTGCAGCGGGACGAGCCGAACCGGGGGTAGAGCGCTTCCCGCCCTACCACTCCCAACCCATGCCAGGTTTCCAACTCGTCTCTGACTTCCAGCCCACCGGCGACCAGCCTCAGGCCATCGAGGAACTGGCCAACGGCCTTGCCGCAGGGTTGAAGCACCAAACGCTGCTGGGCGTGACCGGCTCCGGCAAGACCTTCACGATGGCGAACATCATCGCCCGCGCCCAGCGGCCCACACTGGTCCTGGCCCACAACAAGACCCTGGCAGCCCAGTTGTACCAGGAGTTCAAGGACTTCTTCCCCGATAATGCCGTCGAGTACTTCGTCTCTTACTACAACTACTACCAACCCGAAGCGTATATCCCTCAGACCGACACCTATATCGAGAAGGACTCGGACGTCAACGAGGAGATCGACAAGCTGCGGCACGCCGCCACGCGCGCGCTCTTCGAGCAACGGGAGGTCATCATCGTCGCTTCGGTGTCCTGCATCTATGGCCTGGGTGACCCCGAGGAATACCACGGCTTTGTGACCACCGTGACCAAGGGCAGCAAGATGCGCCGGGACCACGTGGTGCGCCGTCTGGTGGACATGCAGTACGAACGCAACGACACCGATTTCACCCGTGGCCGGTTCCGGATCCGGGGCGACACGCTGGAAATCCAGCCCTCCTACGAGGAGATCGCCGTACGCATCGAGTTCTGGGGCGATGAGGTCGAACGCATCGTCGAGATCGACCCCCTGACGGGAGAACTGCTGGCGGACCGCGATCGGGTCGATATCTACCCCGCCAAGCACTTCGTCACCTCTCAGGAGAAGCTCGAGGCGGCCATCGGCGACATCCAAGCGGAGTTGGCACAGCATCTCGCCGAGTTCAGGGCCAACGGCAAGCTGCTGGAGGCGGCGCGGCTGGAAGCCCGGACCAACTACGACATGGAGATGCTGCGCGAGGCCGGCTACTGCTCCGGCATCGAGAACTACTCCTGTCATCTGGCGCGCCGTCACCGCCCGCCCGAGGGCGCCGCACCCCAGGCCTGCGGCACGCCACCCTGGACGCTGCTCGACTACTTCCCGTCCGATTGGCTGCTGTTTGTGGACGAGTCGCACATCACGCTGCCCCAGGTGCGCGGCATGTTCGGAGGCGACCGGTCCCGGAAAGAGACGCTGGTGGAGTTCGGGTTCCGCCTTCCTTCGGCGATGGACAACCGTCCGCTGAATTTCATCGAATTCCAGAACCACGTGAATCAGGTGATTTACTACTCGGCCACGCCCGGTCCCTACGAATATGAGGTGAGCCAAAAGGTGGTGGAGCAGATCATCCGCCCCACGGGACTGCTCGACCCACCCATCGAACTGAAACCGACCAAGGGCCAGATCGATGACCTGCTGGACCAAATCAGACGGCGGGTGGAAGCGGGCCAGCGGGTGTTGGTGACGACCCTAACCAAGCGGATGGCCGAGGAACTGACCGATTATCTCAAGGAGATGGGCGTCAAGACCCAGTACCTCCACTCCGAGGTCCAGACGTTGGAACGAGTTGAAATCCTGCGGGACCTGCGGTTGGGCGTGTTCGATGTGGTGGTGGGGATCAACCTGCTCAGGGAGGGGCTCGACCTACCGGAGGTGAGCCTTGTCGCCATTCTCGATGCCGACAAGGAGGGGTTTCTCCGCTCCCAGGGCTCGCTGATCCAAACCATCGGACGAGCGGCGCGCCACATCGATGGGAAGGTCGTAATGTACGCCGACGTCATGACCGACTCGATGCGCCGCGCCATCGATGAGACCGATCGCCGCCGCACCATCCAGGAACAGTGGAACGAGAGCCATGGCATCACGCCCCAGGGGATCCACAAAGCCATTCGTGACATCACCGACCGGGTGAGGGCCGTAGCGGAGCAGCAGGCGCCGTACCTGACTCGCACCGGCATCGAGATCCCCAAAGACGAGATAGTGCGGCTGGTCAAGGACCTCGAGCTTCAAATGAAGAAGCTGGCGCAGGGACTGGAGTTCGAGAAAGCCGCACTATTGCGCGACCAGATCATGGACCTGAGGGGCAGGCTCTCATTAATCAAGGATGAGGAAAAGCACCGGCTCGGCGAGCGCATCTCCGGGGTAAAGATGAGGCGGCAATAGCGCCGGCAAAAGGATCGGGCGCGCTTCATCCAGAAACCAGCAGGCTCACCAACTCGACCGCGATCTTGCCGGCGGTTTCCAATAACTCAGGGCGGGTGAACTGGGCCTTATCCTCGGGTGTGTGATAGTTGGGATCGTTCTGCCGGTGGATGAACACGGCGGGCAGCCCCGCCTGGATGAAGCTCGCATGGTCGCTGCCGCCACCGCCGGCGCGCCCCTCGCCGGAAAACCCGTCGACCACCGCCCCAGCCGCCTGGGCTGAAGCGAGGGCGGGGCCGGAGAGGCTATCACTGCCAAAGAGCCGCCAGGTTTCGCCGACCCCGACCATGTCGAGGTTGATCATCGCCACCATGGCTGTTTTCTCCGCGGGCGCCAGCCCTTCTACATAGCGCCGGCTTCCCCACAGCCCCAACTCCTCCGACCCGAAGGCGACGAAACAGAGCTGTTTCGCGGCCGCCACCGGTTTCATCACCCGCGCGAGTTCGACCACCACCCCAGTCCCCGACGCATTGTCGTTGGCGCCCGGGCCGGCAGGAACCGAATCGTAGTGGCCTCCGATGACCACCCTGCAACCGTCACCAGCCTGAGCCACCACGTTCTGGCTCTGCAACTGCTGTTTTCCGGCATCGACATCGAGCGTGACTTCCAGCCCTCCCGTTGCCAGCAACCCGGCCAGGCGATCACCGTCTTCTTTGGCAATGCTCACCGCCGGGATCGTGCTGCCACTACGTCCAAGGTTGCCGTCGAACCGGCCGGCTACGTTGTTATAGACCACCACCCCAGCGGCGCCGGCAGCGGCGGCATTCGTCACCTTATCGGTGAAGGTGAGCGTTCCGCGCTCCACCAGCGCCACCGCCCCTTTGAGTCCGCCCGCCGGGAAATCCTCAGGACGGCCCATGCCGGCTCGGACCACCGGACCCGTCACCTTCCCCCCCTGTGAAAAATGGAGCGGGCTATTGGCGATGGAGGCCGCGCCCGACGCGTTCGCCTGCAGTGAAGAGGAACGGGCCTCGTACATCTCGAACTGGAAGGGCTGTTGCCGGGCCTGGTAGCCGTTGAGGGCGAACTGACCCTCGATGTAGCGAGCGGCCTCCCGCTCCTTCGCGCCGCCGGACTCCCGGCTGCCGATGGTCTCGGCCAGGTGCTTTACGTGCCGGAGGGCCTCTTGGCCGGAGAAGGTCAGGGGCAGCGCGGGGTCGGCCGGGGCCTGGGCTACCGGGGAGTTTCCCCTGGCCGGCGCCGCCGAATCTGCTTGTACGGTCCCAACAACGACCGGGGACGCCGTGGTGAGGGCGTTCGGCGCCTCAGCCGCACCGGTGGCCGCTGATGAACAGGCCATCGCGGCCATCGAGAGAACGGCGGCCAGGCTGGCGACGCTGAACCGTGCGGCGAACCGGAGGAAATGTCTGGACACGTGGGGCCCCTTTTGGGTGAAGCAGCGAAGAGTACTGTTGATCATACGCCGAAGGCGGGACAAAGGTTACGCGCCGTCCAGGGCTGCCCGCACTTCACCGGCAACGGTGGGATCGTCTTCGATGCCCATCCGGTCCGAGAGGGCGGTGCGGGCGGCGCGCCCGCCGAGCCGGCCCAGCGCCCACCCGGCGTGACCGCGAACCAGCGGCGAGGGATCTTGTCCCAGGGTCGTGCTCAATGCCGGAACCGTCGACCGATCACCTGAGTTGCCCAGGGCCACCGCAGCGTTGCGGCGCAAGCCAACCGCCTTTGCCCGCTTGATGGCTGACCCGCGAAAGCGCTGAGCGTAGGCGTCCTGAGTCAGGGTCAGCAGTTGGAGGAGCGGCGGACGCGCCACATCCGGGCTGGCGGCCTCGAACTCATGGATCGCAGTCTCAACCGCCCGCCGGTTCACCGGGCAGACTTCCTGGCAGATGTCACAACCGAACACCCAATCGCCCAGCTCCGGGCGGATTTCAGAAGGGATGGCGCCCCGGTTCTCGATGGTCTGGAAGGAGATGCACCGGGTGTTGTCCAGCGTGTACGGAGCGGTGATCGCTCCGGTGGGACAGGCGTCGATGCAGCGGGTGCAGCTGCCGCAGTGGGTGCGAACGGGCTCGTCCTCGGGGAGATCGACATCGAGGATGACCGACGCCAGGAACACGTAGGAGCCGGCTCTCGGGACCAGGATGTTGGTGTTCTTCCCAAACCACCCCACTCCCGAGCGCTGGGCGACGGCACGCTCCGCCAGCGGAGAACTGTCCACAAACACTCGGGAAGCAGGGGTCCGCCCCAACTCACCGGCCAGGGCGTCCACCAACGCCCGTGTCCTGTCCCGCAACACCTGGTGGTAATCGCCGCCCCATGCGTAGTGCGCCACCCGACCCCGTGGTCCGCTCTCGGGAGTCCCGTTAGTCTCGTCGCGCCTCAGATAGGACGCGGCCAGCGACACCACGGAACGAGCGCCGGGCAAGAGATCGGCCGGCCTGGTGGCCCGCCTGACCCGCTCCGGCGTGAACCAGGGCAGTCCGTCCATCAGTCCTGCGGACACCCGGTCCAGCATTGCTGCTTCCGCCTCAGCGAGGGGGGCGGCCGAGGTGATCCCGACCGCCTGGAAGCCCAATTCGGCGGCCTTCTCCCGCAGGAAGGTGATGAGCGACATCACCGTGCCACCCGGAGCACGCCTCGGGGCAGGTGTGCAGAGGGCGGTCGCCCTTTGCCAGGGGGATTTGGGGGTGCCCCCCAAGAACAAAACCCTTCTCTTTTATCTGGGGGTCGGGTGGAGAGCAGGGGTGGGATGGTTCTCAATGTGGTCTCGCGCCCCCAGACCTGAACAGTTACCGTGAACTTGCTCACGTGGCAGGGGCCTGCTATATTCTGGTCCGATGGCGATCCGCGGCTCGGAATCGGACAATGCTTGGTTCATCCCCGGCACGGGGAAGGAGGCTCTCATGGACGGAGTCGGCGTACTCAAAGCAGCCTTTGGCGGAGCCCATGATTGGTATCAGGGCACCGTGGCGGACGTTGACGCTGCCCAGGCGAACCATGTTCCCCCAGGAACCGCTCACCCCATTGGAGCGTTGATTGCCCATGTCCTGCACTGCGAAGACTTCATGGTTAACACGGCTGTTCAAGGCAAACCGGCTATCTGGGAACAGGGGGGG
>SHYD01000051.1 GCA_009692945.1 Dehalococcoidia bacterium | reverse complement strand
CGGCCCTGCGTCTCGCGGTGTTCGAGTTCATCGAGGTGTTCTACAACCGCAGGCGCATGCACTCGTCGCTCGGCCATTGTTCACCGGCGGAGTACGAACACGCTAGACTACGGGAGGGAACCGTCTCGGCAGCTTAGCAACGCTGTCCGCCAAAACGGGGCAAGACCACTTGTCGGCGAAAGGCAACGCCTCTGCGGCGCCTCGGACGGCCACCGCCGAACCAGGGGGGCGCTGGGCGAGCATTCTCTTAAGCTAGTTAACTGGCTCCTCGCGGCCGTTGAGCGGACAGGCCCCAATCAACTCGTCGTCAACGAGGCACCCTTTTGGCACAAGATCATCCGAACCGGTTCGAGACCGCCCAACCCCCGGCGACAATCGAATCGGTCCCGCGGACGCCGTTTTTCTACGGCTGGGTCATCGTGGCGCTGGCGGCCCTCTGCTCCTTCTGGGGGCAGGGGGTGATCCAACGCTCCTACACCGTTATCCTCAAACCGCTGACTGAGGACCTCAGGATATCCCGGACCATTGGTGTGTTCGGGGTGACGCTCGGATGGTTGTTCACCGACATCGTTTCCCCGTTCATAGGACATCTGATCGACCGGAAGGGCGCCCGCTTCCTGGTCACGGTGAGCGCTGCGGCGACCGGCCTCACCCTGATACTGCTGGCTCAGGTGGACAACCCACTCATCTTCCTGGTGTTGTTCGGAGGAGTTCTTGGGCTCGCCCGGCCCAGTCTCCAGGCCGTGGGCGCCCAGACCTTGGTGGCAAAATGGTTCATCCGGCGCCGCGGGCGGGCGGTCACCTTCAGCACGCTGGGGCAGCCCCTATCTGCGATCATCATCATCCCAGCCACGGAATGGATGGTGGCGCACTACAGCTGGCGCACCGCCTGGACGGTGCTGGGCGCAGGCGTGTTGTTGCTGTTGACGATCCCGGTGGGGGTGTTCATGCGGGGATCGCCGGAGTCGGTGGGGCTCCTGCCCGATGGCGATAGTGCCGAGGATGGTTCGCGCGGCTCCGCCGTGCGCCGGGAGCCGCTGCCCCACCCCGAATTCGAGTGGGGCACCCACGAAGCGGTGCGCACCCGAACGTTCTGGATACTCTCCGTGGCCTTTGCCGTCATCGGCTTGGTTCCCACCGTCCTGTCCGTCCACATGTTCCCCTTTTTCACCGACCAAGGCCTGGACCCCGCCACCGCCGCCGCTGCTGCCGGTAGCTTTGGGGTTTCAGTGCTCATCTCGCGCTTGCTCGTGTGGGGGTTTCTGCTGGAGCGGGTGCCGATCCAGTACACGCTCGTGATGTGGGGCGCTCTCATGACAGCCGCCATCAGCGTGATGGTGCTCGTCCACGGCCCCGTGATGGCCTTCGTCGCCGCTTCCTGCTTCGGCATCGCCATGGGTGGGACCGCGCCGTTGGGGACGCTGACGTGGGCCCGCTACTACGGCCGCGGTTCGCTCGGTTCCATCACGGGGGTGGCCAACCTCCTCAACATTGGCACCGACATCATAGGACCACTGGTGCCGAGTCTCGTGTTCGACATGACCGGGAGCTATCACGGGGCCTTCATCGGAACGGCACTCGCTTGCGTTGCCGGTGTCGCCCTGTTCGCCGTCGCCGGGCCTCCGCGTTCACGGTAGAGCGGGTGCGGCATGACTTCCGGCTTGGGTGGGAGGACAAGGTCATCCGCGGGGTCTCCAAAGGGTGACTCGATCAAACGGCGGCTGCCAACCGGATCGACGTGGCGCGCCCGATCAGCCCGCCGGGGCAGCCACTGCTCAAGACGAGTCATCCAAGTATGAGGAAGCGGAACGCAACTCAGCAGTAAGAGGAGGCCGGTCATGGCCGAAACCATTATCATCCGCCGCATGGAACCTTCCGACGAGAAGTATGTCCTCGCCATCGACCAGAAGATCGTGGGCGAGGCGCGCGCGGCAAGCTGGCAGCAGCGGGTGTTTCGCTACCTGGAGCGTTACTACCCACCGGTGAGCCACATTGCCAAGGCCAACGGCGTGGTGGTCGGCTTCATCATCGGGGACATCCGGGGCTGGGAGTACGGCATGGCCTCGGGAGCCTGGATCGACATCATGGGGGTGGACACGGAGTACCAGGGACAGGGTGTCGGTCGACGGTTGGTGGAGGCATTCGTGGCCCAGTGCCGCCATCAGGGCATCAAAGGCATCCAGTCCTTCATGCGAGATGACGACACCCGCATCCAGCGCTTCCTGGAAAGCGTAGGCTTCAGCCGCGGCACACTGGTGGAGTACTCCCTTGAGGTATGAGGGCGCACCTTGGCCCCGCGGAGCGCCTGAGGGGGCCAGGGGATCGGCGGTGTCTGATGACGGCAGGGAGGTCCGATGGGTGAGGAGACGGCACTTGACAATCGGGGTGATGGGAACCGCCGGCAGATCTACGAACATCGCGACCCCGACTACCTGAACACCCGGACGGTTTCGGTTCGTTCAGACGGCGCAGTCGTGTTCGAGGGCTATGACTCCGATAAGGAGCTGGAGCAGTTCATCGGCCGCGATGAGTGGGAAGGGGAACTGACGGTGGCTGCGGGGGAAGTCCCCAAGCTGCGTCAGCTTTTGGAGCTTGCTTTCGGACCCCTATCTGAAGCGAAACGATCAGAGGCGGAGGAACTCTTGGACCTCATCGAGAAGGGCTTCGGCGGCCAGCTCTCCTGCATGACTCGGTTCGAGCAATGGTGCCGTGAGCAGGGCATTGCATTTGATCAGTGGACCCATTGACCCACAAGTGGCAACGGCGGTGAAACAGCGGGGGTGATCGCTCACGCCTGGGTGACAGGTCCGATGCCTCCAGGACAACCACAGCGGCCAGCGCGACAGGGAGAGCCCGCCGGGTAGAGCATCTCACGCCGCTGATCCGGGCCTTCGAGTATCATGGGGCCGTCCAATGGTACCAAACGGGAAAGTTGGGTAGGCACTATGCAACCCCGAGTGCCGCGCTGGGTCGGCCTCGATCTCCTCGGCAACGTGGCGGCGCCTGCGGCACGGCGGCCTGCTGCTACACCTTCAACCTACTACACTGGCCGTGGGTTACGGCGCCGCTGGGACCGGAGGAGAGGATGTCGAGAATAGCTGAACGTCTATTGCCGACTGGGGCTTGCTGGTGCGGTTGCGGCGGGGAAACCGCAATCGGAGCCTTCTTCGTTATCAACCATGACAGGATCGCCGAGGCGGCCGTGATGCGGGCCGAGTATGGAAGTATCGCTGCATTCCTCAAGGCCCACGGCTATGGTCCCGAAGGTAAGAAACCATGCGAAGTTCCGAAGCGCCCGGGCCACCGGTGAGGCCTGGCGGGCATACACCATGGGAGAATAGGGCGCCGCAGCGGGACGGGACGCTTTGACAGGCGCTGGCCCCCGCAGTATGTTCGCGATGCATTTGAGTTCCGAAACCGATGAATGCGGGCTCCCTTCCCGCAAGCCCGTGTCAGGTGCTGGGCCACCGTGCGGCAATGAAGATGCCGTGAGCGTTCATCGGTTCAGGGAAAAGGAGAACCAATGGAGACCCAAGTGAACCGGAGGTCTTTTGTGCGGGTGGGCAGCCTGACCGGTGTGTCTCTCCTGGCGGCCGCTTGCGCTCCGGCCGCTGCCGCCGGCGCCCCCAGCAGCGCCGGCGGCAGCGAGGCCCGAGTGGGAGGCGGCGTGGGAGGGGCTGGCGGCGGATGCCCGCAAGGAGGGAAAGCTCGTCGTTCACTCCCTTCCGGGTACGGGCTATCGCAAGCTGATGGATGCCTTCGAAGAGGCCTTCCCCGGGATAGCCGTCGAGCACAGCGGGGTGTTCGCGAGCACCTGGGCGCCGAAGGTGCTCCAGGAGCGCGGCGCCGGGGTGTACGCGTGGGATGTCAGCCTGGCTCCTACCATCACCGGGTTCTCGGCGCTCGACCCGGAGGGGGCATTCGACCCGCTCCGCTCGATGCTGATCCGGCCTGATGTCATGGACGATGCGACCTGGCAGGGCGGCTATGAGTTCGGCTACCTGGACAACCAGAAGAAATTTGTCTATTCTTTCGGCTGGCGCCTTTACTCGCCGCTCTGGATCAACACCGACCTGGCGCCCGAGAGCGAGATCAAAAGCTTCAAAGACCTCCTTGCTCCGAAGTGGAAGGGGAAGATCATCTCCACCGATCCACGTACCGGGGGCGCGGCCGCCAGCCCGCTCTCCATCGCACGGGGAAAGTACGGCTCCGAGATCATCAAGCAGTTCTACGTTGACCAGGAGGCGGTCATCTCGCGGGAACCGCGCCAGGTCGCAGAGTTCGTGGCGCGCGGCCGGTACGCGATCGCGTTCGGGGCCACCCCTGAACTGTACGAAGACTTCCAGAAGGAAGGGCTCGGGAAGAGCCTGAAGCGGGTCTTCCTCGAAGACGTCACCTCGATCGGCGGCGAGACGGTATGGGTGATGAACCGGGCGCCCCACCCCAACGCGACGAAGCTGTATGTGAACTGGTTGCTGACGCAGCAGGCTCAGCGGGTGTATGCGAAAGAGATTGAGAACAGCAGCCGCAAGGACGTTCCCATCCGCAGCCAGGAAACCTACCCACCACCCGGCGCCGAGACCCGGTACGGCATTACCGACCGCGAGCACACGATCCCGCTGACGGAAGAGGTGCGGGTCATCGCCCGAGATCTCCTCAAGTAGCGAGCCGGATCCGCAAGGCATGACCACATCGACGGGCGGGGAGGATCACCATGTATCGGCGATGACTCTTTAAGTCACACAGCGAAATTGTGACTATCCAGGTGGGTTGGACTCCCACGCGCTCCCGCCACCATCCTTCAGCGGCCAGGTCCGCCCATCCACCCGCCGCTCGCCGAATCCCGCGCCGGGCCGTCCACCACCCAATGACCAGTTGTTCCTTGCCTGATACCACCGGCCTTTGAAACCACTGTTCCGGCGCCCCACCCGGGTGTTCTACGGCTGGTGGATGGTGAGCGCCGCCGCGGTCTGCCAGTTCCTGTCCGGTGGGCTGTACAACACCGGCATGACGGTGTACTTCCTGCCGGTGAGCCGGGACCTGGGGCTGGGACGGGCGGCGATGTCCTTCGTGTTCACCCTGAAGAGCCTCGAGTCTGGGTTCGACGGCCTGCTGATGGGGTTCCTGGTGAACCGGTTCGGGGCCCGCACCATGGTGCGCTGGGGCGGCCTGGTGGCGGGGCTCGGCTTCATCGCGCTGGCCTTCACCCACGACTTCCTGTCCTTTGTCCTGGTCTACATCTTCGTCCTCTCCATGGGCTTCTCGGCGGGTTCCAATCACCCCCTGATGGCGCTGCTCAACAACTGGTTCGCCCGCCACCGGGCGCTCGCCATCACCCTGGGGTTCGTGGGCGACAACATCGGCGGCGCCATCCTCACCCCTCTGGTGGGGTTGGTGGTGCTGCGGGCAGGCTGGCGGGAGGCCGCGATCCTGTCGGGGTTGCTGGTGCCTGCGGTGTTCTTCTGGGTGGGCGGCTTGATCCGCGATACCCCCGAGTCGATGGGGCTGCGCCGGGACGGCGATCCTCCGGGCGAACCCGGCGCACCGCCGCTCGCGGCCGCCCGTCCCGACGCGAAACGGGTCCGGTTTCACGACGCCGCTGACTTCACCACCCGCCAGGCGCTGAAGACCAGAGCGTTCTGGCACCTGGCGATGGCGCTGGGCCTGCGGCAGTCGGCGAAGACCGCGCTGCACGTGCACCTGGTGCCGCTGCTGGTGTGGAAGGGGATCGACGAGACTTCCGCGATCTGGCTGGTGGGGTTGTTTTCGCTGGGGCAGGTGGTGTGCCGGGTGAGCGCTGCCTGGGTCGCCGACCGCTGGTCGCTGACGGGGGTGGCGGCGATCGCGTCGGTCGCGGGGGCGTGCGCCGCGGCGGCGCTGTTGGTCGGGCCGCAGGGGAGCGCGGTCACCGGGGTGGTGTTCGTGCTGCTGTTCGCCCTCGCCGAAAGCGGCAACTTATCGAGTTGGGCGCTGATCGGGGACTACTTCGGCCGCACCAACTTCGCCACCCTGCGCGGTATTCTGTCCTTGGCCAACAGCCCGTTCGCCGTTCCTGCCCCCACGTTCATGGGTCTGGTGTTCGACCGGACGCTAGCGTACACCTGGGCGCTGGCGCCGGTGGCTGTGGTCTACGTGTTGGTTTCGGGGATGTATGTGATGCTCCGCAGGCCGGTTAAGCCGGCGCCTTCCTCAACCGCCCCGTCTTCGGAGGGCGTGCAGGCGGTATGAACCCACGCACGGGGATGGTGTTTGGCCGCATCTACTACGGGTGGGTGGTGGTGGCCGTTTCCTTCCTGGCCATCGTTGTCAGCGCGGGGGTCCGGGCCGCACCCCAGGCGCTGATCCATCCGCTGGAGCAGGAGTTCGGCTGGGACCGGGCGTCCATCGCCCTGGCCGTTTCCACCAGCCTGCTGTTTTACGGCATCTCGGGGCCCATTGCCGGGCGGCTGCTGGACAAGTACGGTCCGCGCGGGGTGATGATGGGCTTCCTCTCGATGACCGGAGCCGGCATCCTGGCCACCGCGTTCATGCAGTCGCTGTGGCAGTTCAACCTGGTGTGGGGCGTGGTGGTGGGGTTAGGGACCGGGGGGATGGTGGGGGCGCTCAGCGCGTCGCTGGCCGCCCGCTGGTTCACCCGCAACCGCGGCCTGGTCATCGGCATCCTCACGGCAGCGTCGTCGACGGGGCAGGCGGCCATCATCCCAATCATCATCGCCGCGATGGCCGTGATCGGCTGGCGCGGCTCCCTCATCGCGCTGGCCACGATCCTGGGCCTGATCATTCTCCCCTCGATCTGGCTGTTCGTGAAAAACGATCCGGCCGATGCCGGCATCGACCCCGTGGCGCCGCTACCCGGCGCTTCAGGGGCAGTTCCGGTCCCGGCGCCACCTCAACCGCACACTTCTCTGACTCAGGCGATGCGGACACCGGGGTTCTGGACGTTCTGCGTCATCTACACTATTTGTGGCGTTACCGACAGCGGGATGATCGGCACCCACCTGCTGGCCCACTCCATCGACCGCGGCATCCCCGAGATGACGGCCGCCATCGCGGTGGCGGTGATGGGGATCATGAACCTGTTCGGCACCACCTTCTCCGGCTGGTGCTCCGACCGCTTCGATCACCGCAAGATACTGGCGGTGGTGTTCACGTTCCGCACGGTGTCGCTGGCGGTGCTTCCCTTCGTCAACGACCTGTCGGGACTGCTGCTGTTCGCGGTGTTCTACGGGCTGAGTTGGATCGCGACCGGCCCGCCCACGGCGTCATACCTCACCGATCGCTACGGGCGACGCTCTTTAGGGACGATCTTTGGGACGATATGGCTGGCGCACCAGATAGGCTCAGCCGGCTCGGCCTACCTGAGCGGCGTGGTACGGGTACAGACCGGGGATTACACGTTGGCGTTCCTCACGGGCGCCGGGCTCACCGTGGTGGCGGCGCTGCTGTCGCTGCGTCTTGCCTCGTCCCGCGGCGCCGGGCCGGCCGGCACAACGGAGTTGGCGGAGGGTAGGGGCATGATGCCCTTCGACGGGGATCAGGAGAACCAACGTGCCCCTACCACTGGGTGATGGCCGCCCCGGCTTCTAGGTGGAACTCGACCTCCGGCCCGAGAGAGGGAACAGTTCGGCCGCGCTTTCCCCGGCAGTTGCTGCTTGCCCGGTGGGCCGAAGCTCGACCTCGCGGTGCCAGTCACCAACGATGGGAATGTCCGGTTGGTCGGTGTACGGGATGAGGGGGTCGCCCCCGGCGGCCCGGCGGTCGGCCTCCTCGAAGAGGTCCCCGATCCATCCGATGATCGGGCTGTAGTTGACCTCCTGCCCTCGGAAGTACGCGCTGCGGTATTTTGGCGCGAGGGGATGGCGCAGCCGGTCGCCATACCGGATGCCCTCCTGGGGCAAGTCGATACATTGGTTCTCGGCGGGATTACGGTAAACCTCCATCGGGTCCTCGCCTCGCTCGACCCGCTGCAGCTGCTCCTCCAGCAATTGGCGATAGAGGATAACGCCTGCGTCAGTCTGGGCGAGGTGCTCCTTGTCCCGCTGGGCGATGCTGCCCTGGGTCACCCAGGCCAGCGCGTCCTGGATCATCACGATCTGCAGGTTCATGTTGCCCTGCTCGTCGTTCCAGGGGATGTCGTACAGGGGGATGGACTCCTGTGGCGGGATCGGAATACCCGGCCGGTAGATTTCGTAGGAGACGTGGTAGGTGTGGGTGTCGTCGATCGGCACCCGGTATTGGAAGGCGTAGTTGCAGTCGATGGCGCCGCGCCGCAGGATGTGGGGGAAGATGACCGGGTGGCCCACGCCCCACAGGTCGTCTTCGCGGCTGCTGCCCTCCACCATGCGGCGCTTGATGAGCCCGTGCTCGAAGCGGTCGAAGCCGATCCGGGTGTGGCGGAAGGGGACGCCGGGCTTGCTGTCCACCGGCCAGCCGCGGCGGGCCCACTGGTACTCCATAAAACGCCCGTGCAGGTACTCGGTATGGACCGGGTCCATGGAGTTCTCCATGCATTGCACCCAGTTGCACGGGATGACGACGACGCCGATGTGGCGGACCACGTTTTCCCAGACCAGGATGTCGTAGCGGGGCAACAGCGGCGCCGGCTGCGGGCCCAGGTAGGCGAAAACGAGTCCGCCAAGCTCCTGCGCGTTGTACGCCTTGGTGGTGATGCGGTCTTTGAAGGTGGAGTTCCAGGGCTCGGCGGGCTGCTCCAGGCACCTTCCCTCGTGGTTAAATAGCCAGCCATGATAGGGGCAGCGCAGCCCTTCCTGTTCGGGGATGCCATACTCCATGGAGACACGGCGGTGAGGGCAGGGTTCGTCGATCAGACCGAGGTTGCCCGACCTGTCCCGGTAGAGGACCAGGTCTTCCCCCAGGATCCGGACCTTCTTCACGGGGTTGTCCTGCAACTCCACCGAGGCGGCGATCGGGTGCCAGTAACGCCGCATGAGCTCGCCCATAGGCGTCCCTGGCCCCACCCGCGTGATTCGCTCGTTCGCCTCTTTGCTCAACATGTCGTGCACCTTCCTGGCGGACCTGTGGGAACCATAGTGGTGATGCTAGGGTAGGGCAGCGCGCCCGCGCCGTCAACACAAGGTTGGGGGGTATGAGTTCACAATTGGGTGCACCCGAACCAAGGTGGCACAACAAACAACGGAGGCTGTGGAAACTTCTCGCGGGGCTCGAAGAATATTGATGCGGTCCGCGCGGCGGCTCGTTACTGTTCGAGCGGAGCGAGAATCTACGTCGCACGACACCGATCTATGCGAATGTGAACTCGTACTGGGGGGATCTTGCAGTGAGCGGTTGCGGCACCCGGGTCAGTCCTCCCCGACCACGGCGTCCGTCTGGGCGGTCAACGCATCGATGAGTTCCTGGATCAGCCCGTCACCCGCACCGGGTTCGTTGGCGACATAGGCCCGGAGGTCGGTCAGCGCGGCGGCGTGGTCGCCGAGCTGGTAGTGGACCAGGCCGCGGTCCCGGCGTTCGACCCCGACCTCGGGTAGGAGAGTAACCAGGAAGTCCATCGTGCGCCGTGCTTGCTCGTGGGCCTGCCCCTGGAGGTAGATGCCCTTCAGGTTGCGCAACATGCGTGCCAGGAAGTCCCGCTCGCCGATGGGAGCCAGGAACTCCGGCCGCCAGGCGCCGTCGTAACCCGTGACCTCCTGCAGCCGGGACGCGCATTCGGCCGGTGAGAGCAGGATGCCGCCGTGGAATGGGTCGATGAAGAGGTCCATGACGCCGGTGTGGCGCACCAAGAAGTGGCCCGGCATGCCGATCCCCTCCAGCGGTATTCCCAGCCGTCTGCCGACCTCGATGTAGACCAGCGACAGCGAGATAGGGATGCCGAGCCGCCGCTCCAGCACCCGGTTCAGGTAGGAGTTGCTGGGGTCATAGTAATCGTCCCGGTTGCCGCGTAGGCCGATCTCATCGAATAGGAACTGGCTCAGGGTGTTGGCGCAGAACAGGGGGTCGCGCTCTTCACCGATGAAGCGGGCGGCGCCCGCCGCCAGCGCGTCGAGGTTGCCGAGTTCCCTCACCAAGTCGAGCGCCGGATACTCGGCGGCCGCCACCAGCAGGGCCGCTGACGCCAGGTCGATGGGTCCCGACGCCGCGACGAGGCCGGCAAAGGCGGCGAGGGTGGCGTCGTAGGACGTCATCGCCGGGCCGTCCGCGCGAGGGATTCGAGTTCCTGCCACAGTCCCGACCAGACCTGCCGCCGTTCGGCGTCGCTGAGGTCACGCGCCAGCAGGCGCCGGGCGGAGCCAACCGCTCTCCCCGCGAGGAAGCCCCAAGTCTTGGGGGTACCCCGCAGCCAGTCCGCCACCACCGCGGGGTGGTCCCGCAGGGTGGCGGCGATGGCCTCGCGGACCGCGGTCGCGGGGGAGGGCGGCGGATCGAGGATTTCGGCCCCGGTCACGCCTTACTGTAGTCCCATTCGAAGTTGAGGTCGCGATACGCGCCATCGGGCATGACGGAGGTCAGGTTGCGTTTGGCCATCTCGCCCTCGAACTTCTCCCGGATCCAGGGGTCCTCCTGCGGATACTCGATCTGGTCGCGGGCGCGGTCGGCCACCTGCTCGGAGTGGCCGGCGAACTGGTGCATGGGGTGCAGCGCCAGGTAGCGGCCTGGGGTGCCGCCGACGTTGAAGTGCTGGTGAAACCAGCCGCCGGGCGGCGTGAACAGGCTCGCTTCGTGCCAGTTCACCACCACTTTCTCCTGCCCCTCCTGCCACATGATGGAGTAGCCCTCGCCGCCAGGGATGACGATGGCGCGTCCCGGCCCGTGCCGGTGCGCTTTCTTGTAGGTCTTGGCGGGGAATACTGACATGTGGCACCACATGGGGCTGCCCGCGAACTGAATGAACACCACGTGCCCACCTGCGCCGCGGCCCCGGAAGGGGTCCAACTTGTCCCAGGCCCGCATGTCCGGGAAAAAGTTGCCATACCACATGTTGCGGGGGCCCAGCGTCCCGGTGTCGTCGGCCATCACCTTGGCCTCGGCGTACATGCTCTCCTCGTCCATCTCGTCGGGCCGCTCGTAGGGGTTGTCGAAGAAGAACTTGGGGTCGTCCACGGCGGACATCACCACCGGCAGGTAGTTGTAATGGAGCAGGCGGACCGGCTGATCGCCGCGGGTGTTGGAGATCTGGTGATGATAGCCACGGGGGATGAGGAACATGCTGTGGGGCTGCCATTCGAAGGTGCGCTTGGCGCCATCCTTGCCGCGCCACACGGTAGTGAGGCCGCGTCCCTGGAGCACGTACACGATCTCGTCGATCTCCAGCTTGAAGGGCGGCAGTGTCTCGCCGGGAGCGATCTCCGACACCCGGCACTCGTTCACGCCCTCCATGCCCATCAGTTGCACGAACGCGGTCTTGCAGCCCCGCAGGTCCCACAGCTTCAGGTCGATGGTGCGGAGGTCTTCGATGTAATAGCCTCGATAGATGGGGAGGCCCTGCTCCTCCATCCACAGATCGTAGGTGAAACGCTTGTCGGCGCGCCCGCCGAGCAGCTTGGGTTTGGCGGGACTTTGCACCATGAGAAACCTCCGGAGCGGGCATGTTTTGCTGGCGTGCGTGACGGAACAACCGAACTCTAATACCGACTGCCGCGGGTGTCAAACGGGCCGGGGGAACCGGATAGGATCCACATATTTACACAGATTTGCACGGATTGGGGAGGAGGTCTCGGCGGGTCTCCCCGCAGGCCGGGTTTGACGTTCTCCTCATCCGCGGAAGCAGTCCGCGTATGACACGGATGTGCACCGATGCGAACCGGATCTACGTGTGATGGTTGCCGTCGTCGTCGGTTGGACTGGCTCCCAAATGCAGGAACGCCGGGATCGCGAACAACAGGCCGCCCAACAGTCCCAGTACGATGAACCAGGACCATCCCAGCCTGCTCACGCGCCGACGGGCGAGCAGATAGGCCAGCAGAAAGGTAGCCGCGAGTGCGTCGATGATGAAAGTGAGCGCCACCGGATTGCCGAAAGCCGCGCTGGTCACCTCGGGCTGAAACAGCAGGTAGTAGACAAACATCCCGTTGGGCCCCAGCAAGCCGATGATGGCGACGATCCATAGGAGTTTCCTCTCGCTTGGGCTTGGGTTGAAGAGTGCCACCCCGCTCCCTCCGTTTCCTGTCGTTCAGACCGGCGGCGGAAGCGTACCCTTGTCGCGGGGTGCCGTCAATCAGGCGCTGCAGCTGGCCGAACTGCTGCTGTTGGGCCACTACCCCGACCGCCGGGCCGAGGCGCTGGCACTCGACTTCGCCACCGGCGAGTTCCGGGCGATGAAGATGGCCCCGAGCCTCGAGCGGGCGCTGCAGGCGGACGGGAAGGTGGGGGGTATAGTTCAAACTTCGAGGTTCAACGTTGGTGGGGAATGTGTCGCCGCGCGGGTGTTGCTCATTGTAGCGGCGACGCATGCGTCGCAATTACGGTATGTCGACGATCTGCCGGGTTCGAGGACGCATCGCCGCGTTCGATCGGAGCAAGAAGCTGAGTCCGCCGGCCGAGGCGACACGGGGAGGGCCCGGGAGAACTCAGGTTGGCGCGGCGCGGTCGAGGGGAAGGCGGGTTTGAAATCCGCCCTTACCACCAACGGAGGGACCACGCGGTACTTCCGAACGTCGAACCTTGAACTTGGAGTCCTCCCGAATCTGCGGGATTCTGAGCGAATCATGGGAAGCCCTGGGTGATATACGTTGCCCTTAGGGTATAAAGTGAGACGTAATGCTAAGGACTACTGTGTACCTCCCCGACCAACTGAAACAGGCGCTGGCTCGCGTTTCGGCGGAGACCGGCATCAGCCAGGCGCTCCTGATCCGTTGGGGAGTCCGGCTGTCGGCCCGGCGCTATGCGGCGCCCCTTTCCCCCTTCGGAGTTGTTTGACGGGCCCCCGGACATGGCGGAACGCACCGAGCCGCTCTTGGCCGGATTTGGAGAATCGTAGTTCATGACTGAACCCCGGTACATCGTAAAAATGGCCGAGACTCGCGCCGAGATGGCATCCGCGCGGGCGGTGCGGCTGCGCGTGTTCGTGCAAGAGCAGGGCGTCCCTGAAACCGAGGAGTATGACGAGCTCGACGCCACCGCCCACCACGCGGTGGCGTTGGCGGGCGGGTCGGCGATCGCCACCGGCCGGCTGATCGACGAAGAGCCGGGAGTGGGCCGTATCGGGCGGATGGCGGTCGACAAGGCGTGGCGGGGGCGCGGCGTCGGGGGCCGGGTGCTGGCATACCTCGAAGGGCAGGCTCGGGCCGAAGGCTACCACGAGAGCGTCCTGCACGCCCAGTGCGACGTCGAAGGGTTCTATGCCCGCTTCGGGTATCGTCCGGAGGGCGACATCTTCGAGGAAGCCGGCATCGAACACATCACCATGCGCAAGAAGCTGTGACGCTCGGGAGGTTTCCATGCTGCTGTTGAGCAATGACGACATCGCCCAGGTGTTCGACCTCACGACCTGCCTGGCCGCCATGGAAGCGGGTTACCGGGAGATGGAATCGGGCGAGGTGGCGCTGGGCCGCACCGAACTGACCGCCCCTGCGGCAAGGGAGGACGGCTTCTTCAGCCTTAGCACCATGCAGGGCGCCAGCCGGTCGCTGGGGATGATGACGCTGCGATTCAAGTCGGACGTCGCCTACTGGCCGGGCGACCGCACCACCGAGGAGAAGTACTGCGTAGCCCCTGGGACCTTTCTTGGCCTCATCATGCTGTTCAGCACCGCCAACGGCGAACCGCTTGCTCTGATGCAGGACGGCTACATCCAGCACATGCGGATGGCGACCTCGGCCACGCTGGGGGTGAAGCACCTGGCTCGCCCGGATGCTGCCTCCATCGGCGTGCTGGGCTCGGGCGGCATGGCCCGCACCTTTATCCCGGCGATCTGCACAGTACGTGACATAACGCGCGTCCGGGTGTTCAGCCCGACGCCTGCCAACCGCGTGGCGTACGCCCGCGATCTGTCGGCACAGTTGGGACTGACCGTCGAACCCGTCGATAACCCGGAAGCCGCGGTCCGGGGGGCGGACATCCTCGCGTTGTGTTCCGATGCGACCAAGCCCATCGTCGATGCCGCGTGGGTGGCGCCGGGGACGCACGTCATCACGGTGCGGCTGGAGGAGAGCCCGGGGGTGTTCGAACGGGCGGATGTGGCGCTCCGCCTGGGATGGGGCAAGCCGCAGCACCCGCTCGCCGAGTCGGCAGGCCCGTCCCGCTGGAGCGTGGCCTTGGGCGACCCGGCGTACTACGAGCGGTTTCCCCGCGAGGGCGGCCACGCTAAAAGCCCGCAGATGGTGCAAATGGAGGACCTGGTGTTGGGGCGGCACCCCGGCCGGACCAGCCCGGACCAGATCACCTATTTCATCTCCGAGGGGACTCAAGCGGTCCAGATCACCACCGCTGCGGCCGCGGCGTATGGCCGCGCCAAGGAGCGTGGGCTGGGGCGCGAACTCCCGACCGACTGGTTCACGCAGCGGATCCGGGATTAGGGGGCTGCGGGGCTGATGTTGGCGTTGATCCGAAACATGTTGGTGGGATCGTACTTCCGCTTGAGTTCCAGTAGGCCGTCGTAGTTGGGGCCGTAGGATGCCCGGACCTTTTCCGGCCGATCATCGCCCGCCAGGTGGTTGAGGTAAGCGGTTCCGGAAAGGTCCTTCTCCATTTTGCCCCACTGCCGGCGGGTCCAGTCGATGTGCAGCGGTGATTCGTCCGGCGCCGTCCATTGCGATATGAGGTTCACGTCCCATTGGACGTCCCGCAGGCCAAATGCGGTGACGGTGGGGGCGATGCGGGTCGCTGCCCCATGGATGTAGACCGCCAGGATCGCGCTCGGTGGGGAGGTGAAGCTCTGCGCCGTTTCCACCATGGTGTCGATGAGTCCGTCGCTCAGGTCTCTGGAGAACCCGCTCTTCCAATACCGCTGGATTCCGTGGATGGCATTTGGCTCATCTAGCAGTGTGTTCCGGACGGCGTGCAGCAACGGACCCACCGCATCGTGGACCGGACTACCGCATTGGCGGGCCGGGGCCAGCACTCGTTCCCCTTCGTCGATGGGTCCGTTGTAGCCCAGGATCAGAGCGATCAGCGGCGTCCCGTCCGGGGCGGTGATGAGCGCGACGAGCGCCTCCGCCTCGTCGGGCAGCTTCCCGCAGAACTCCCGGTAGAAGCGCAGCACGTCACGGGCGGCCGCCATCGGGTGCAGTACCATGCCGCCCAGGACCGCCGGGCCCACCGGGTGCAGCCGGTACTCGAAGGACGTTGCCACCCCGAAATTGCCGCCGCCGCCGCGCAATCCCCAGAATAGGTCTGGGTTGTGCTCCTCGCTGGCCTTCAGGAACTCCCCGCCGGCGGTGACGAGATCCACGGAGAGCAGGTTGTCCACCGTCAGCCCGTGCTTGCCCATCAGCCAGCCCACGCCGCCGCCCAGAGTGAGGCCGGCGAGGCCGGTGTTCGAAACCGTGCCCCCGGTGGTCCCGAGATCGAAGGCCTGGGCCTCGCGGTCGAACTCCTTCCACGCCACGCCCCCCTGGGCGCGAGCGATGCGTTGGACCGGGTCGACCTGAATTCCCTTCATCAGCGACAGGTCGATGAGCATGCCCCCTTGGATGGTGCCGTTGCCCGCGGCGTTGTGCGCTCCGCCCCGGATCACCACCACGAGGCTGTTGTCGCGGGCAAAACGAACTGCCGCCATCAAATCGGCCACCCCGGTGCAGCGTGCAATCAGCGCGGGGTGGCGGTCGATGTTGCCATTCCATACCCGGCGGGCGGCCTCGTACCCGTCATCGTCCGCCCGCAACAGTGGCCCCTGCAGCTTGCCGCGAAGATCGGCAACGGCTGGTTCATCAATGGTCGCGGTACCGCCCGCGACGGTCGCTGCCGTAACGCTCGTCATGATTCCCTCCTTACAGGTTTCTCGTCGGACAACCTCAAAGCCTGTACTTCCCACCCACCCACCCATTTCGTTTGTGTGTGGGGACACCCCACACCCCCGTCCCAAAGCCCTCATTCAGGCATGAAGAAAAAAGGTGCCCACTCCTTTCAGGGCACCCGCACGCCCCCGGCAGCGGGCTGCGCCCTCGTGCACCCCCGCTCCCAAGGTCTCCGCCGCTCAACTCTGACCGCTCACTTCATCTGGATCAATTTTTTCCGAATCTGTGAAAATCCGCGTAATCTGTGGATAACTTCCGGCCTATGGTTTAGCGCTGTCGGTCAGGAAGCCGGCTCCGTCGCCCTGCTGGCGGCCGCCCCAGCGCCCGGCCTCGACCTCCCGGAGGAAGTTGAGCACTGCGGTGTTGAACAACTCGGGCTCCTCCAGGTTGATGCCGTGGCCGCTGCGGGGGAACGTGATGAGCGCCGACTGATTCAGCGCCCGTTTCAGGAACAGCGCAGGCTCCAAGCAGGGGTCATCCTCGTCGCCCACCAGGATCAGCGCCGGGATGTCGAGGCGCTGCAACTGCTCCTTGTAGGCAAAGATCGGCGGCCGTTTCCCCTGGACCTGGCGGAAGGTGCAGGCCGAGCCATGGGCTGAATGCTGATAAAACAGGTCCGCAAACTCCTGCCATGCCGCCGGGTCCTTGCGCAGCAATTGGACGCGGGTCGGGCCCTTGCAGTAGCCGGTGAGCCCCGGCATCCCGCCGGCGTCGAGCTGGGCGGCGAAGGTCTCGCACTGAGCGCGGAACCGCTCCGGGTCGGTGCTGCCGGTGCCCGCCCCCGCGATGATCAGTGCCCGGCACATCTCTGGATGGGTGACCCCGAACACGACCGTGAGCGCACCCCCCATCGAGAGGCCGCCGATATAGGCCTGGTCGATGTTGAGGTGGCGGAGCAGTTGGTGCAGGTCCTCGACTGCGATGTCTTGAGAGTAGGCAGCGGGGTCCTCCGGGACGCTGGAGGGGGGGTAACCGCGGGCGTCGTACGTGATGACCCGGTAGTGCTGGCGCAGAAACCGCACCTGTTCCCGCCAGCTCTCATGGTTGCCGGCGAACTCGTGGACGAAGACCAGGGGGAACCCTGCGCCCGCCTCCTCGTAGTAGATGCTGACGCCGTTGATAGCTGCGTGGGGCATGGCAACGCTCCTGAGGGAAGATCGACTGGAGCCGCAACGGCGCCAGTATACCAAATGGCGACGGTTACCGGCGGTAACCGGAGGGATCAAGTCTCGGAGTCGGGGTGATCCAGGCCAGCCTGCAGCGCGGCGTAGCGTCCGATGAACCGGAAGAAGGGTTCGCCGTTCAGCTTTCACGGTAGGCCTTTGCGGCATCTTGCCACGGGTGGTCCGGAAGTTCAAGTCAGCCTAGGGTTTTTCTAAGGGGTATCTGGTATCGTGTACTCACTCGTATTGGGGAGACGACCATACCCGTCATCGACGCCGACGCCCATCTGGCAGAAACGCCCTGGACCTGGTCGTTTCTGGACGGCACCGATAAGCATCACGAACCGGCCCTCGTGCTGGACGAGGCCGCCGGACTGGCGTTCTGGGTGACGGATGAGCGGTCGAGGTGGTCCATACCGCCGGCGGTGCGAGACCAATGGATGGAGCACCCGCCCGGAGACTGGGAGCGCTACAACGCTGA